>NZ_JBSHFH010000076.1:0-27680 GCF_053617235.1 Streptomyces sp. NPDC055749 | reverse complement strand
GGTGCAGCGGCAAGCCGCTGCACAGAGTACGAATTGCGCAAGCGCAATTCGAATTCCGGCGCAAGCGCCGGAATGGAATTCCGTAAACGGAATTCTGAAAGGACGTCAATTCGCGCAAGCGCGAATTGCGGGCACCCGCGCAAGCGCGGTCGCCTGGGCTCGCGGCAAGGGGGTGCATCGCTCTCTCGCCTGTGTAGGGTTTGGGAATCCCAGCTGCCAATCATGCACTAAGGTGACGGACCGTCGGCCTGACAGGGTGCCGGCTCCCCGCAGTGACGGCGGGCTCCGCTGCGCTCCACCCGAACCCCTCCCCAACTCCCGAAACTATCCCTGTCGAGTTCATGAATGCCTTGCCAGCGTACACTCGCAACTCGCCTCAAGGGTTAAGGTTCGATCGTGTGTCACCTGGGGTGAAAGTTGACTCAAGGGGATGCATCATGATGATGCACTGTGTAGAGTCTGGGATCAGACAGTACACCCCGAGTCACTCTCACCGCGCCGGGACTTCATTCTGGTTACGCGCCACATTTCGCGAAAAGGGGAACACGGGAATGGCCGTGAAACTGCGTGACCACCAGATCGAGGCCGTTGACGCCATCGTGCGCGGCTTCGATATCCCGCCGGGCGGTATTCCTTTCAATGGTCTGCGCGGGCAGGTACACGCCGCGTGTGGCACGGGGAAGACAATTATTGCTGCTGCGTCGGCAAAGCGGCTTATGCCGAAGGGTCGCATTCTCGTTTTGGTGCCGACGCTGGATCTTCTGGCGCAGACGGTGAAGGCGTGGCATGAGGCCGGGCACAAGGGGCCGGCGGTTGCCGTCTGCTCGCTCCAGGACGACCCGGAGCTGTGGAGCCTGAAGGTTCGCTCCACCACGAACCCTGTGCAGTTGGCGCTGTGGCACGGCGAAGGGCCGGTAACTATCTACGCCACGTACGCGTCCCTGGGCGTGCTCGCGGAGGCGTTCGAGGGCGTCTACGGCCAGCAGTTGGCCCCGGTGGACCTCGCGGTGGTCGATGAGGCGCACAGAACTTCCGGGTCGATGGGCAAGGCGTGGACGGACATCCACGACCAGAACGTCATCCCGGCGTACCGCAGGTTGTACCTGACGGCGACGCCTCGGATCTGGGAGGAGCGGCTCAGCCGGGAGGTTGCCGAGGGGGTGCGGGATCCGCTGCCGAGGGAGATGGCGGCGAGCATGGACGACGAGAAGGTCTTCGGTCCCGTCCTGTACAAGCTCAGCTTGGCGTCTGCCGTGTCGCGCGGGTTGCTTGCGCGGTACCAGATCATCGTGCTGGAGCTCCAGGACCCTGTTGTCACTCCGGACCGGCTGATGGGCGAGGACCGGCGCAGCGAGGAGGTGCGTGGTCAGCGGCTCGGGGCGCTCCAGGCCGCGCTCCTACACACCATGAGTCAGCATCAGCTCCAGACGTGCATCACCTTCCATCACCGGACGATAGAGGCGCAGGCGTACGCCGAGGGCCTGGAGCGTGTCGCGGCGAAGCTGCACGCAGACCAGCCCGAGAAGTACCCGGTGAAGATCTGGGCGGACTGGCTGTGCGGTGAGCACGTGCCGGAGCGTCGGCGGGAGGTCCTGGGCGAGTTCGGCTCCACCGCCCGGCGGGCGGTCCTCTCGAACTGCCGTGTCCTGGGTGAGGGCGTCGACATCCGCGCGGTGGACTCCGTGGCCCTGCTGGACCCCAAGGGCGCTCCGCACGACATCGTCCAGGCCATCGGCCGGGCGCTGCGTCAGAAGCCGGGAGAGGGGAAAGTTGCCTCTTTGATTGTGCCGGTATTTCTCCAGCCGGGAGAAAAGCCGGAGGATATGTTCACCTCCGGGTCGTATCGGCCTTTGGTTAAAGTTCTTGAAGGTCTGCGGGCTCACGACGAAGAAGCAATCGAATTGCTGGCCATTCCGCAGGAGCCGCAGAAGGGTGTGGCGCAGCCGTCCGAGTACATCGGTCCGCCGCCCGAGGAGGGCGAGGACGAATCCCGCCTGCTGCTCCGTTTTGCGGCTCCGCGTGACCCAGTGATGGTCGCGGACTGGGTGTCCTTCAACGTGATCGACACCGAACGGCAGGATTGGGCCCGCGGCTGGGCGGCACTCAAGAAGTTCACCGAGCGTGAGCATCATGCCCGAGTGCCTTATGGGCACAAAGAGGGTGCGAAACCGCTTGGACAATGGGTCGCCGAACAACGACGGGCGTACGGGGCCGGGCAGATGACTGGCCAGCGCGCGGCGCGGCTGGAGAAGCTGGGAATGGTTTGGTCGCTAGCGGATGAGCGGTTCCAGGAGAACCTGGAGGCGGCCCGCGCGTACTACGAGGAGCACTGGACGCTGTGCGCGGCCCGGACCGCGGTCATGCTGGACAAGCCGATCGGACAGTGGCTGTCCAACCTCCGCCGCGCGGGTGCGCTGGAGGGACACCCCGAGTGGGAGACGGCGCTGCGCGAAGTTGACGAGGACTGGAACCCGTCATGGCCACCGGAGTGGCAGCGGCACTACGCGGTGGTGCGCGAGATGCTCGCGGAGGAAAGCATCCTCGCGTACATCGAACCTGGGGTCACCGTCCACGGGATGCGCATCGGGAAGTGGCTGACCAAGCAACGGAAGCCGGAGGTCTGGGCGGCCCTGACCCACGGGCAGCGTGAGCGCCTGGAGGCTATCGGCGTTGTACCGATGGCGGCAGAACTGGAAACGCCGGCGAAGCCGTCCGCGACGCCCATGGGGGCCTTCGAGAAGGGAGTGGAGGCCCTGGCGCAGTACAAGGCCCGCACAGGCTCCGTGACCGTCCCACGAGGGCACACGGAGACGATCCTGGTCGACGGACAGGAACACCTCGTGAAACTCGGAGTATTCCTCTCCAACATCAAGACCCGCCGCGCCAAACTCACCGCCGACAAACTCGCCACGCTCGCCGGCCTCGGACTCAACTGGGCGGCATGAGCGCCGAGCAGCACGACGCGGACGCGTACGGCCAGGAGCTGGCCCGCATCGGCCAGCATCAGCACGAGGCTACGAACGCGCGGTTCGTGGGGCTCCAGGCCCTGGCTGCCATCGGAAGTCGGGACCGAGCAGGCGGGCAAGATCGTGTCGCAGCTGGAGGCCGGGGCAATCGCCTGAGTGCACACCTGGATCTCCCAGAGCGGCGCTTCGCGGACGGCTGGTTCGCGGGTGTCCGCGCGGTCGCCAGCAACCTGCTGCGTGTCGATGACACCACCACCGCTCAGCGCGGGCGTTCCGCTTCCGGCGCCCTGCTGCTCGCCCATCTCCATCAGCCAGCGCCGCCCTGCCCGAGGAGACTCGCGTGAGAGGCCGGTCCCGGCGCTGGACGCGAAGGGAGTCCTGGCGGCGGCGCAGCGGTGCACGTGGGCCTTGATCGACCCGGGCTGCTTCCTCATCCCTGACGCGTCGGAGGACATCCTGACCGTGGTTCTCAGTGCTGTACGCGAGGACGAGCGGGGCGGCTACATGCAGCGCCTGGAGGTGGTCGCCGAACAGCACCGCGAGCGTCTGGAGGAGTTGCTGCGTGCGCTGCGGGCTGGTCGGTTATGCCGTGGACGGACAGCAGGTGCGGGGCGATGAGGTGGCCGAGGTAGTTCTTTCCGGTGCGGCCGTCGGGTGCCCGCCAAAGTGCTGCCCACGCTTCCTGCGAGTCGGCGGCTGGCCAGGAGTGGTCGGGAGTTGGCAAGGACAGCGGCGGAGCGTTCTGCGTACCGCATCTGCTGCCGGTAGGTGGTGGTGTTCCCACCGAGGAAGAGGTGGCGGGCTGGTGAGCGCTGTCGGGGGCGGGGTGCCCCAGCGGAATTGGGAGCTCATGAGGGCGGCGGTCTGGTCGGGCTGGTTGCCGGTGGCGTACAGCTGATCACGGGCTCAGTAGTCGGCCTGCGGCGATCGCCGAGGCGACCGTCCCTCCAGTTACTACCGCCGAGGCCGCGAACAGTGGAACCCTGGGCGTCCATGTGCGCAGTGTGCGGGAGCGGGAGACGCGGTCCAGCAGTGCGTCCCGTCCGCGGAGCACGGTCAGGCCGACGCCAGCGAGTGTCAGGGCCATGCCGGATCCGAACGCGGCGACCATCGCGAGTGCGGTGCCGATGTTGCCGGTCAGTAGTCCGGTGAGTAGGACGAGGAAGGCCGACGGCGAGGGCAGGAGGCCGCCTGAGGCGCCGAGGAGCAGGAGTCCGCGCCAGGTGAGGAGGGATGGGGCGTCCGGGATGTGATGGCTGTGGCCATGGTCGTGCGCGTGCCCGTGCGCGTGGCTGTGGTCGTGCGCGTGCGTGTGGCTGTGGTGGTGGTTCCGGTGGTGTAGATGTTTCCGGAGCAGGCTGGCGCCCACCCCGGTCACCACGAGTGCTGCGAGCAGTTGGAGCCACCCTGTCAGTGCCGCGATGTCCGGTGTGCTGTTTGCCGCCAGCCACCAGCCGACCGCCAGCGTGGTGACCGAGAGCGTGTGCATCACGGCGACGATTGCGCCCAGCCACACGGCGTCGCGCGGCCTGCCTCTGGCGCCCACCAGGTACCCGGCGGCCAGCGACTTCCCGTGTCCTGGTGCGCAGGCGTGGAGTGCGCCCACAGTTGCGGCGATGAGCAGTGCCGGCCCAAGTGCCGTGCCGTGATCCAGGAGTGATGTCAGGTCGGTGTTCCAGGCTGCCCAGCCGGAAGCGGCAGGTCCGGCCGCCGGCCGCGAGGCTCCTGCGGCGGCCGGTGTCAGGGACAGTGTCCGCGTCGGCTCCTGTGCTGTGTGCAGCCCGCCTGATCCTGTGTCCGTCACCGACAGCGTCCGGTACGCGCGGTCGACGTCCGTCAGTGCCGTGACCGTCAGTTCGATGCGGTCCACCGGCCGGGGGCAGACGAAGTGGACCTTCGTGTCGTCGGCCCGGTCTGTGCGGCAGGGGCGGCTGTCCTGGTGTACGACGATGTGGGCGCGCAGATAGCCGGCTTCGTCGCCGTTGGACGCGTTCTTGAGGACGTCGGTGTCGTCTCGCTGCGCGGACCAGGTGGCGTCGATGGTGGTGCCAGTCGCCTGGATCTTCACGACGGGAGGGGTTCCGAAGGGGTGCGCCTGCGCCGTCCCCGCGCTGCCCAGGAGCAGTGCGGGGACGGCGGCGAGCAGGAGCAGCACCCGGGTGTGCAGTGATCGCACGGTGGTGCGTCCCTTCTACTTCCGGCGTGCGGTGAGCGCATGGACCGTGCCGTCGTCCGTGAGGACGAAGAGCCGGTCGCCGCTCACGGAGAGGGCTGAGGCCACTGCTGCGCCGAGGTTGTACGAGGTGACCTGTGTGCCGCTGGCCCGGTCGAGGACGAGCAGGCGGCCGTCCCACGTTCCGGCGTACACGTGGGACTTCGTTACGAGTGGGTGCATGGTCGGCGAGCCCGCACCGACTGAGCAGCCCATGGCGAGGCGCCATTTGTCGTCGAGGGGGCTCTCTCCCTGCAGGTAGCCGGATGCGGTCTCCCACAGCGGCTTCGAGGGATCGGATGCGGTCGTGTCGTACGCGCGTACGACACCGTCGCGGCCCGCGATGTAGGCGGTGTCGCCCCACACGGCCGGGCTGGTGAGCGGGGCGCGCCCCGGCTCGCAGGTGCTGGTGCCGCCGAGCTTGGATTCCCAGGTGACCGTGCCCGTCTTGGGGTCGTGGCCCCTGGCTCCGTACGCCGTGAATGTCACCAGTTTCGCCTGGCTGCCGTCGTTCGGGTCGGTCAGGACGGGTGAGGAGTGGCTGTCGATGTCTCCCGCGGTGTCTTTCACCCACAGTTGAGTGCAGGTCGCGAGGTCCATGGCGATGGCGGTGTTGCTCGACATGGAGTGCAGGTAGGCGGTGTTGGTACCCGGTTCGCGGATCACTGTGCTGTGGGCCTGGCCCCAGGAGAACGCGGCTCCGAAGCCGCCCGGCAGTATTGCGCCGGTCTTCGCGTTCCGGCAGCGGACGGTGGAGGCGTCCTGGTAGACGGCGACCGTGCGGTCGCCGTCGCCCGTCAGGGTGAAGACGCTGACGGGTCCGCCGGCTCGGCCGTAGCGGCGCACGGTGTTTCCGTGGGTCTCCTCGCGGTCGATCGACTGCCAGGAGATGTGTCCGTTCGCCGCGTCGAGCGCGTAGACCCGTCCGACACCGGTCGTCAGGTAGACCTTGTTGCCGTGGAGCGTCGGCGCGGACTCGGCGTCGCCGTCCAGGTAGGTGCGCCACAGCTCCTGCCCGGAGGCGAGGTCGTAGGCGAGCATCATGCTGTACGGCGAGTCGAAGGCGCGGGAGGAGACGATGAGTCTGCCGTCGGCGACGACGGAGCCGTTGAGGTTGAACTGTTCGCCGGTGTGGCGGGTCCACTTGAGGTCGAACTGCGCGCCCGGCTCGTCGCCGCTGGCGGACCGGCCGGCCTCGTCGCCGCCCTGCCGTAGCCAGTCCTGACCGGTCGTCGGCTTGGCGAGCTCGGAGTCCCGTACGACCTCGAAGGTGTTTCTGACGACGGGGAACCGCTTGCCCCGGGTGTCGTAGGCGATCGACTCAGCGGTGTACGTTCCGGGCCGCAGCCCGTTGAGGGCGCCGCTCGCGCGGGTCCAGGCGCCGCGCGCGTCGGGGCAGGGCTCGGGCGTGCCTGCGGGCGGGGTGTAGCAGTTCTGGATGCCGGGGCGGGAGGTGTCCTTGCCGAAGCGCACGTCCGTTCGTTTCACGAGGTGGCCGCGGCGGTCACGGACGGTGAGTACCGCCTTGGCCGGGGTTCGGCCGTCGTCTTCCGCGTACACCTCGACGGGGACTGCTGTGTTCGTGCCGTGCACACTGTCCTGTGCGGGGCTGACCAGCGCAGCGTCGTCGTCGATGTCGAACTGCCGGTGGGTGCCGGTCACATGGCCGGTGTCCTCGTTGCGGTGCGTGCGCGGATCGTCGGTGATGGTGCTGAAGTCGAGGACCTTGTAGTCGGGGCGGGCACCGTCGATGCCGTACGTGCCCTGGTTGTTGATCTCGACAGACCGTTTGAAGGCGCCGCGCCGGAACTCGGCCTGTTGGTTGTGGCCGGCGGCGACCATCCGCACGTCGTACTTGGCGAGTTCGTCGATCGTGGGCTGCATGCCGGCGCCGGGGCCCCACTGGGTGAACAGCGAGCGGTGCGCGAAGACGAATACCTGCTTGCCGACCGCGTGCCGGGCGAGGTCCTGGCGCAGCCAGTCCAGTTGCGGTTTCAGCCCGCTCGCGTCGTAGTTGTCCTCGAGGACGACGATGTGACGGCCGTTGCGGTCGAAGCTGTACCACTCGGGGGCGAGGTTGCGGCGGTAGTACTCCAGGCTGCCGGCGTAGCCCTGGGATGTCGCTGTGCCGCCGAAGTCGTGGTTGCCCATCACCGGGTAGAACGGGTGGCCGAGCCGGCCCTCCTCCAGGCCCTTGCTGAACAGGTCGTAACCGCCCTGGCGGCGCGGCTCGGCGGCGTAGTCGGTGACGGTGAGGTCGCCGGTCGCGATCTGCATCGTCGCGCCGTCGACCTCGCTCATCGCCTGGACCTGGCCTGTCCATTGGGGCAGGGCGCGCCGGGCCTCGTCGTCGGTGCGGTTGCCTACCTCAGTGTCCGAGTTCATCACCCACTTCTCGGTGGGGTTCGAGGCGTTGCGGTCGGGTACGAGCGCGAAGTCGATGTCCGTGCCGCCGGTCTCGGGGACCTTGTGGGAGAACTGCGGGATGTAGTCCTTGCGCAGGGCGGGTGTGTATCCGTCGGGTGAGACGATGCTGACGAGGTCGGTCTCGCGCCGCTTCGGGTCGACGGTCAGACTGTACGTACCGTCCGCTGCGGTCGTCGTCCATCCGGCCCCGTCGGTGACGTCGATGCCGGGCATGGGCTGCTCGCCCGTGTCCCGCTCGCCGTTGCCGTTGCGGTCCTTGAAGACGGTGCCTTCGACGGTGACCGTGGCGTCCGGCTGCGCAGTGTCGTCGGCGATGGCCGCCTGGGGTGCCAGGAACGACAGGGCGACGGCGCCGGCTGTCGCGAACTGCCAGCGCCGCAGGGAGCGGCGCAGTTGGTGAATGAGGGCGGACAGCCGTAGAGCGGCTAGCACCAGGACGATGCCGGCGATGGTGACTAGCGCGATGGCCGGCCAGGGGAACGCCGGGAGGGCATGAGCGCCTCGCACGTCGACGAGCGGGGAGGTGGCGGAGGCGTCGGCAGCGGTGCCGTCGAACTCGACGACGACCTGGGTCAGTTGGCCCTTGTCGATGAGCGGGCTCAGGTCGAGCGCGTCGATGTGGCAGCTCCAGGCCAGTTCGACGACAACGCCGCCGGGTACGCCGCCGTTGTCGCCCGGCACGCCAAAACCGGTGGCCGGGCATGGGGTTGAGAGCAGCGCGGATGCCCATGCACCGGCCTGTTCGGGAGCCACGACGGCGTGGTGCACGATGAGGCGGCCGCTGGTGACGTCGTTGCCTGGCGCGACAACGAGTTCCGCGTGTTCACGCGAGACGTGCGCGAACGCGGGCTGGGTACCGGTGCCCAGCATGAGGAAAAGCAGCACGAGGGCGAGCCCGGCTGCTCTGCGTATGTGGTCCATGAAAGCGGAGGCTATAGATCCGTTGACGGGATACTCATTGGTACTGATCGGCTTCACGGACCTGCCCGGAAGTGTTCAGCCTCCCGTTCACGACCGTTGGACCACTGCGCGCACCGATCGTCGCCCGCGCCATGCGAGCGGTTCCTCGGTGGGGGCGCCCCCACCCGTCGCGTCAGCAGGGGGGCGCCCATGGGGATCAGGGCGGTGTCGAACGGTTGGGCCCGTGCGCGGTGCGGGCGGCGCGGTGCGGGCAGTGCGATGCGGGCAGTGCGATGCGGGCAGTGCGATGCGCGCACCGCCTGCCTCGGGCCCGTCCGCGAGGATGCTGAGGGCCACCGCCGCTGCAGAAGCGATGTGTGAGGCGGCCATGAGCCTCATGCCGGGGGCAGGAGGCGCCGGCCTGTTTGTGCGGCTGCTCGCGAGGCGAGCCCGGCCGCTGTGCTGTGCTGTGCTGTGCTGTGCTGTGCTGTGCTGTGCTGTGCTACGGCTTCGGTGCGGAAGGCACCGCCATGGTTCCGGGTTGGTTCGGCTACTTTCTGCTGTCTGGCGATGACGTGGTCACTGGCCTTCCTCGGGCAGACGAAGCCCTTCACCTCTCAAGCACGCGGTGAAGCGAGGCCCTTTCGCGGATCACCTCCTGTCCTGGATATCCGCGATGGGGGCGACGCCTCCGGTTTCGATGCCGCGGAGCTCATCGATGCACCCCTGCGGGCACTTCGCTTTGCCGCAGAGACCTGATCTGGCGCCGCTGGATTGGGCCGGTGGTACTGACTGCGATCCCGATGCGCTCTGGGAACATACGAGGTGCTCTGTCACTGACCCGACGTGACCATGCAACGTCACAAGATCAGCGACAGAGCCCGTTCATTCGTACGTGGCTGGGCGCGCGTGGCTGGGCGCGTTCATGTGTATGCCGATGTGTATGCCGACGCGTGGAGTTGCCTGGAGTTGCGCAGCAACCGTCCCGCGCGCCGACCTCCTCGGTCAAGGGCGCGGTCTCACCGGCTCGCCGGCACCGCTGCGGGGCCGGATTCCTGGGGCTGGGGCAGGCACGGCGTGGGCCGGACTGGGTTCCAGCGCCAGGACGTCCACCGGTCGATGTCCGCTAACGGCCCGGCCCGTTCGTCAAGCGGGGTGAGGGCTTGGGCGCGGGCGAGCTCCCCCGCCGCGCCCGGCGTCTGGAACGGGTTCAGGGCTGCACCCGCCGAAGCGGGTACAGCCCTGAGAATTTTCAATCGGCCGACGCAGGCTGACGGTCAATCAGCCGGCGTGGGCCTTGCTGTGTGCCGTACCCGTGCCGTGCGCGGTCCCGGAGTCTCCGCCGCGGGCACCGTGGCCGCCATCGGTCCAGGACGTGTTCCACGTGTCACCCGAGTCACCGGTGCTGCCGGTTGCTCCCGAGTCACCGGAGTTCGTCCTGGCGCCCTGCTTGCTGTCGTGGTACTTCCAGCCGTGGTCGCCGCCCCAGCTCTGGCCGCCGAGGATGTTCAGGCTGCCGGCCTGGTTGCTGCCGGTGGGACCCGAGTCACCCGAGTTGCCGCTGGTCCCGGACTGCGCCTGGTTGTTGCTGGTGGTGCCGGCTCCGTCGCCGCCGCGGCCGGTGTCACCCGAGACCGCACCGGTGCGGTTGGCGGCCTGCGACGACGCGTCGCTGCTGCCGCCGTTGTGGTGGAGGGTCCAGCCCCAGTGGTGGGTGGACTTCTGGTGCTGCTTGGCGTCGGCCTTGTTGTGCGCCGTGCCGGTGGTGTGCACCGGGCCGGAGTCTCCGCCGCGGGCGCCGTTGCCGCTGGTGGTCCAGGACGTGTTCGAGGCGTCACCCGTAGTGCCGGTGTCGCCCGTGTTCCCGGAGTCGCCGGAGCTCGTGGAGGCATTCGAGCCGCCGTTCATCCACTCCCGGCCGTGACCCCAGTCGGAAGCACCCCAGCCGTGACCGCCGCCGTGGTGGCCGCCCCGGTTCTGACCGTCGAGGATGGCGATGGTGCCGGCCTGGTTGCTGCCGGTGGAACCCGAGTCACCCGAGTTGCCGCTGGTCCCCGACTGCGCCTGGTTGCTGCTGGTGGTGTTGGCGCCGTCGCCGCCGCGGCCGGTGTCACCCGAGGCCGCGCCGGTGCGGTTGGCGGCCTGTGAGGAGGCATCGCTGCTGCCGCCGTTGTGGGCCCGGTCGTTGCCGTGGGCGGGCAGGATCCGGTACTGGCCCTCCCTGTCCCAGGTCCGCTGCTCGGACCACGCGGCAGCGTTGGCGAGCCCCATGGCGTGGGCCGGGCCGGAGTCGCCACCGCGACCACCCTGGCCGCCCGACGTCCGGGAGTCGTTGGAGGCGTTGCCCGAATCGCCCGTGTCGCCGGTGTCACCCGAGTCCCCGGACGTGGCGGAGGCGTCGCAGCGGGCCAGGATGCAGATGTTCCCGGCTTGGTTACCACCGGTGGCTCCGGAGTTGCCCGAGTTGCCGGTGTTCCCCGACTGGGCCTTGTTCGAGCTGGAGGCGTTGCCGCCGTCGCCGCCGCGGCCGGTGTCACCGGAGGCGGCACCGGTCTGGTTGTGCGCGGACGAGCCGCTGTCGGCGCTGCCCTTGCCGCTGCTGTGGTGGCCGGAGCTGTTCGACTTCGCACCGGAAGCAGCGTGGCCTGAGCCGTGCGCCTTCGCCGGGCCGGAATCGCCGCCGCGGCCGGCGTCGCCGCCCTTCGTGTGGGACGAGTTGGAGGCGTTACCCGAGTCGCCGCTATCGCCGGTGTTTCCTGAGTTGCCGGACGAGGCGTGCGCGGTGCAGTCCGCGAGGATGCAGATGTTCCCGGACTTGTTCCCACCAGTGGAACCGGAGTTGCCGGAGTTGCCGGTGTTCCCCGACTGCGCCTTGTTCGAGCTGGAGGCGTTGCCGCCGTCGCCGCCGCGTTCGGTGTCACCGGAGGAGGCGCCGGTCTTGTTCGAGGCGGCAGCGTCGGCAGCCGGGCCGAACGGGCTCTTGCTCTGCTGGCCGCCGCCGAGGAGGCCGTCGGCCACGCTCGTGATGCCGCCGCGCTCGTGCTGCGCCGGCTGCTCCGAGGCCTGGGCCGCGACCTGCCCGAGGAGGAAAATTCCGCCGGAGGTTGCCGCGACCACCAGGCCGCGCTTGAGGTTGACGTTCATGAGAGTCTGCGTCCCTTTCGAGAAGCCCCGGCCCGTTCCCCGTACGGCTCGTTCCAGCAAGCCGTCGATCTGCACAGATCTGGAGGGAAGGGCAGGACCGGATATGGCACACGCCGTGTGCCTTGGTCGGTCGCTACTGGAGGAACGTCATCCAGGGATCCGCGGACCGCGGGCGTCGTACAACAGCCCGGAGGCGGTCACGTCCCACGCGGTCGACGCCGGCCGGCTTCGACCGCAGCCCTGATGCACACGCGGCTCAGCCGTCCACAGCAGCGGCCCGGCGAAGGTTCCGCTGCCCGATGAACCACCGCTACCGGCAGAACCAGCAGGCGTGTTCACCCCGCCCGGCAGATCTTGCGGAAGCGTCCACCAGCCGGCCGAACCCGTCTCGTCGCCGGCCGAGCCTGAGGCGCTTCCGGTCGGGTTGCCCTGCCACGTCGGCTGCGAGTGCCGGCCGTGGGCCACAGCGGCTTGCGTCGGGGTGGTGATGGCGTCTGCTGTGTCTGCACCCCTCGGGGGAGAAGGTGCAGACACAGCAGGCGGCACCACCGCAGATGAATGAACGGGCGGTATGGGGGTGTTGGCGGCCGGGGACGGGGAGATGCCGATCGGTGCGGTGACCTCTCCCAGGCCCGCGCCACCGATCAGCGGCTCCAGCACCGGGTCCAGCGGCTCGGTGACCGGACGCAGCACACGCTCCGTGACCGGGGACAGTGCCCCGGTCACCGGGGCACCGACATGCGCGACAGGCTCTGTCACCGGCGCGAGCGCCGCTGTCACGGGGGCCAGGGTCTGCGTGACCGGAGCCAGGGTCTGCGTGACCGGAGCCAGCACACGACCCGTCGGGGCCGGCACCGGAGAAGTCAGCTCCCCCACCGAACGCCCTGCCCCGCCCAGCACACCGGGCACCGGAGCACGGGTCTGGGCCGCCGACCGGGTTGCGTCTGCCTCGGCGCCGGTCTCTTCGGTAACCGGCGCCGACGCCGCGCCCACAGGCCGGCCGGTAGACTCGGTGACGTCGCGGGCGGCCGTTCCGAGAGCACCCAGCGCAGCGCCCGGCCCGGCAGGCTCCCGGCCCTCAGCAGTGCTCACAGCGGGCAAGGCACTGCCCGAATTCTCAGACGTGTGCACCTTGGTAGAGGGCTGGTCGGGCGAAACCGTGCCCGCCTTCTCGTCCTCGGCTGAAGAGTCAGTGGCCGCTCCGCGCGACGCGGGTGATGCCGGAGCACCGCCCCGGTTCTGGCTGCTCGATGGGCCCTTGTGCTTGGACGGCTTGTCGGTGTGAATCATCGATCCGATGCTCTTCGCCACACCGAAGAGGCTGCCGGGCTCCCGTTCACTGCCATGAGCGGAATCGGCGGCACTCACCCGCGGCGCTGCAAAGTGGTCAGCGGAGTGGTCAGCGGCCGAGGCAGTGGAGGCAGCGATCAGGCCGGCGCCGAATAAAGCCCCGGCGATACCCGTGACGGTCAGGGCCTGGCGCAGCAGACGCACACGGGGAGAGACAGCACGCCTCTGGTCACCCCTGCGTCCCGCTATCCGTCCCAGCACCCTCAAGCCTCCCGAACCGCATCACAGTTGTCGGTCAGTCACAGATGATTCGCTGCCGGCCCCGGGGCGGATTGGTCGGATCATCGAATAATTCTCCGACTCGAAGGAGTGCCAGGCCAGGGCCCCTCGCCATGGTCAGTCGGCAGCAGCGGGGAGTCTTCCTGGAGGCCCGGCACGTCGTGCTCTCCCCCGCAGTCGCACTCGTAGATCCCGTTGGCGGGCACGATCTCACCGGGATGCCACGGCGTCTCTCCCTGATCATGACCTCTGTCTACGACGACCCCGCAAACCGCGCCCCGACCCGACAGCCCCCGCAGCCTGGCCCCTTGAGGAGAACTCCGTGTCCATTCCCCGCCGGGGAGAACTCACCGAGCGGGCCGCCATCAGCGGCGTTGACCAGGCATGCCGGATGCTGTGGCTGCCCACCATCCGGTCGCAGTTCCCTGAGCTCGCCGAGGCCGCCGAACGCGAGCAGATGTCCTACCTCGGCTTCCTCGCCGAGCTCCTGCTGGCCGCGTGCGATGACCGGGCCCGACGACGCTCCGAACGGCGCATCAAGGCCGCCGGGTTCCCCCGTGACAAGGCACTCGTAAGTTCGGCTTCGACGCGGACCCGAACATCGACGCGGCCATGATCCACACCCTCGCCACGTGCGAATGGATCAAGAAGAGCCTGCCCCTCTGCCTGATCAGGGTGGCGTCGGCGAGGAAGCGGGCGTAGCCGCGGTCGGCACGGGCGATCAGCGCCGGGGAAGGTTGGCCGAAGTCGAGTCGGTGGAGGCCGGGCCTTCCCGGTTCGGGGTTGGCGGGTGTCTGTGCGCTCATCGGGCGCCGCCTCCGTTGCTGGGTGCGTCGGTGTCGTTCGACGCTACGGAGGACGTCGCTCGTTCCTCAGCAAAGTTGCGGGTAATTGCGGATGTTCACTCCAGGGCGTCGATCGCGGCCCGGATGAGCGTGCGGGCTGTGTCCCCGTACACGGCCATTTCCGCGTGGCCGGCGAGCGCTTTGGTGTAGTCGGCGAGCTTGCGAGGCTGCGTCGCCTTGATCTCCGCCGTGAGCGTCTCCACCACGGCCGTGGTGTCGTCGTGGACGTAGCCGGGGTCCGATCCGATGAGCAGTGGAGTGAGGGAGGCGACCGAACTGCGGCAGAGAGCCAGCGGCCGCCGCCCGGTCCTCAATCTGCTTGTACGAGCTGCCGGTCCTCTCCCGCACCCAGGACAGGTACAGGCCCAGGTCGGCGTAGGTGGCGATCTGCTCGACCGTAACCCCGCCTGTGATGCCGACGCTGCCTGGGGTCATGGCATCCCAAGTGGGATTCCGGGCAGAGTGAGCCGGATTTTTTTGGTCCTGCTGAGATCGGTCGCAGATACGTCCAACGGGGTAGCGGCTCCACCGGCTTTTAGTTCCCTGACAATGATTCCCGACGCCGTGGCAGCGGATTCCGGGCTGGGTTCGAAGGAAACCATCCATGCCCGCAAGACCGGAATGATTTCTTTCCAGCCGCGGGCGATCATGTCTTGCGCATCGGACGGGGAACGTCGTCCCGGCAGGTCACGGAGGAAGAGAGCAAGCCCGTCCTCGTGGCTCTGCAGAACGCCGAGGACGCGGTCGTCGTCTGCGTGGTTGGTCAAGTTGAACGCAGCTACCTGACACCATCCGGCGTTGAACAGAGTGGGCATCTGCTCGGCCCAGGCGTGCAGCAAGACATGCAGTGCCTGCTCTAGCTGCTCCCAGTCGTCGGTGGGTGGTACGGCCGGCGCTTCTCTGTGAGGGCCTCGTTGGATCTGCCACAGATAGGGAAGATCGAGGTAGGTCGGTGCCTGACCCAGTTCGCCACCCACTCCGGCGCTGAAGACTGCGGACTCAAAGGCTTCGAGAGATTTGGTCATCTGAAGCGACATCTGAACCCCGTACTCACCTTCTGCCACGGTGAGCGCTCTCCCGCCGCGCTGCCAGCGGACCATGATTCCCCCAGCTCCTCCGGCGTAGAGGTGGGGAGTCCCGATTTGAGACTCCAAAGCATTCACGATGTCGATAAATGGGGAGCGTGTGGCAGATATCAATGTCCTATCGGCTTGCCCGGAGACGGAAGAAGTCTCCAGGTCCTCACCCGAAAGGAAGGTATCTATCCCCATGTTCAGGAATTCTGTGTTGACTGCTGCGGGCATTTGCTCGTTCGCAATCACAGGTGCTCCCACCTCTGAGACCGGTAAGTGAAGGGACTGTCGGGCACTGACCGTCACGGAGACAGGTCGTGGGGAAGCGCAGCGCTGGACTGGCGCTTGAGTGCTCATGCGGCGTGGACGGATGAGATGAAGGGCGCTCCGCAAATTCCACGGTGAGTACGACGCGAGGTGCACCGGGCAGGACTACGCCGGCTGACGCTTCATCGTTGGGGACTCCACAGCAGATCGGTCGCCATCCGCGCGGGCCGCGGCGGGTGGGGAGCCGTTGGCTGGAGGGTGCGCACGGCGGGCGATGGTGATACGCGATCCCCTGTCCTCGCCACGCGGAGGTGTATCAGGGTTCCCTGTCACTCCGTCAAGCCTGGTTGCGATGTGCAACCAGCAGAAGGGGGAGGCGGCCTGCGGGAGACCGGAGGCCGACAGGGCCGCACCGAACGTCACTGGATGTGCCACGTTCCTGCCTTCCGCCCGATGTGGGGTCCGCTCCACACGCTAAAACGGGGCGGGATGCCTGTTTAGCGTAGAAGCATCATTCTGTCCAGAGAGACCTCCGCCATCGGCTCGGTGTGGGTATCTAGCCTGCAGATGCTTCGTCCCAAGGGATGCGGTCCCACCGGTCCTCCTTGAAGTCCAGGCTGAGAAGGATCCCCAGCGTGGCCAGGCCGGGCAGCAGGCCTTGCCACATGCGCTCGAGCCGTAGTGGCAGGTCGGTTCGATTGGGGCCAGTGATCTGCAGGGAGGTCAGCTGCGCCCCGATGAAGCCCGACACGACGAGCTCGGCGGCAGCTTGGGGTGCCCAGCCGGCGTTCAGGTGGCCTGCTTGTTCAGCCTCCGCCATGAGGTGTGCCCCTAGGGCCAGCCAGTCTCGCGTCGGGCCATAGACGTCGAGCTCAGGGGGTACGCCTCCGTCGAGCGACAGTCGAACGCCGGCTCTGGCCACCGGGTGTTCCTGCAGGAGGTGGCCGTAGATGTAGGTGACGTCGATCATCTCCTGAAACTTCGACGTCTGCGGCTTGACCTTGGTCATGGGGACCTGGATCGCCAACAGTTTCTCAGCTATCTGATCCTTCGACCTGAAATGATGGTATAGGGCACCTTTCGTAACCTGCGCCCGTTTCAGGATCATGGTGAGGGTCGCTGCGGCGTAGCCGTGTTCATCGAAGACCTCGGCGGCCGCGACGAGAATCCTGTCCCTCGTTACCACCGACCGCTCCTGCTGGGCCCGTGGGGCCCGCGGCCCGTGGGATGTGTCGGTCATGCTTCTGCCCATGCCTTCCGGTCGGGTGATCCGGCCACCCTGGATGCTTCAGTCGAGACCAATGCTATGCAATACCGACCGCTCGCCCCGTAATCTGCGACGTCGGGATGTGCGAGAGGCGTCGGGATGTGCGAGAGGCGTGGGGGCTCTGCTTCCGGCGCTGCGACCTGTGATGTGGATCCACCAGGGGGCTGAGGTGCGTACCAGCGACATTCCGGCCCCCTTCGCACTCTCTCCTCAGCAGGGGCCGAGCGTCTTTTCGGTCCTCAGAGGGCAAGTCAGTGCCCGATCCTGTCACCCCGGCCGTTTGCTTATGCGGCGGCGGGTCGCGCGCAACCCCGAGAGCGCTGCGCGTCGTTGATGGCGCACCGGCAGGTGCGCCGCGCGCGTGATGCGTTGATTGAGCGCTGCCTCCGTCAAGTCTCCTCAAGCGCGGTCACGCCCCGCCGGCAGCTGGGCCTGTGAAGCGCGTGGGCGAACTGCAAGTGCCGGCTGCGTGGAGGGCTTATGGGCTACTGGCTGACACACCGCCTGAGTGAGCGGCTGAAGGTAATACCGCTGCCTGCCCCATTCACCGCCGATGGCCTCGCACAGGCGCTTGGGAAGCGAAGCCGGCGGAGCATCGAACTGGCTGGGGTGGATGCACCAGGCCCAAGCTACGGCCAACGCGGCCGCGGAGATCGGCTGGGACATCTCGGTGGATCCACCATCGTGCGCGCGCACCAGCACGCCGCCGGCGCCCGCATCGATCCGCCGCCGGCCCTTGCCAGTTCCAAGGGGGCGAGGTGCTGGAACACCACGACGGAACTCCGTGGCAGAGAATCGTCGCCCGGCTAGTAAAGGTGGTGCAGGAGGCAAGAGCCTGAGGCGTTCGCGAGGTGGCTTCACCAGCAAGATCCACCTGGGCGCGGACGCTTTCCGCCGCCCCCTGTCCGTGATCGTCACGCCGGGGCAGCGGGCCGACTGCACCCGGTTCGTGCCGGTGCTGGAGAAGATCCGGGTTCCGGCTCGGGTCGGGCAGGCCCGTCAAGAAGCCCGACAGCGTCGCGGCCGACAATGCCTACAGCAAGGGTCCTTGCCGTCAGTACTGCGGCGGCGCGGCATCCGGCCCACGGTCCCGGAGAAAGCCGACAGCCGGGCCGCCCGCCTGCGCAAGGGATCACGAGGCGGACGGCCACCCGGCTTCGGCGAGGAGCGGTACAAGAAGCGCGACACCGTCGAGAGAGCCATCAACAGGCTGAAGAACTCCCTGGCTGTCGCGACCCGTTACGACAAGCGCGGCTACGTCTTCCTCGTCACCGTCACCGCGGCAGCCCTCGTCATCTGGCTCCGCACCTGACTGCGTGCCGTGACCTCAACTCACCGAGGCATCCGGCGCCAACTCCAGGCCCGCTGCCGCGAGGAAGCCTTCAAGGCTGATGACACCGCCGCCAGTGCCGTCGTCCCATTCGATCAGGAGCCCTGAGCGGCCCTCGTTCCAAGATTCCGGCGTGTCGGCATCGTCGTCAGGGCCAAGATGCCATTCAACGCAGCCCTCACCATGTCGGTATACGAAGTACAGGTACTGGCCGTCCGCCGTCCAGGCATCCCACTGTGATTGGTTTTCAGGACACGTCTGCACAATCCGCGTCAGCTTCCGACCCTCATCCGTACTCATCCGACAATGCTTGCGCAGCCTCAGACGCCCGGCAATCGACTTCAGTGCGTCGTCACAGGCGCCTCAAGCAGCAGCCAGACGCACGCCATCATGGATCGCCCGGACAGCTCCTGGAAGGAGATTCTCCGGAGCCGACGGATCCGACCTCCTCGAGCACCACGCCGCGGTCCGTTTCGACGAGACCGCCGTACAGCTCGACCTGGCTGCGGACTCCACCGCCTGGGCCGCGCAGACCCGCCTCCTTGGTCCTCAACTGATCGAGCGTGCCCACCAGTTCATGCAGGGACAATCCGACAGGGCAGTCCGCCAACCTAGGCAGGACAGCCCACGAACTCGTGCGCGTCATCAAGGTGAAGCTCCACGAATCGGGCACCGGCCCTCAGCGCCGTCCGCAGGAGCAGCGCACCTCACCGGAAACTCCGCAGCCACACACCCAGGCGTCCGCGCGGGCCGATTCGCCGGCCTTCCATCACGCGGCGAAAGCACTCCTGGCCGCCCACAAGCTGGAACTTTCCAGCGATCAGGACATGGCCGCGGCGGCGCAATGTCTCGCAGGCAGGTGCCGCTTCCGGGAGCCTGACCAGGTCTTCGCCGAGCTGATCGCACGCCACTGCCCATGCGGTTCGATGGAAGCAGACCGGCGAGGTCAGTTCTCGCCTGCTAGGCCACTCAACCGCCCCTGAAAGACGGTGTTCCCGTCCTGCGTCCCGGTGACCAGTACGGAGGTCTCGTCAGCGGCGGCGAGTACGACCTCCGCCTCGATCCGGCAGGGGCGGTCGAATTCGGTGTACCGCTCGAAGGCGCTTGTGATCGTGGTTGCCTCGAAGGGGGCGGGATGCAGGATCGCGTGCGCCGCTTGATAGGCGGCTTCCATCAGGACGAGGCCGGGGACGTGATCGACGGGGTGGTCGAAGTACAGCAGGTTGTCCACGTCGGCGCGCAGCTGCCACTGGTGTCGCCGGTCACCGGGGGCCAGCACCACATCTGAGGCCGTGGTGCAGCCGACTGTGCCGGGGTCGACGGGGTCGAGGAGCGGCCATGAGTTCCATGCGACCGACAGGTGATCGCCACGCAGGCGGCGATACACGGCCGGGGATATCCACCCGAACGTGACTGCCGCGGTGGCCACCATGGCGTTGCCTCGGAGAATACGGATGTCCATACCGAGAGAACTCGCGGCCCGGCCGGGTCTCTTCGGCTCGGCGAGCGAGATCTTCACCGTCAGCGCGCAGGGCTCGGTGGAGGCGGATATCCGTAGACCGGGGGCGACGGTGAAGTCGAAGGAGTTGAGGAGGATTTGATGGGAAAGGGGCACCCCCACCTCTGCGTGGAGTATGGCAAGACCGCTCTGCCGGATGGTCTGCACGAGTACCCGGCGGTCGTACGGCAGTCCCTCCGGAGGCGCCGGCCAGCGGGCGGTCAGGGAAAATTCGCCCTTTTCCAGGCGCTTCCATCCGGTGATCAGAACTGCGTCGGAACGACTGAGGTGGACATATGCGCTGGGTACGCTGTCCACACCCCCTGTCCCGGCGTGTGGTGTCTGCAGGATAGCGGCTACGTCGCGCACGGTCCCCCCGGGACATGACAAAATAGGCAGTGGCGCTGATACAGTACCGTCTCACCGGCATATTTTGAATGATCGTCATGCAATCCCGTAGGGAGCGCGAGTTGGTACAGCAACAGCGCGCGATCCGCACGCGCAAAGCCTTCCTGAACGCGGCCGCCGAGGTCTTCAACGAGCACGGCTACGAGGCCGCCACGATCGCCGCGATCATTGATCGGGCCGGTCTCACGAAGGGCGCGCTCTACTTCCACTTCACCTCCAAGGAAGAGCTGGCCCGCGGTGTTCTCCAGGAGGCGGTCACCACAGACGGAGTCACCCCGCAGACCTTCAAGCTCCAGGAGTGGATAGACGCAGCGCTCCTGCTGGCTTATCGACTTCCCCGAGAGCCCCTCCTCAGCGCGGCGATTCGGCTGTCGGTCGACCATCGCGCGCGTAGCCTCTTCGGCACCCGCTGGCCGGACTGGATCACCTATGGAGCCGATCTCCTCACCGAGGCGAAGGAGCAGGGTGAGCTGCTCCCGCATGTCAACCCGGCCACCACGTCACGTCTGCTGGTCGGGGCCTGGACCGGGGTTCAGGTGGTGAGGGAATCGATGCTCGAGCGCCCGCTGGCCCTCGTTACCGAGATTTCCGCCCTCTTCGAGACCATCCTCCCCAACATCACCCAGCCTGCCGTGCTGGCTCGCCTCGAGACGTCTCCGTACCGCGCCGAACGCATCATCGGCCAAAAGACGGCTGTCGCCGCTCCCTGACAGTCAGCTCTCTGACGTCTGAGCGTGCCCTCGTTCCGGTGCCCGTGGAATGGCCGTGCAGTGCCGTACGTGGATGGCGCTTGACAGTCAACGGAAAGACGCAGAGCGGCGCGGAGTGCCGGCTCCCGGACGGTCCGACAAGTCAGGGGCATTTCGGTGTCCACGCCGGAACTTCGCCGCCAGGACGTCCTCGATCCCCTCCGGTCCCCCCGTAACAGCAAACCCGAACCCGAACCCGGACTCCGGCCGACGGGTGGCGTAGCGGAAGCCGGTCATGATGGTGCCGAGGGCCATGTTCATCGCCGATCGGACCACCTCGTAGCAGATGACGGCCTCGTCGTCCGGCCGGTCGGCTCCGGCCATGTCGAGTGCCGCGCCGTCGAGCCGGCCGTGGGGCAGCCAGTCGTTGTGTGCTGCCCCATGTTCTGGGGAATCACGTGGGCGGCCCTGCCAGATCGTCGGCGGTCGCTAGTGTCGACCTATGTCCAGTCCTGGAGACGTGCCCCCGGAGATCCTGAACCGGCTGCGGCCGATCTGCCGACAGCTGCCCGAGTCGTACGAGGAACCAGCCTGGATCGGCGTGCGCTGGCGGATCCGCACGCGGACATTCGCCCATGTCTACACGCCGGACGTGGATCGCCACCCGGTCTACGCCCCGTATGCAACCGCAGATCAGGAACCGGTCGTGATGACTTTTCGGGTACCCGCCGACGACCTGCTCGGCCTGACCTCCGGCGGGTTCCCGTTCTTCCGTGCCGACTGGGGCCACAACGTCGTCGCCGCCGTCCTCGGTGACCACTGCGACTGGACCGAGCTTGCCGAACTGATCACCGACAGCTACCGCGAAATGGCCCCGAAGTACCTCGCCGCCCGGGTCCCCCTCCCGCCACCGATCAGCTGACCGGCGGTGGGCCTCGTCGCTGTCCCGTCACACCACACACTGCGTGTGAACCCGGGAGAGGCAGCGCTCCCTACCTTGGTGGCAGGTTGACTCCGGTCCTTCGCACGATCGGGAGACCAAGGGGCCTGGGTGTGACTGAAAGCTCTCATGCCGCACGTGTGGCTTTGACTGACAGGCCGCCCAGTGCCCCGCGACGACACGGCCACATATTGGGATGAGCGAACAGAGATCGCTGCGTAAGGACACCTCGGAGTGGTCGTCGGGAACCGACACCTGCAGGGACCAGTCAACCGGTCGACGAGGAGCTGATAGGCGACGTTCTCTCACTGGCCAAGGACGCACCGGTGACCTGGGCAGTCGACCTGAACGCGGGCGGAGCCGCCCTGCTGATCGCCTCACCAGCCACGGCCAACGACTCCTCACCGCTACCACCGCCGGCTCCTGCGCGTCCTCTACCTCTCTGCCCAGATCGCCGCCCGCTTCTGCCCAACGTCCAAAGCCTTTTACAACCGCAAGAGAAGCGAGGGCAAGAGCCACAAACAGGCTGTCCTTGCCCTCGCCCGGCGTCGCCTTGACGTGCTTTGGCCCTCATACGTGATCAGCGGACCTTCAAGGCCGCCCAGCCACCTCAGCGCGCACTCGCCACCGGATCCCTGCAGTCGGCGTGAGACGGCACGCTCTGCTGCTGCCACGGTGCATCTCAGGCCCTGATCAGAGGCTCGTAGAGATAGCCCTCCGGCGTGAAGACGAGGACGAAGTCCTCTCCGATTCCGAGGGCCACCTCCCGCAGGCGGGCCAGGACGACGGCCTCGGTGGAAAGACCGAGGCCAAGGGCTGCGGCGGCATGGTCTCGTCGGGCCAGGAGGTCTGGAATGTCCTCCAGGTACTCGTCCGCCAGCTTGCGGCCTTCCTCGGCCGTGAACGCTTGACAGCCTCGCCACCACGGGGCGACCAGCAGCAGCCGCAGGAGCTCGGGCAGGCCGATCGCAACCAGAGCCGAACTTCCTTTGGAGTCGGCATACAGGGCAGGACGTTCCTCACCGCCTTCGCCACAGAAGAATTACGTGCCCCCGGCGCCGTCGCCCGCGAAGCTCTCCAGCGCAGCGCCCGAGGCAAGGTGGACTTCCTCGGCATGGTCGCCTCGGTCCAGGTCGAAGCCACCCGGCCCAGCGAGAAAACGGGCAGCTTCGTCCTGTTCGCGGACGGCAGCGATCAACGATTTCATGTGCAGCGGCTCAGGGCTCACTGGTTGACAAGAATCATTGGGAATCAGTCACAGCGGTGTTGCGCTTCTTGTAGTGGTTCTTTCATTCAGTAATCCAGATCCAGGTAATCGATGTCGTTGATTTCGACATCTGAGAGACCCAAGGCGCGGCCTCCGCCGTCCTGGAAATAGATGTCCTTGAATCCTTCGGCGATAATCCTGCGCATCTCCTGGTCGCCGGCCCCTGTGTCGCGGGCGTCGAACAGGCGCTGCGCGTATGCCGGGGGGAGGTGCACGGTGAGTCGGCGGAGCCGTCCGTCGTCGGTCGTGCCGGCCGCTGCGGAGTACCCGAACCGGGCCCGGGTTTCTACCGTGATGCCGGTCGTGGCGGCGGCCTGCTTCTGCCGGCGCTTGCGTACCTGCGGCTGCCAGCGGGTCCGTACCGCGTCGTCGATCTTCGCGGCGATGTCGGCGCGGGCGTGCTTGCGGGCGCCGCGCCGGTAGCGGTTGACGGAGTCGGCGGTGACCCCGAGCTCCTGTGCGACGGCCTTGGCGCTGCCCAGCTGCTTGAGCAGATAGGTGATCCGGCCCTTGAGTGTCTTGGGCGGCTCGCGGGTGAACGACTCCTGGTCGGCCCGCTCGATGGCGTTCTCGATCTCCCCCACGGCTTTACTCCCCTTCGTCCAGGACGGCGTCGCCGCCCTTGATGTGGCGGGCGGGGTTGAGGCCCTTTTCCATCAGGTCGACCGCCCACAGCATCGACTTCACGCCCTCCAGTTTCGCCAGGCCCGGTGTGGGTCCCAGGCGGAACCCGCCGGGCTGCGGCTTGCCGGACGCCGCGTAGGGCAGGAAGTCCAGCGGGCTGTCGCCGGGAGTCGGGTAGACGACGCAGTCGGACAGTACGGCGAGCGGGTACAGGCCCGTCATTTTCGCCATGTTGCCCAGCTTGCGGTGCATGTTGACTCGCGCCTTGCTGATGACGGCGGCGCGGATGTCGGGGCGCCAGGTGGGCCGCTGAAGGGCCGGCCAGCGCTCGCCCTCCTTGTAGTGCTTGCCCTGTGGGCGCTCGCGCAGTTTGCCCACGCCGCCTTTCACGGTGGCCTTGATGGCGGCGAGTACGGCGGCCAGGGCCGGGTCGGCGTGCTTGTGCTGCTCCATCGCTGCGAGGAACTGAGCGTCGTCCAGGTCCCGGGTGACGCCGAGGTCGGCGAGGGTGTCGGCGCATGCCGTCTTGAGCCGGTCGTGCCACGGGTCCAGGTACGCGCCCGTTTCCCGGCGCAGGTACGCCTCGATCGGGTGGACGTCGTGGCCGAGCTCCTGGGCGTAGGCGAGGGTGTGCGTCTGGTACCAGGCCGGGCCCGTCGGGCGGGTGCCGTCCGGGGTGAACGGGCTGGGCAGGCGCGGGTCCAGCTCGATGTGGGACAGGTCGGCCAGCCAGGAGCCGGGGATTTTCGGGTTGAACTTCGGGGCGTGGAAGTGGTCCGGGGCGCAGAGGCCGACGACCAGGCGGGCCGCGGCGGCAAGGAACGCGGTGTTGAGGTCCAGGCCGACCGCGAAGGGCAGTGTGCACTCCTGGTCCGTCAGCAGGTCAACGTCGCGGACCCACTGGTACGCCTCCTCGTTGAGGAACCCGCCCGTCCAGCCGCTGTTCACGACGACGGGGTGCTCGGGGGTGGCCTCCGGCGGCGCCGGGTCCATCGGTTCCGTGCCCAGCGAGCCGGGGTTGTGGCCGGGTACCCAGTTCCCGGTCGCCGGGTCCTGCACCGCACGTGTGGGCGGGCGCAGCGCCGTCATCAGCTCCAGCCCGGAGACGGCGGTGGAGCCGCGCGGGGTGATGACCCGGGTGGCGTAGATGCCCAGGACGCGGGCGATGTCGGCCGGTTCCATGTCTGCGACGCCGGGCCAGGACCGCTCGTCGAGGGCGTCCCACGACAGGACCGCGAGCTGCACGCACTGGCGCCCGCTGCCGCCGGCTTTGCGGTAGATGCGGGCCCACGGGCCGAATCCGCGCTGTGTGAGCTGCCACTTCGCCTTCGTGACCTGCTTGACCACCGGGTGGTCCTGGGGCAGGCGCAGGGAGCGGCGCTGCTCGTGGCCCTCCAGGCGCTCCGGCAGACCGAGCTTCACTGCGGCCGCGGCGGTGAGCGCGATCAGCGGGTCGCTGTCCTTGCCGTAGCGGTTCAGTTTCGCGGCCCCCAGACCGGACTGGTGCAGCGTCCACTCCACCAGTTCCGGCACGGTCGTGGCCGGGCAGTCCAGGACGATGCCGTCGATGCCGTACGCGGAGCCGTCGCCGTCCAGGACTGCGAGCGGGCCGTGCGGGAAGCGCGGGTCGGTCGCGGGCCTCGTGGCCTTCTTGGCGGCCGGGCGGTGCGACGTTGCCGGTGCTGCCGTACGGGTGGAACTCCCGGGGGCAGCCGTGGCAGTGGAGGGCTGCGGGGCCGCGGTGTCTTCTCCCGCCGGCTGCGGATACCTGGGCGCGGTGGTGGCCCGGCTGGTCGACGGCTGTGCAACCGGCTCAGGGTGAGGTACGGCGGCGGGCGGGGCGGGTGCAGGCGTGGAGGCGGGCGGGGCGGGTGCAGGCGTGGAGGCGCCGTGATGCTTCGCCGCCCAGCCGTTCAGAAGTCGCTGATACGCCGACAGGCGCGGCTCTTTCGGCTCGCTGCGGCCGTTCTCCCAATTCTTGACCGACTGCGTCGACGTCTTCAACGCTGCCGCCAGACGCGCCTGGGTGATACCGGCGGCCTCACGCAACCGGGCACGTTCCACCGGAGGCGGAAGCTGCGGCTGCTCCTCCAACAGTGCATCGACCGACGCGAACAGCTCTTCCTCGGATGCCATGTGTCTCTACCTCCACCTGGACACTAACAGTCTTTACCCTTCGATTTAACTCGCCCATTTAACCCGGTCGAGTTAAATTTCCGACAGTGGTTCTTCATCCCACTGTCAGCACATCACGGGCATGCGAGTGGGCATCTCGGTCATGTCCGGGCGAGTTGTGAGGTGTCTCAGTCTTCTCCGGGTATGACGGGTCCGGCGTTTCTACGGTCGTAGCGTCTGGTCGGCGTCGTACCGGAGGCCGGGGTGGCAAAGTCCGCGGAGGCCTTCGAGGTCGAGTGCGTAACCACGGCGGGCGTACGGCGGCGGGGCACGCTGGGCAAGTTGCGGCCGGTCCGGTTCGAGGGCATGCCACCTGGGCGGCGTTCCCCGGCATTTCGCGGTCAGGGCAACTGGTGCGGCTGGTTGGATGCCCGCCACTACGGTTCGGACGTTTCCGGTGCAGATCCGGCGGATGGGCTGGGTCGCGGCATCAGCCAAAACGGCTTCCGCTGCCACTTGTTGGGCGATCTCAGCAATGTGTTCCTCAACGTCCAGACGGGCGGCATGGGCGCCGGGCCTGCACACGGTCGGTCGCTACGGCAACCACTTGGCACAGCAGGTGGTCTGCGTGATGGTCATCCCTGTCGGAGTCAGGGAAAGCCACGGAGGCAAGGGCGCGGCGCATGGCGTGGTTCGTGGCGGAGCGGAAGGTGGGCATGCTGGCGAGCGTGTCGGACATGCCGGCGGTTTCTGCCTGAACTCGGTCTGTTCTGCCGCGTTCACCTTCTCCTGGCGTTCTTCCCCGGCGCGCTCGAGCAGCAGGGTGAAAGTCGTCCCACTGCTCGGCCAGGTCCTGCCACCACGGTGCTGTATCCGACCAGAAGGGCGCAACGGAATCGGCGACGAAGCGCACCTCCATGCCCGCAACCTGGCCAAGGTGGCGCAGAGCCCTCGGTCCGCAGGGAAGCAAAACGCTGAGACCTTTGGTATGGACCTGCCAATATATCGCCGCTAACGTGACCACCGGCGCTTCGTTGAGAGCGCTCTCAACGCGTTTGATCCCCCCACCTCTGGAGGTCTCGTGAAACGCACCGCCCCCCTGCGCGCCGCCGCCGCGGCCCTGTTGCTGACCGTCGGACTCGGTGGTGCCCACGCCGGAGCCGCCCACGCCACCCCCGTCGATGCGCCCGTCAATGCCCCCGTCGCTGCCCCGCCCACGGCCTCGGCCGGACTGCTGGAAGCCATGGGCCAGGACCTCGGGCTGAGCGCGCCTCAGGCAAAGGAGCGGCTCCGCGCCGAGAAGGCGGCCTCGGACATCGAGCGGGCGGCCCGGCAGACGGCGCGCGGCGCGTACGGCGGATCGTGGTTCGAACCGGCCACGGGACGGCTCGTCGTCGCCCTCACCGACCGCGCCCAGGAGGCCGACGTGCGCGCCCTGGGCGCCGAGACCCGGATCGTCCGCCACAGCGCTGCCGCGCTGGAGCGTGCCAAGTCCCGGCTGGACGCGCTGCCTGCGCCCGCAGGCGTGGCCGGCTGGCACGTCGACCCCGAGGCCAACAGCGTCCTGGTCACGGTTGTGCGTGCCGAGCGCAACGCACCCGCCGTTCGCGCCTTCGTCGAAAGGGCCCGCGGAAAGGGACCGGTCACCGTCACCGAAACGGCCGCGGCGCCCCGTACCTACGCGGCGGGCACCGTCGGCGGCGATCCGTACTACACCGGCAACGTCCGCTGCTCGATCGGCTTCTCCGTGCACGGCGGGTTCGTGACGGCCGGTCACTGCGGGAACGCCGGGGCGGCGGTGCGTGGCTGGGACGGGTCCGCCATGGGCACCTTCCAGGGCTCTTCGTTCCCCGGCGACGACTACGCGTACGTGAGCATCCACAGCGGCTGGTGGACCGTACCGGTCGTCCTGGGCTGGGGCACAGTCCCGGACCGGCTGGTACGCGGCTCCGCCGAGGCCCCGGTCGGCGCCTCCGTCTGCCGCTCGGGCTCCACGACACGCTGGCACTGCGGCACCGTCCTGGCCAGGAACGAAACCGTCAACTACAGCCAGGGCGCGGTCCACCAGATGACGAAGACCAGCGTCTGCGCGGAAGGCGGCGACTCCGGCGGCGCGTTCATCAGCGGCGACCAGGCCCA
>NZ_JBSHFH010000075.1:0-27949 GCF_053617235.1 Streptomyces sp. NPDC055749 | reverse complement strand
CAGTGTTTTATCTGGGTGACGCCGGGGGGGTCGATGTCCCGGTTGTCACCGGCGGGTTGGGGGTGGGGGGGGGGGGGGGGGGGGGTATTGTTCAATTTGGGGGGCGGGGCCTTTCCCGCCGCCCCCGAACCGGACCGCAGAGAAGTGAACCGCCCGAAGTGCGCCTGAACGACCTCGACGAACGCATCGTCCACGCCCTCGCCGAAGACGCCCGGCGCTCCTACGCCGACATCGGCGCACTCGTCGGCCTGTCCGCCCCCGCGGTGAAACGCCGCGTGGACCGGCTGCGCGCGGAGGGCGCGATCACCGGGTTCACCGTGCGGGTGGACCCGGCGGCGCTCGGGTGGGAGACCGAGGGGTTCATCGAGATCTACTGCAGCCGCAATACGGCGCCGGAGGCGATCAAGCGGGGGCTCGCACGGTATCCGGAGGTCGCTTCGGCCTCGACGGTCACCGGTGAGGCGGATGCGATCGTGCAGGTCTTCGCCGCGGACATGCGGCACTTCGAACAGGTGCTGGAGCGGATCGCGGGCGAGCCGTACGTGGAGCGGACGAAGTCCGTGCTCGTGCTGTCGCCGCTGTTGCGGCGGTACTCGGCGGGGTCGCCGCCCGCCTAGCGTGCCGGGTCCCCTGGTGAGACCCAGATCACCCTTCTGACCTGCTGGGACTCCCCGCGCAACGAATCGCCGCGACGGGCCCGGCGTACGCAATGGATCGACGGTCGGTGCGCAACGGTCGCGCCTTGTCCGGGGGGATCGGCGGACCGTACCGTCAATACGTCTCCCCACTCCGCTCGCACCGCCCGAGGTCAGCCATGCCGTCGTTGCGTACCGCCCTGCTCCAGAGCTCCGGACTGCCCGGTGCCGTGGACGAGAACCTCAAGGTCCTCGACGAGGCCGCCGGACGCGCCGCCGGGGCCGGGGCGCAGCTGCTCGTCTGCCCCGAGATGTTCCTCACCGGCTACGCCATCGGCGACGCCGTCCCCCGGCTCGCGGAGGCCTCCGACGGACCCGGTGCGCAGGCCGTCGCCGACATCGCCGTACGGCACGGGCTCGCGGTGCTCTACGGCTACCCGGAGCGCGACGGGGAGCAGATCTTCAACGCGGCGCAGCTCATCGGCCCGGACGGCGCGGCGCTCGCGAACTACCGCAAGACCCACCTCTTCGGCTGCTTCGAGCAGGAGTGGTTCACCCCCGGCGAGCAGCCCGTGGTGCAGGCCGAGCTCGGTGGCGTACGCATCGGCCTGCTGATCTGTTACGACGTCGAGTTCCCGGAGAACGTCCGGGCGCACGCCCTCGCGGGCACCGGTCTGCTGCTGGTGCCGACGGCGCAGATGCACCCCTTCCAGTTCGTCGCCGAATCCGTCGTACCGGTGCGTGCCTTCGAGAGCCAGATGTACGTCGCGTACGTCAACAGGACAGGGCAGGAAGGCGAGTTCGAGTTCGTCGGGCTCAGCTGTCTGGCCGGTCCGGACGGTGTCGTGCGGGTCCGTGCCGGGCGTGGCGAGGAGCTCGTCGTGGGGGATGTGGACCCGGAGTTCCTGAGCGCGTCGCGCGCCGCCAACCCGTATCTGAACGACCGCCGCCCCGGTCTCTACGGCTCCCTCGTCTGAGCCCGCCCCCGCCCCCTTCCCGTAGTTCCCCGCAAGGAGTCCGTACCCCATGACGTCCACGGTGCCCAACGCCGTCCAGCACACCGACGCGCAGCCGCCGATCACCATGTTCGGGCCGGACTTCCCCTACGCGTACGACGACTTCCTCGCCCACCCGGCGGGCATCGGGCAGATCCCGGCCACCGAGCACGGCGCCGAGGTCGCCGTCATCGGCGGCGGGCTCTCCGGCATCATCGCCGCGTACGAGCTGATGAAGATGGGCCTCAAGCCCGTCGTCTACGAGGCCGACCAGATCGGCGGACGGCTGCGCACCGTCGGCTTCGAGGGCTGCGACCCCGAACTGACCGCCGAAATGGGCGCGATGCGCTTCCCGCCGTCCTCCACGGCGCTCCAGCACTACATCGACCTGGTGGGCCTGGAGACCAAGCCGTTCCCCAACCCGCTGTCCCCGGCCACCCCCTCGACCGTCGTCGACCTCAAGGGCGAGTCGCACTACGCGGAGACGATCGCCGACCTGCCCCAGGTCTACCGCGATGTCATGGACGCCTGGAACGCCTGCCTGGAGGAGGGCGCCGACTTCTCCGACATGAACCGGGCGATGCGCGAGCGCGACGTTCCGCGCATACGCGAGATCTGGGCGAAGCTCGTCGAGAAGTTCGACAACCAGACCTTCTACGGCTTCCTCTGCGACTCCGAAGCCTTCAAGTCCTTCCGGCAGCGCGAGATCTTCGGCCAGGTCGGCTTCGGCACCGGCGGCTGGGACACCGACTTCCCCAACTCCATCCTGGAGATCCTGCGCGTCGTCTACAGCGAGGCGGACGACCACCACCGCGGGATCGTCGGCGGCAGCCAGCAGCTGCCGCTGCGCCTCTGGGACCGCGAACCGCAGAAGATCGTCCACTGGCCGCTCGGCACGTCACTGGCCACCCTGCACAACGGCGAGCCGCGCCCCGCCGTGACCCGGCTGAACCGCACCGCGGGCAACAAGGTCACCGTCACCGACGCGAGCGGCGACATCCGTACGTACCGTGCCGCGATCTTCACCGCGCAGTCCTGGCTGCTGCTCTCCAAGATCGCCTGTGACGACGCGCTCTTCCCGATCGACCACTGGACGGCGATGGAGCGCACCCACTACATGGAGTCGTCCAAGCTGTTCGTGCCGGTCGACCGGCCGTTCTGGCTGGACAAGGACGAAGTGACCGGGCGCGACACCATGTCGATGACGCTCACGGACCGGATGACCCGGGGGACGTACCTCCTGGACGAGGGGCCCGACAAGCCCGCCGTCATCTGCCTCTCGTACACCTGGTGCGACGACAGCCTGAAGTGGCTGCCGCTCTCGCCGAACGAGCGCATGGACGTCATGCTCAAGTCGCTCGGCGAGATCTATCCGAACGTGGATATCCGCAAGCACATCATCGGGAACCCGGTCACCGTCTCCTGGGAGAACGAGCCGTATTTCATGGGCGCGTTCAAGGCCAACCTGCCGGGTCACTACCGCTACCAGCGGCGGCTGTTCACCCACTTCATGCAGGACCGGCTGCCCGCCGACAAGCGCGGGGTCTTCCTCGCGGGCGACGACATCTCCTGGACGGCCGGATGGGCCGAGGGCGCCGTGCAGACCGCGCTCAACGCCGTGTGGGGTGTGATGACCCAGTTCGGCGGTGCCACGGACGCGACGAACCCCGGCCCCGGCGATGTCTTCGACGAGATCAGCCCGGTGGAGCTTCCGGAGGACTGAGAGCGGCCGTCACGCGGGCCGGCAGACGCTGCGCTGCCGGCCCAGGCCGGAGATCTCGATCTCCATCACGTCGTCAGGACCCAGGTAGGGGAAGCGGCCGGACAGCGCCACGCCCTGCGGTGTGCCGGTGTTGATGACGTCCCCGGGTTCCAGCACCAGATACTGCGACAGATGGTGCACCAGATGCGCCACGCTGAAGATCATGTCGGCGGTGGAGGAGTCCTGGCGCGGCTCCCCGTTGACGTGACTGCGCAGCCGCAGCTGCTGCGGGTCGCCCACCTCGTCGCCCGTCACCAGGACCGGGCCGAGCGGGTTGAACGTGGCGCAGCTCTTGCCCTTGGACCACTGGCCGCCCGACTGCTCCAGCTGGAACGCGCGCTCGGAGACGTCGTTGCTGACGGCGTAGCCCGCGATGTGAGCGGCGGCGTCGGCGGGGGAGTCCAGGTAGGAGGCGCGGCGGCCGATGACGACGGCCAGCTCGACCTCCCAGTCCGTCTTCTTCGAGCCGCGCGGGATGAGCACGTCGTCGTACGGGCCGACGACCGTGTTCGGCGACTTGTAGAAGAGGATCGGCTGCTCGGGCGGCTCCGAGCCCGACTCCGCCGCGTGGGCCGCGTAGTTCTGGCCGATGCAGAGCAGCGCGGACGGGCGGGCCACGGGGGCGCCGATCCGCTGCCCGGCGATGTCGATCTCCGGGAGCTTCGGCTCGGCGGGGATCAGGTGCGGCTTCTCGGCGAGCGCCGTCAGGAAGGCGCCGTCGATGTCGTCGGTGATCGCCGACAGGTCGTAGTGGCGGCCTTCGGGGCAGACGAGCACCGGGCGCTCATGGCCCGGCTCGCCGACGCGCATCAGACGCATGGGGGTTCAACTCTCCTGGTGGGTAGAAGGGGTTGGTGGTCAGCGCAGGCGGGCGAGTGCGTCGACACCGACCGCGTGGGCCGGGGGGCGTCCGGACAGCAGCCGCAGCACCTCGTCGACCGCGCTCGCGCCGAGCCGCTGCCGGCACTCGACGCTGCCCGCCGCCTGGTGCGGGGTGAGCAGCACGTTGGGGAGCGCGCGGAACGGGTGGCCGGTGGGCAGGGGCTCGGCGTCGAAGACGTCGATCGCCGCGTCCAGCCGGCCAGTGGACAGCTCGGCGAGCAGCGCGTCCTCGTCGACCAGCCAGGACCTGGCGGTGTTCACCAGACCGGCCCCGTCCTGCATCAGCGCCAGTTGCGCGGCGCCGATCATCCGGTGGGTCTCCTCGGTCACCGGCGCGTGCACGGCGACGATCCTGCTGCGCGAGAGCAGTGTTTCCAGGGGTACGGAGTCCACGCCGAGCGCAGCCGCGTCCTCCTCGGACAGGAACGGATCGGTGACGCTCACCCGCGCCCCCATCGCCCGCACCATCGCGATGTACGCGCGACCGGTGCGGGAGGCCCCGATCACCCCGATGTCGCTGCCGTGGATCTCGTGACGCGGCGGAGCGTCGCTCGCCGTCGCCCAGTCGGCCCCGGCCCGCAGGGCGTGGTCGAAGCGCTGGATACGGTGCAGCAGGGAGAGCGTGAAGGCGAGCGCCACCTCGGCGACCGGCCGCGCCATCTCGTCCCCGGCCTGCGTGACCAGGATCGAGCGGCGGAAGACCTCTTCCGTGACGTACGGGGCAACGGCGGAGCCGGTGTGTGCGATCAGCTCCAACTGGTCTGCCGCGTCCAGGAGTTCCTTGTCGGCCTTGGGGCTGCGCCACGAGAGTACGAGGGCGCGGGCACCGGGAAGCGCCTCGATCAGCGCCGCCCTGTCGGTGTGTTCGTCCAGGACGGTGAGGTCCGCGGACCGTTCCAGTGCCTGCCAGACCTCGGCCGTGAAGAACTGTGCGCGCAGCTTCGGCGGTACGGAGACGACCACCCGCGGGCGGCCGGAGCTGTCGGATCGGGCGGCGTCAGGAGAGCCAGGCATCGAGGTGCTCCGCAATGAAGGCGTCATCGGTCAGCCAAGGGTAGGTCCCGGACACCCGGGTGATCTCGTCGGCCTGTCCCGGCGACAGCGTCTCGGCCGGGTCCAGGCAGCGGATGTTCTCCAACAGGCCCTGGCGGCGCAGCACTTCATGCACCCCGGCGATGCAGCCGCGGAACGCCCCGCGTACGTCGAAGACCGCGCTGTTGGCGTCCGTGAGCCCCGGCCGGCGGGCCAGACAGCGCACCATCGCCTCGTGGTCACCGGCGCGCGCGGCCCGTACGTCGTCGAGGAGCGTCACGGCGGAACTCGTCCACACGGCCCACTGGCCGAGGAGCCCGCCGGCGAACCAACGGCGCTCACCGCTCGCGGTCTCGTACGGGGTGAGCAGGTCACCGATGATGTCGTCGTCGTTGCCGGTGTACAGCGCCACCTCGCCCGCCCGGTCGGCGCCCGCCACCGCGCGGATGACATCGGCGGTGCGGTAGCGGTCGAACGGGGCGATCTTCACCGCCACCGTGGACGGCAGATCGGTGAACGACGACCAGAAGCCGGGCGACAAGTAGCGCCCGCCCACGGCCTCCTGGAGGTAGAAGCCGATGACCGGCAGCACCTCGCCCACCGCACGGGCGCGCTCCAACAGGCCCTTCTCGTCGGCCCCCGGCACGGCCGGGCTGAGCAGCACCGCGTCATAGCCCAGCGAGGCGGCGGTCTCGGCCTCGGCGACCGCCTGCGCGGTGTAGCCGCAGGCCCCGGCGACCTTGATGAACGGGCGGCCCGCCTCCGCGTCGATCGTCTCGGCGGCGAGCTCCAGGACCGGCCGGAACAGCCCGACCTGCGGCTCCCGGATCTCGAACTGGGTGGTGTGCACGGCAACGGCGACGCCGCCCGCCCCGGACGCCAGGTAGTAGCGGGTCAGCGCACGCTGCCGGCGCTCGTCGAACCTACCGTCCGCGGTGAGGGCGAGGGGATGCGCGGGGATCACCGCCCCGTGGGCGAGCTGCTCCAGGGCGGGGGTGTGCAGGAGGGAGGGAGTGGACATGGAGTGGATCAGAACCTTCCGTCACGGACCTGGAACTTGGTGGGTTTGCCGGACAGTGGCAGCCCCCGGCGCAGCCAGTCGGCCTGCCACCCGACGAGCGTGCGCAGGGCGACGTCCGGGTATCCGAAGAGAGCATGGCAGCGGCTCGCGTCGGAGAGCAGCGCGGTCGGGGACTCCGTCCCCACGAACACCGGCTCCCGGTCGAACTCCTCGCCGAACCACTGGGCGAGGCGCCGGACCGAAGCGGTCTCGGGGCCGGTCAGATTCAGCGTGAACGGCTCGCCGTCGGTGGCGTGGAGCAGGCTGCGCAGGGCTACCTCGTTCGCGTACCCCTGCCACACCACGTTGGCGTGACCGGTCGTCACATCGACGGGCTCGCCCGACTGTACGCGCGCGGCGATGTCGGCGAGGACGCCGTAGCGCAGATCCACCGCGTAGTTGAGCCGGATCGCGGCGACCTTCGTGCCCAGGGTCAGTGCGGCGTGGCCGAAGATCCGCTCGCGGCCCAGGCACGACATGGCGTACTCGCCGACCGGGCCCACCGGGTCGCTCTCCGTACAGCCGCCCGAGGAGACGGGCACCAGCGGATACACGTTCCCGGTGGAGAACGCGGCGATCCGGGAGCCGGACCAGCGGCGCGCCACCCGGTCCGGCATCGCGGCGTTCACCGCCCACGCCTGCGAAGGCGCCCCGGCCGAACCGAACTTGGCGCCGACCATGAAGACGACATTGCCCGCGTCGGGCAGCCCGGCCAGATCGGCGCCCGGGTCCATCAGGTCGAAGGCGACGGTACGGACCCCGGCGGCCTCCAGGTCGTCGGCCGCCGCCTTGTCGGACCAGCGGGACACCGCGTACACGGTGACATCGGCGCGGTCCGCGGCGTCCAGCGCCCGGCGGGCGAGCCGGCACAGGCTCGGCCCCATCTTGCCGCCCGCGCCGAGCACGAGCAGATCGCCCTCCAGGCGGGCGAGGTCCGCGATGAGCGCGGGGGAGGGGGTGGCGAGCCGCTCTTCGAGCGCGGCCTCATCGGTGAACATGCGTGACTATCCCTTGATTCCGGACGCGGTGACGCCCTCGGTGAAGTAGCGCTGGCCCACCAGGTAGGCGGCGAAGATGGGCACGAATGCGATGACGGAGCCGGAGAGCACCACATTGAGCGGCACGTTCTGCTGCTGGAGCGAGGCGATGCCGACCGTCAGGGTGCGCATATCGGTGGACTGGCCGATGATCAGCGGCCACAGGAAGTCGTTCCAGTGCCACAGGAAGACGAAGACGCCGAGCGTGGCGAGGATCGGCTTCAGCAGCGGCAGCACGATCCGGTAGAAGATCTGCCACTCGCTGCACCCGTCGAGACGGGCCGCCTCGAAGAGCTCGTCGGGCAGCCCCTGGATGAACTGCCGCATCAGGAACACGGCTTGGGCGTTGGCGAGGGTCGGCACGATCATGCCCCAGTACGTGTCGACCCCGCCCATCTTCGCGATCATCGCGAAGGTCGGGATCATCGTGACGTGGTACGGGACCATGACCATCGACAGGAACGACCAGAACATGGCCTCCCGGCCCGGGAAACGCTTCTTGGCGAACGCGTACCCGGCGAGCGAGGCGAGCAGCAGCACACCCACGACCGAAACGACCGAGTAGATCACGGTGTTGAACAGCCAGCGCGGTACGTCCTGGGCGTTCATGACACTGTCGTACGCCTCGCCGGTCACCGGCCACGGCAGCAGACTTCCGGGGAACTCGACCGCGGCCGACGGCTTCAGGGACAGCACGACCATCGCGTAGAACGGGAAGACCGTCACGATCGCCGCCACCGTCAGCAGTACGCCCCGGGCGATCCGGCCCGCCGGGGTGGCCCGCATCCCGTGCGGCACGGTGTCCTGCTCGGCCTGCTTGCGCAGCCGGCGTTCCGCGCGGCGCGCGGCCCGGTCGGGCGCCGAGGGCGCCTCGGGTGACTTGTCGACAACGGGGGTCTCTGCGGGTGCTGCGGTCATGGTCACTGGTCCTTCCCGATCACGAGCCGCTGGACCACGGCGACCACCACGGTCAGCACGAAGAGCGCGACACCGATGGCGGAGGCGTAGCCGAGGTCGAAGTACTTGAAGCCCGCGTCGTAGAGCTGGAAGACGAGCGTGTAACTGGCATTGGCGGGGCCGCCGCCCGTCATGGTGTAGACGGCGTCGAACACCTGGAACGAGGCCGTCGTCTCGATCACGGCCAGGAAGAAGAGCGCCGGCCTGAGCTGCGGCAGCACGATGAACCGGAACCGCTGCCAGGGACCCGCGCCGTCGGTGAGTGCCGCCTCCTCCAACTCCCGCGGGATGTCCTGCATACGGGCGAGCAGGATCAGCATCCCGTACCCGAAACGGGACCAGACACCGACGATCGCGAGCGCGGGCAGCACCAGCAGATCGTCGGAGAGCCAGGAGCCCTCGGAGAGCCCGAGCCATCCCATCAGCGTGGACCACGGGCCACCGGTCGAGAAGATCCAGACGAAGACGGTGGCGGCCAGCACCAGCGACGTGACGACCGGCAGGAAGAAGACCGAACGGAAGAACTTGGCACCACGGAACGCGCGACGGGTGATCAGCGCCAGCGATACGGAGGCGATCAGGGTGCCCGGCACCGCGAGCACCGTGTACAGGACGGTGACCTTCAGCGCCTGCCAGAACAGCGGGTCTTCCCAGAGGCGCGTGAAGTTGTCGAGGCCGATGAAGCTGCCGCCGCCGGTGAGCGAGTAGTCGGTGAAGCTCATCAGCACGCCTGCGACACCGGGGCCGAAACGGAAGGCGAGGAAGAGCAGGAAGCAGGGGAGGACGAAGAGCAGGCCGATCTTGGCCTCGCGGCGCGCCTGCGGCCCGCTGCGACGGCCCCGGCGGGTGGGTTCCGCGACGACTGCCACGGGGATCTCCTTGCGGGACGAGGGAATGGCGAGGGAATTGCGGGGTGAGCCGGGCCCGTCCGGCGTACGGGTGCGAATCCGTCGCCGGACGGGCCCAGGCGTCAGCGGCCGAGCATCGCGTCTGCGGCCTTGGCCGAGTCGTCGAGAGCCTGCTGCGGGGACTTCTTGCCCAGCAGCGCCGCCTGGATCTCCGGTGCCAGCAGGCCCATGACCTCGCGGGACTTGTCCTCCAGCGGACCCACGGTCATGCTCGGCAGGGTTGCGCCGACCGCCTTCTGAAGGGCGTCGCCGGGGTAGAGGTCGCCACCCGACTCACGGGCCGGGAAGTAGCCCGCGCCCGTCTGAAGACCGGCCGAGTTCTTCGACTCGGAGAGGAAGTTGATCCAGTCGCCGGTGTTCTTCTTGTCGGCGCCCTTGAGCATCGACACGGCGCCGACCGTTCCGTAACCGATCGACTCGGTGTCCTTCAGCGGCGGCTGCACGACGATGTTCTCCTTGCCCCAGAAGGGCTCGACATCGGCCGGGGTGTTCTGCCACGTACAGGCGACCTTGCCCTTGGCGACCGGCGTCTGCTCCAGCTTCGGCGTGGTCGTGATCAGGTCCTTGTCGGTGTACCCGCCGTCGACCAGCTTCTTGAGGTACGTCAGTGCCTTCACGCCCGCCGCGTCGTTGAACGCGACCTTCTTGCCGTCCTCGGAGAAGACGTCGCCGCCCGCCTGCCACAGCAGCGGGTAGAAGGTCATGTTCAGCGTCTGGAGGGTGTCGCCGTTGTGGCTGGTGGCGTAGAAGCCCTTCTCCTTCAGCTTCGGGGCCAGCGCCTCCAGCTCCGCCCAGCTCGTCGGGTACGCCGTCTCACCGATGGCCTCGAACACCCGCTTGTCGCAGATCAGCGGGTTGGCGCTGGTCAGCACAGGGGTGCCGAGCACCTTTCCGTCGTACGTCACCGACTCCATGGCGAAGTCCGTGTAGTCGGCCTTGGCCGCCGCCGGCATGAAGTCGTCGGCGGGCAGGATGCTCTTCGCGTACTTCGGGAGCTGGTCCGGCACCAGGTAGACGGCGTCCGGGCCCTTGCCCGACGCGATCGCGGTGGCCAGAGCGGTGTCACGGTTGGCCCACGGGAAGGTCTCCACCTTGACCTTCACACCGGAGTGGGTCTTCTCGAACTCCTTGACCAGACCGTCCCAGTACGACTGGTTCTTGGCCTCGTCGAAGATGACCGGGTAGGTCCACATCGTGACGGTGTTCTCGTCGTCACCGCTTCCGCAGCCCGCCAGGACACCCGAGGCGAGCGCGGTGACGAGGACGGGGGCGGCAATGCGGCGCACTCTTGAACGGCGCTTCAGGACACGGGACATGAGGGGTCCTCCGAGGACGTGAGGGTGGTGCCGGGAAGAGGGGGGTTCATGCGACGGGCACCGACTGGACGGTGCCCGTGTGACGGGCGCGTTCGGCGGCGAAGGCCGCGAGATGGCTGCCGAGGGAGGTGGCCGGACCCGAGCGGACAGCGCCCGGGTCACCGGTGGCGACCGCGGTGACGAACGCCTCCACGAGCGCGGCGTCCCCGCCGCCGTGCCCGTCGGCCGCGTTCGATCCGGACTCGCCGAGTTCGTGGACGGTGGTCTCACCCGTCCGGAAGTCCTGCACGGTGACCCGTTCACCGTCACCGCGCAGCCAGCCGTGCGAGCCGAAGATCCGGGTCTGGCGGTGGGTCTGCTCGGTGAACGCCACCATCTGGAAGGTCGCGGTCACCCCGCCGGTCAGCTGCATCGCGAGGACCTGGTGATCGACCACGTCGTTGTCACTCCGGTACGCGCACACGCCGTACGGCCCCTCGCGCAGCGCCGCCACGAGTCCGGCCTCGTCGGTCGCCTCGGTGACATGGGTGACCGGCCAGACCGCGCCCTTGTCGCGCAGCGTCGGCATGTAGAGCTTCAGCGCGCTGTACGGGCACGCGGACTCCACCGCGCAGTCGAGACAGCGGTCCGCCGAACCGGCGGGGGCGTTCTCCGGACGGAAGTGCTTCAGACCGCCGAAGCCGGTGACCTGCTCGATCCGCCCGCCCATGACGTACGTGATCCAGTCCAGGTCGTGGCAGGACTTGGCCAGCAGCATCGGCGAGGAGTCCTTCTCGCTGCGCCACGGTCCACGCACATAGCTGTGGGCGTAGTGCCACCAGCCGACCGGTTCGAGATGGTCGATGGAGACCAGCTGGCCGAGGACACCCGAGTCCACCACGCCCTTCACCAGATCGGTGTACGGGGTGTACCGCATGACATGGCACACGGCGAAGAGCACTCCGGCCCGCTCGACACCCTCGACGATCCGCCGGGTCTCGTCCTCCGTCGGGGCGAGCGGCTTCTCGGCGAGGATCGCGTAACCGGCCTCGGCCAGGGCCAGTACGGGCTCCACATGGAAGCGGTCCTGGGTGGCGACGACGACGGCGTCGGCGATGCGGTTCTCCACGAGCGGACGCCAGTCGTCGAACTCGACCGGGGCACCCGCCGCGGCGCGCGCGGCGGGGCGCGGATCGGCGACCGCGACGAGCTCGGCACGCTCCGGGTTGGCCTTGATCCACTCGGCGTACGTCAGACCGCGGTTGCCGGCGCCGACGAGCGCGACCCGTACGGGCCGGCCGGTGATCGGGGTATGGGTGGGCACGGGGATTCCCTGGTGATCAGTGGGCGGGGTGGGTCAGGGGTGGTCAGAACCGCAGCGTGGCGGCGGTGTGGGCGACGCGGTCGCCCTCGTCCGGCAGCGCGGTGCGCTCGGTGCCGTTCTCGACGCAGCCGGTGTGCAGCAGATGGCTGTCGCCTGTGAACGCCGTGGGCCGCAGTTCGAGCCGGCCGCCGTTGAAGGTGGCGCCCGTCGCCCGGTAGCGGTTGACGCCCTCGGTGAGCAGGACGTGGACGGTGCCCTTCGGGGCGGTCGAGTCGATTCCGGTCAGCTGCCAGTCGACGGCCCGCCCCGCGCCGGTACGGGAGAGAAGGGCGCCGGCCTTGTTGGTGCCGGTCAGCCGGGTCCCGTCGACGCGCAGTCGCTGGTCCTTCGCCGAGGTCAGCTTCAGCCCGGTGCCGCGCAGCTCGCCGCCGAGGACGGTGATGTCGGAGTGCGCCAGCGAGACGGGCGCGGGCGCGGTGTCCTCGGAACCGGTCAGGACGCACTGGTCGAGTACGAGGGGGCCGGTGCCGTTGAACACGGCGCCGTCGACGCCCTTGAGAGCGGTCCTGTGCAGGGTGACCGGGGCGGACACGTTCGCCTGGGTGATCTCGGCGCCCGCCGCGAAGGCGAACGAGGAGTCGGCGATCACATTGGGCCGGGCGGAGAGGTCCGAGGCCCGCGAGACGATCAGAGGACCGCTCGCCGTGCACCCCCGGAGCTGGACACCGTCGGCGTTGACCCAGAGCATCCCGGAGCCGGCGAGCGACTTCTTCCCGATGACCAGGACGTCCTCCAGCGTCAGATCGGTGATCTTGACGCGGGCCACGAACCAGGAGCAGGAGTGTCTGCGTACGGTGATGCGCTTCGCCCTGCCGCCCCAGGTGGCGCCCGAGTTGGCGAACGTCATCAGCCCGGAGTTGCCGGTGTAGACGAGGTCGTGCTCGAACTGGCCGTGTGTGACGAAGGGGCCCTGGTCGTCACCGTCGCCGTGGCAGTTGGTGACGTAGCAGTAGGCGGAGGCCGTGAAGTCGTTGAGATGGCGGGCGTTGGAGGTGTGACAGTCCTCGACGTGCCCGTACAGACAGTAGATCTGCTGGGTGAGATAGCCCGCGCCGCCGTAGGTGACGGACTTCGGGTTGGTGAGCGAGCACTGCTCGGTGCGGAAGTACGTGCACCAGCGGCGCATCACCACGGGCCAGAACGTTCCGACGGCCTCGATCCCGGAGACGTCGCAGCGCACCGCGTACTCGTACGCGACCGGGTGCGAGCCGGTCATCTCGTCCTCGCCCCAGCCCTCGAAGACCATGTTGCGCACATGCGCGCGCTCCACGGGCTCGACCCGCGTCCAGGTCAGGGTGCGGCCCGCGGCCAGGTCCCAGCCGACCTTGTAGTTGACCCGGATGTGCGTCGCGCCCACCACATCGGTCACCTGGACGAGGCGCTGGATCTCCTTCTCGTACTTCCCCGACAGGGCGTTGATCTCCACCGCCCACCACTGGCCCTCGGCGAACTTCTCCGCGTCGCCGACCTCGAAGAGATCGGAGAGGTCGGGCATCGGGGCACCGAGGGTGTGGGTGTGGACGGTGGCGGTGGTGGTGCCGCGGAAGGAGAGGACGGCGCCGAAGGGGTTGTCGTGGGTGTTTTTCTCGATGCCTGTGGTGTGGACGCGGTGGCCGCCGAAGTCGAGTTCGATGTTGGAGCGGTCGAAGAGGTGGCGTTTGGTGAGGAGGAGGTCGGTGTGGGCTTCGATGCGGTGGATGGTGGGGTCGTTGATCATCGCGTCGAGTGCGGTGTCGGCGGGGTGTTCGGCGTCGAGGTGGCCGAAGGCGCGGAAGTCGACGGTGCCGGTGTGGAGTTGGTGCCAGCGGCCGGTCTCGTCGCTTTTCGGGGCGATGACGGTGCCGCCGTTGTGCGGGGCGTCGGATGCGCGGTCCCAGCGCAGGGTCATGGTGCCGCCGTCGCCGGGGGTGTGGTAGCCGGCGATCAGGACGGTGGTTCCGTCCGCGAGCGGGCTGGTGTTGAGCGCCCGCAGTGCGGCGACGGTGTCGACGTGCTGGACGTCGGTGGCGTGGGCGGGGGCGGCGTGTGCGCCGGTGGTGGTCACGGCCGTACCGGCCACGACCAGACCGGCCAGACCCGAAGCCCGCAGCAGACTACGGCGGGTGGACGGCACGGGGGTGGGGTGCTGCGGAACGCTCATGCGGACTTCGCCTTCCGAGAAGTGCCGAAAGTGAGGGAGCGTTCCTGCGGTGGACTGCCATGAGGCGGATGGCTCAAAAGGGTTCGGCCGTCGGATGTTCACGACGCGGTGGGCAGGCGTCGGAAGCGGGCCGAAAAGGATGAAAACCCGGTGACGTGTGGATGTCAGCGCGGTTGGCAGGGAACCTACGGCGGGTTGAGCCGATCGGTCAAGACCTGATTCCGTCGGAATCCTGGGCGGGCTCGGCAGCGGCTTCGTCCGCAGCGTCGTCGACCCAGCCCAGCGAAACGCTGATCCTGCGCGCCGCGTCCCGTACCTGACCACCGAGTTCCTGGTAGCGCCAGGCCGGCAGGCCGAGCTTGAGACCGGTGATGCTCACCGCCCCGGCACAGACCGACCGGTCGTCGAAGACCGGCGCCCCGATGCAGATGATGCCCTCGGCGTCCTCCTCGTCGTCCAAGGCGTAGCCGACCCGGGCGATGTCGCGCAGATGGGACAGGAAGGTGGCCGGGTCGGTGATGGTCCGCGCCGTGCGGCGGGGCAGCCCGAACCGCTCGACGACCGCCGCGGCCTCGCTCTGCGGCACCGCGGAGAGCAGCGCCTTGCCGAGCCCCGTGCAGTGCGGCAGTTCGCGCTGGCCCATGCGCAGATCGAGCCGGACGCGCTGGTCGAGCTCGACCTGGTCCACGACGACCGCGTGGCCGTCCTCGGGCACGGCGAGCCGGGATGCCATGCCGGTGATCTTGGTGAGGTCGCGCAGGACGGGGTGTGCGACCCCCCGCAGGGACACCTGGGAGCGCGCCCGGTCGCCGAGCCTGGCCAGGCTCATGCCGAGCCGGTAGCGGCGGTTCATGCCTTCGCCATCGTCCGAGACGAGGCCGTACGCGCGCAGGGTCTGGAGCATGCCGAAGGCCGCGCTCTTGGAGATGGAGCACGCCTGACCGACCTCGGTGACGCTCAGGCCGTTCCCCTGGGAGGGGGCCGCGAGCGCTTCGAGGATGTCCGCTGCCCGGGCCACGCTCTTGACCCAGTACTTCGGCTCTTCTGGGGCAGCACTGTTCGTCATAGCAGAACAGCCTAGTGCCTTCACGGGGTTGAGTGGCGCTTTCGCGGGCCGAAACGGTGCTCTCGCGGGCCGAAAGGGGTTGACCGGCCTCAGGGGCGGACGTAATATCGGGCACTGTTCTGCTCTACAGAACAGCGTTTTGAAAAATGACTCACCTCTTCCTGCGGCGACTGCCGGGCGGATGGCGCCAGGGACTCACGGGCCGGGCAGGGCCTGTGAAAACCGACGACTCTCGACGCAAGGAGCAAGCACCATGAGTTCAGGCCCGGTAGGCAACGATTCCGGAGCCCGACTCGCCGAGCGCGCCCGCCAGGTCGTTCCCGGCGGCGTGAACAGCGGTCAGCGCAGCGTTCCGGGACTGACCGACCTGGTCGTCACCGGGACCGACGGCGCACGGTTCCGTACCGCCGACGGACGCGAGTACACCGACTTCCACTCCGCGTTCGGCCCGCCGCTGCTCGGCCACAACGACCCCGACGTGGCCCGCGCCACCGCCGAGGCCGGAGCCACCCTCGGCCACATGGGCGTCGGTGTCACCGAGGGCGAAGTCCTCCTCGCCGAACAGCTCACCGAGCTGATCCCGTCGGTCGAGAAGGTCCTGCTCACCAGTACCGGCAGCGAGGCCACGTTCCACGCTTTGCGCGTCTCCCGCGCCGCGACCGGCCGCCGCCTCGTGGTCAAGTTCCAGGGCTGCTACCACGGTTGGCACGACTCGGTCAGCCTCAACGTGATCTCCGCCCCGGAACACGTCGGCAGCCATGACCCGATCTCGACGGGCATCCTCCCCGAAGTCCTCGAAGCCACCCTCGTCCTGCCGTTCAACGACAGCGAGGCCGTCCGCCGCACCTTCGCCGAGCACGGCTCCGACATCGCCGCCGTCATCGTCGAACCCGTCCCGCACAACGTCGGTGCCCTCCTCCCGTACCAGGAGTTCCTCACCACGCTCCGCGAGGAGACCACCAGGGCCGGCAGCGTCCTGATCTTCGACGAGGTCATCACCGGCTTCCGCCACGACATCGGCGGCTGGCAGAAGATCTCCGGCATCACTCCCGACCTCACCACCCTCGGCAAGGCCATCGCCAACGGCGCCCCCGTCGGCGCGATCGGTGGCCGCGCCGACCTGATGGACCTCTTCTCCACCCGCCCCGGCGCCCCGGCCTTCTTCGCCGGTACGTACAACGGCCATCCGTCGGTCGTCGCCGCCGCCCTCGCCACGCTCCGCAAGCTCCGCGAGGAGCCGGTCCACGACCATGTCTTCCGCCTCGGCGACCGGGTCCGTACCGAACTGACCGGACTGTACGAGCGCCTCGGTGTTCCCGCCGTCGTCACCGGTTACGGCTCCGTCTTCGTCACCTACTTCATGCCGGGGGAGACCCCCCGTACCTACGCCGACCTGCTGAACAACGACGCCTCGCTGTTCGTCGGATACCGCCGCAAGCTCCTCGACCACGGCCTGTTCGAGCTGCCGCTCAACCTCAAGCGCAGCCACATCAGCTACGCCCACACCGACGCCGACGTGGACCGCCTCGTCGAGGGCACGGAGGCAGCCGTCAAGGCGGTGCTCGCCGGGGGCGGCGCCCGCGATCTGGAGAACACCTCGACCATGGGTGGAGCGACCCGCTGATGCTTACCGTCAACCGCACCCGCCCGGCAGGCCCCGCCGGCCGCATCACCCGGGTCGAGACCCTGATGCTCGGCACCTCCTGGCGCGACTTCGGATACGTACGTGCCCACACCGACGAGGGCCTCTCCGGCATCGGTGAGATCACCCACCCCTACCGGGTCCGTGAGGTCTGCGCCCTCACCGAGGCGATCGCGCAGCGCCACCTGATCGGCGCCGACCCCTTCGACATCGAGGAGCTGTGGCTCCGCGTCTACCAGGGCGACTTCCTGCGCGGCGGCGACATGGGCGGCGTAGCCCTGTCCGGCCTCGACCAGGCGATGTACGACCTCATGGGCAAGGCGCTCGGCGTGCCCGCGTACCGCCTGACCGGCGGCGCCTGCCGCGACAGCGTCCGCGTCTACGCCAACGGCTGGTACACCGGCGAACGCGAACCGGAGACCTTCGCGCAGAAGGCGCGCGAGACCGTCGCCAAGGGCTTCACCGCCCTCAAGTTCGACCCGTTCGGACCCGGCCTCCACGAGCTGGAGCGCGCCGAACTGCGCCGCTCCATCGACCTCGTGGCCGCCGTCCGAGAAGCCATCGGACCGGACGTCGACCTCTTCATCGAGGGCCACGCCCGCTTCGCCATGCCGACCGCCGCCCGGCTGGTGCGCGAGCTGGAGCCCTTCGACATCGGCTGGTTCGAGGAGCCGATGCCCTGGACCCACATCGAGCGGTACGCGGAACTGCGGCAGCGCGCGGCCTTCCCGATCTCCGGCGGCGAACACTTCCACAACCGCTACGAGTACAAGCAGCTCTTCGCCACGAACGCCGTCGACATCATCCAGCCGGATCTCTCCATGGCCGGCGGCTTCACCGAAGTACGGAAGCTGGCGGCGATCGCCGATACGCACGGCATGCTCGTCGCCCCGCACAACTCCAACTCGCCGCTCTGCACCACCGTCTCCGTACACGCGACCCTCGGAATCCCCAACTTCAAGATCCTCGAAACCTTCGACGGGCTCCTGGAGCCGTACGTCTTCGACGCCCTGAAGGGCACTCTGCCGATCACCGACGGGCACATCGGTCTGCCGACCGCCCCCGGCCTCGGCGTCGAACTCGTCGACGAGGTCTTCGAGGAACACCCGCCCAGCCACCGCTTCTGGAACATGTTCGCGGACGGCTGGGAGAAGCGGAACCGCACATGATCGTCGACGTCCACTCGCACCTCTTCCGGCACAGCCACGACTTCACCGACCCGTTCAGGTCCGACTCCGCCCGCGCCCACGCGGGCGAGGTCGACCTGACGGTGAAGTGGGAGGAGTACGCGGCCACCGCCCCGCCGGACACCCGCACGATCGTGGTCGGCGGCAAGGCCCGCCGCAGCGGCCTCTGGGTCGACGACGCCGCCGTCGCCGCCTACGTCGGACAGCACCCGGACCGGCTCATCGGCTACCTCGCGCTCGACCCCACCCAGCCCGGCTGGCAGGAGGAACTCCGCTACGGCCACCAGGAGCTCGGTCTGCGCGGCATCAAACTGATGCCGATGTACGCGGGGTTCGACCCGGCCGCCGAGGAGTACGACGAGCTGTACGGCTACGCGGAACGGCACGGCCTGCCGCTCCTCGTCCACACCGGCACCACCTTCGTGTCGAACGCCCCGCTGGAATGGGCGATGCCGCGCCACCTCGACGCGGTCGCCATCCGCCACCCGGAACTGCGGATGGTCCTCGCCCACCTGGGACACCCCTTCGAGGGCGAGTGCATCGCCGTCATCCGCAAGCACCCGCACGTGTACGCGGACATCAGCGCCCTGCACTACCGGCCGTTCCAGCTCTGGCACAGCCTCCGGCTCGTCCAGGACTACGGGGTCTTCGACAAGGTGATGTTCGGCAGCGACTACCCGTTCACGACGGTCGACGAGTCGGTGAGGGGTCTGCGGGAGATCGCCCGCATCCCCGGCATCCCCGGTCTGCCACCGCTGGACATCGACGCCGTGGAGGAGATCATCCACCGGCCGTCGCTGGACCTGCTGGGCCTCAACGGCTGACCCGACCCCCCCCAAAGACCTGCTGGACGACCCCGGCGGGGCCGTCCCCCGGCCACGCCGCAGTCCAGCAGCAGGGCCGCCGCATCTCCGCCCCCCGGTCGGTGCGGCGGCCCACCTCTCCGTACCGTTCCGCCTGGAGGAATGACCGCCATGACCGCAGCCGTCCCGCCCCGTGGCACCGACCGCTTCGACCTGACCGGCCGCACCGCGGTCGTCACCGGAGCCGCCCGCGGCCTCGGCCGGTCCTTCGCCGTCGGCCTCGCAGGGGCGGGCGCCGACGTGGTCCTCGTCGACCTGCCGGGCGCCGACGGCATCGCCGAGACCGCGGCGGCCGTCGAGGCGCTGGGCCGCAGGTCGTGGACGTACGGCCAGGACCTCGCCGACATCGAGGCGCTGGCGGGCTTCGCCGACCGGGTACGCGCCGAGACCGGACCGCTGCACATCCTGGTCAACAACGCGGGCACGGCCGCACTCGAACGCTTCAACGAGATCACGCCCGCCGGCTGGTCGCGCATCATGCGGGTCAACGTCGACGCGGTCTTCTTCCTCAGCCAGCGCGTCGCCGAACACATGACGGCCGACGGCGTGGCCGGCCGCATCATCACCATCAGCTCGAAGAACGCCCTGGTCGCCGAAGCGGGCCTGGCCCACTACAACGCGTCCAAGGCCGCCGCCCAGCTCCTCACCGAGACTCTGGCCATCGAGCTGGCCCCGCACGGCATCACCGCCAACACCCTGGCCCCCGGCATGGTCGAGACCCCCATCGACGGCGAATTCCCCTTCGACCGGGAGGCGTTCGAGTCCGCGTACCGCGAGCGCATTCCGCTCGGCCGCTACGCACAGCCCGACGAGTGTGTGGGCGCGCTGCTGCTCCTGGCCTCGGACGCGGGGGCGTACATGACCGGTGCGCGCATCGTCGTCGACGGCGGGATCCTGGCCGACCAGATGCCCCGTATGCGCTTCATGCCGCCGTACCGCAACTCCATCTGACGCCACCGAGCACGCCACCGAGCACCCATCGACTACGCGAGGAGCACCTCCGTCATGTCCGTTCCTGCATCGTCACGCCGTGGTCTCCTGCGGGCTTCGGGTCTGGCCGGTCTGGTCGTGGCCGGTACGGCCGTGACCACCACCGGCGCACACGCCGCCCCCGCCCACGCCACCGACGTCCAGCACGTCGACACCGTCGCCGCACTGCGGGCGCTCAACACCAGCCCGCTCGCGGACGGAACCACCGTCCTGATCGCCGGCTACCACACCCCCGGCGACGGCGGCACCATGACCGTCCGCTGGGACAAGGAGTCCGACACCCCGCACAACGGCGGCACCGTCATCGCACCGAAAAACAACGCGACCGGCCGCTGGCACCAACTCCACACCGGCACCCTCGACTTCCGCACCTTCGGCCACCTCGACGCCGAACACCCCGCCGACACCGCACTCGACGCGATGATCAACGACCCCACCATCCACCGCATCGAAGCCCACACCGACCTCCTCCTCACCAAACGCCACCTCTTCGACCGCTCCAACATCGAACTCGACTTCGGCGGCCACCACGTCCACACCACAGGCATCGAGAAAAACACCCACGACAACCCCTTCGGCGCCGTCCTCTCCTTCCGCGGCACCACCACCGACACCACCGTCGAGCACGCACTCTCCGACAAGGTCATCGAACTCACCGACACCTTCCCGGTCCCGGACGCCAAGGCGTTCGAGGTGGGCCAGTGGTGGGCCGTCCAGGTGGCCCCCGTCGCGGGCGGCGGCGCAGACGAGCGCGAACTCCAGAAGCTGGTCGAGATCACCGAGATCATCGACGCCACGCACATCCGGATCGGCTACCTCAACGGCTGGGAACTCGCCGCAGGGCGCAAGCTGACCTGGACCCGTATCGAGCCGGTACGCAACGCCCACGTCCGCAACATGCTCTTCGAGGGCGCGGGCGACGACGAGTACACCGGCTCGCACCCCGTCTCCTACGAGTACGCGGTGGACTGTGACGTCTCCGGGATCCATGCGACGGGCAGCTTCTGGCCGGTCATCATGCGGCGCTGGTGCACCCGCTTCCGTACCGAACAGTGCTCACTGAAGAACCCGCCCACCGTCCACTACGGCGGCGCGGGCTATCTCACCCAGCAGATCTACTGCCTGTACGGCCACATCGCCGACTGCACCACCAGCAACGTCCGCCACCTCAACGACCTCACGGCCTCCGCGTACTGCGTCGTCACCAACTGCCACGGCGACGGTGACGACGCGGGCGGCAACCCGTTCACCACCCATGGCCAGTACGAGCACGATCTCCTCTTCGACGGCAACTCCGGGCTGATGGACATCGCCAACTCCGGTGCGCAGTGGGGTGTTTCCGCCAAGCGGATCACTGTACGCAGACATGTCTGCTCCTGGTTCACCGCCAATACGAAGATCACCGATCTGACGCTCGAAGACATCACGGTGATCGCCCGCCCGACCTTCGACCAGGCAGGCACGCTGACCGTCAACGCGGACGGCGCTCAGGTGCGCGGCTGCACCGCGAAGACCTTCGCCGTCGCCCAGCGCTCGGCACGCTCCATCCGGCCGACCGTGATCAGCGACTGTTCCTTCGAACCGCCCGCGGGCGCCGTGCTCGTCCAGACCCCGGTCACCGCCCCGGTCCACTTCGTGCGCTGCACGTTCAAGGGCGTCGACGGCGTCATCCTGCGCGGGCCGGGCCCGGTGCACTTCACGGACTGCACCGTCACCGGCGCCGAGAACGCGGCCCCGCTCTCGGTGGGTTCGGCCGAGCTCCGGATCGACGGCGGTACGTACGAGGGCACGGGCATCGAGCTCAGTGCCGTACGCGACCAGCACCTCACCGTCACCTCCGGCACCAGGGTCAGCGGCTCCAACAGGGCGAACGCGCTCCTCGGCCGCGCTGCCGGGCCCGGCACGGTCACCTGGGACCTCTCGGCCCTCACCAGCAGCACCGAGGACGCGGGCACCGCCCACATCCGGATCGCCGACGGACGCAACCACTACGCGGCGACGGGCAGCCGCTTCACCGGTGGCACGCTCCATCTCGCCCCCGCCGCCATGGACTCGGCCCTGCACACGTCCTGCGTCGAGCGTGGAACCAGGCGCACCGCGATGCCGGAGAGCGGCGCATCGGCCCGCACGGACGGGAACCTGACCCTGTGAGCACCGACGTCCGCACGGCCGTCCCCGCGGACGAACCCGACCTGCACGCACTGTGGCGGCTCTGCTTCGACGCCCCGCAGATCCCCGCCGTGTACGCCCTCGACCCCGACCGCCACCGCCGTACCTTCGTCGCCGAGAGCGACGGCCGGATCGACGCCGTCGTGGTCTACGTACCGCGTCTGATCCGCGACGCGCAGGGTGTCCCGCAGCTGGTCGGCGGCATCGGCAGCGTCGCCACCCGGCCTTCGGCGCGCGGCCGCGGCCTGGTGCGGCGGCTGCTCACCGAGGCCGTGCGGACGATGACGGCGGACGGCTGCGCGTGGTCGCTGCTGTTCACCGGCACACCGGGCGTCTACCGGAGTTCGGGATGGCGGGAGTTCCGCAGTACGTACGATGAGGGGGCGCTCGCGCAGGCCCCCGCCCCGGGGGTGTTCCGTGTGCGCGCAGCCACGGCTGCCGACACCGGCGCGGTGGCCGCCCTGCACACCGCGCACAACGCGACCCGGCCCCTGAGCTCGCTGCGGGGCCCCGAGGACTGGGCCGTACGGGTCCCCGCCTGGTACGGGCCGCTTGACCGCTCGCTCGTGGCCGAGCGCCCCGGATCGGGGGAGATCGCCGGCTGGCTCGTGGCCCAGCGGGTGGGGGAGTGCATGGAGGTACGCGAGTTCGCGGGCGCTCCCGAGTGCCTGGACGACCTGTTCGCGGCGGTCGCCGCACAGGGGCGCGAGTCGGGTGCGGTCCGCGTCCGCGTCCGGTTGCCGGACATGCCCGATGCCGGACCGGCGCTGGGGAGCCTGCTGCTGAACGCCCGGACGCACGAGGAACACGTGGGCATGGCCCGGCCCCTTATGGCCACGCCCGACGCCGTCCTGGCCACGGTCACCGCACCGGGGGCCGTCCACTGGTACGGCGACTGCTTCTGATGAAGGCGCGTCAACGGCAGGGGGTGAGCAGACAGCGCCCCACCAGCCCGGCGCCCGTGTCCAGCCGCTCCCTGAACTCCTCGGCGAGCAGCGGGAATCCGCGCAGCTCCCACAGCACGCGGGCCGCCGACCAGGCGGCTTCGCGGGCCCGTTCCAGATTCCAGGACCCCACCAGGTGGATGAGCGGGTCCGTGACCTCCAGCAGATCGGGCCCCGGAACCAGGTCCTCGAAGACGCGTTCCTCCATCATCACGAGGAGATCGCCGACCCCGTCGAACTCCTCCTCCAGGTCGCAGGGGTCGCAGCCGCGCGCATGGCACGCGTCCACCACGGCGAGCGCGAGGTCATGGCCGAGGTGCGCGTTCATGCCCGCCAGGGCGAACTGCGCCGGGCGTACACCGGGGTGCCGCCGGTACTGGAACAGCGGACGCCAGCACGCGGGCGGGCGCAGCCCCGCCGCCGCGGTGTCGACAGCCGTCAGATAGCGCTCGGCGAACAGGACGTCCAGCGTGTCCGGGCCGGTGCCGCACCCGCTCCGGCGACCGCCGAGGGTCTCCGTCGCCGTCAGATAGACCTGGTTGAAGACCGCGATGCCGTCGTGGGGCGGCCAATCGGAGCGGAGGGCACGCATCCGCCCGATCACCGCGGGAACGTCCGCCGTCACGGTGCCGGGTCCTGCCGGGTCTGCGTACTGCTCGAACTGCGCCATGCGGGCAGCGTCCCAGTCCCGGGCCGGCCGTGGCGGCGACCGGCCGGGGGTTCATCGGAACGGGCGAAGATACGCCCCGTACGCCTCGGTCCGACCGCTTGGACCGACCGGACTCAGTCCTTCGGACCGGACCCGTCCGCGTCGTACGTGGAGGTGCCCGAGTCCAGCAGGGGCTCCTGGGTCTTGAGGTGGGCCGGTGCGAAGGCCCGCAGCACGTGGTAGCCGGTGATCACGACGATGGTGCCGAGCGCGATACCGCTCAGCTCGAAGTTGTCGGTGATCTTCAGGCTGACCCCGCCGACGCCGATGATGATGCCCGCAGCGGCCGGCACGAGGTTGAGCGGGTTACGCAGATCGACCTTGGCGTTCGTCCAGATCTGGGCGCCGAGGAGGCCGATCATGCCGTACAGGATGACGGTGATGCCGCCGAGCACGCCGCCGGGGATCGCGGCGACGACCGCACCGAACTTGGGGCACAGACCGAAGAGCAGGGCGAAACAGGCGGCGGCCCAGTAGGCGGCGGTGGAGTAGACCCGCGTCGCGGCCATCACGCCGATGTTCTCGGAGTACGTGGTGTTCGGCGGGCCGCCCACCGCGGTGGACAGCATGGAGGCGGCGCCGTCGGCCGCGATGGCGGTGCCCAGCTTGTCGTCGAGCGAGTCACCGGTCATCTCGCCGACGGCCTTCACATGGCCGGCGTTCTCGGCGACCAGCGCGATCACCACGGGCAGGGCCACCAGGATCGCGGACCACTCGAAGGCGGGGGCGTGGAAGGACGGGAGCCCGATCCAGTCGGCGTGCGAGACGGCGGAGAGGTCCAGCCGCCAGTGGTCGACGGCCTCGGGGCCGCCCGCCGGTGAGTGGATCTTCCCGAAGATCCGGTCGAGTGCCCAGGACAGCACGTAACCGAAGACCAGACCGAGGAAGATCGCGATCCGGGAGAAGAATCCGCGCAGGCAGACCACGGACAGTCCGGTGAACAGCATCACCAGGAGTGCCGTCCACTGGTCCTGCGGCCAGTACGTCGACGCCGTGACGGGCGCCAGGTTGAAACCGATCAGCATGACGACCGCACCGGTCACCACGGGCGGCATCGCCGCGTGGATGATCCGCGCACCGAACCGCTGCACCGCGAGACCCACCAGGAACAGCACGGCGCCCACCACGAGAACCGCGCCCGTGACGGTCGCACTGCTGCCGCCGCTCGCCCGGATCGTCGCGGCGACGCCGACGAAGGAGAGCGAGCACCCGAGATAGCTGGGCACCCTGCCCTTCGTCGCCAGCAGGAAGATCACCGTCGCGACACCGGACATCATGATCGCGAGGTTCGGGTCCAGGCCCATCAGCACCGGAGCGACGAACGACGCACCGAACATGGCCACCACGTGCTGGGCACCGAGGCCGAACGTACGGGGCCATGAGAGCCGCTCGTCGGGGCGCACCACGGCCCCGGGTGCGGGAGTCTTCCCGTCGCCGTGCAAGGTCCAGCGCACGCCGAGGCCGCCCATGATTGCTCCCTGTGTGTCCGTGCGGAGTGTTCACCGCGCATATCCCGTGCGGAGTGTTCTCCCGCGGAAAAGATCAGCGCCATGCTAATGCCGCAGGCCACGGCTACCGCGCAGCGCCCCGGGTGCCGGGGCCGCACCACGGCCCCGGCACCGCAGGTCTCAGATCCCGGTCCCGGTCCCGGCCTTCGCCGGTGACGGTCCGGGGACGCCGCCGCCCGTGGGCGTGCGGTCGGCCCCGCGGAGCACGCCCGCACCGAGGACCAGGCCGAAGGCCAGCACCGTCACCAGGCCGAACGACACGATCAGCGAGGTCGCCTCCGCCAGCGAGCCGATGAGGGAGGGGGCGATCAGCCCGGAGGTGTACGTGATGGTGGCGACGCCCGCGATGGCCTGACTCGGGTTGGGGCCGCTGCGCCCCGCCGCGGCGAATGCCAGCGGGACGACGACGGCGACGCCGAGGCCGAGCAGTCCGAAGCCGCACATCGCGAGCGCCGCGTTCGGTGCCAGCACCACGAGCAGCCCGCCCACCGTCGCCAGCCCACCGCCGACCCTGACGGTCCTCACCGCGCCGAACCGGTCCACGACCTTGTCACCGGCGATCCTGGCCACGGCCATCATCAGGGCGAACGCCGTCGTGGACGCTGCGGCCAGTCCGGCGGAACTGCCCATGATGTCCCTGAGATAGACCGCCGACCAGTCCAGGCTGGCCCCCTCGGCGAACACCGCGCAGAAGCCCACAGCGCCGATGATCAGCGCCGACTTCGGCGGCAGCGTGAAGCGCGGCGGTGGCTCCTCGTCCACCTCGCTGCGCAGGTCGAGCACCCCCTGACAGGCGATCAGTCCGAGTGCCGTGAGCACGAGGGCGGCGATGGTGTGGTGCAGCCTGGCATCCGTGCCGAGGTGGGCGGCGACGGTGCCCGCCGCCGAACCGAGCAGCGCGCCGACGCTCCACATCCCGTGCAGCCCGGACATGATCGACTTGTCGAGCCGGTTCTCCACCTCGACGCCGAGCGCGTTCATCGCCACGTCCGACATCCCGGCCGTCGCTCCGTACACGAAGAGCGCCGCGCAGAGCGTCACCAGACTCGGGGCGAGGGCCGGGAGGATCAGCGCCAGCGTCCAGAGCACCAGCAGTCCGCGCAGCGCGGTCCTGGCACCGAAGCGGTGGCTGATCCGGCCCGCCAGGGGCATGGCGAGCGAAGCGCCGATGGCCGGAAAGGCGAGGGCGAGGCCGAGCTGACCCGCGCTCACCGAGGCGTGGTCCTGGATCCAGGGCACCCGGGTGGCGAAGCTGCCGGTCACCGCGCCGTGCACGGTGAAGACCGCGGCGACCGCGATCCTGGCCCGCCTCACCTGCTCCTTGCCGAAAGCCGTGCTGGTGGAATCCGTCGTCATACCGCCTTGCCCTCCCGTGGACAGTGTGGGCCACCGAGGTCCCGATGGTCTTCGCCACAACGCTGGCGGTAAACTATCAGGAACCCTGCCTGATAAATAGACGGCCCGTTACGGGCAACGGATCTGGAAGGATCTCGGCATGCCCGCATCACCGAGCACCGCCCGGGCCATCAACGACCGGCTCGCCCTGGAACTGCTCCAGCAGGACGGCCCCTTGACGGCCACGCAGCTGAAAGCACTGACCGGACTCTCCCGCCCCACGGTCGCCGACCTCGTCGAGCGCCTCCAGGGGGCCGGGCTGATCCGGGTCGTCGGCGAGAGCGGCGCGGAGCGGCGCGGGCCCAACGCCAGGCTGTACGGGATCGTCGCCGACCGCGCGCACCTCGCGGCCCTGGACGTGCGCACCGACAGCGTCGCCGTGGTCGTCGCCGACCTCCTGGGGGTGACGCTCGCCGAGGACACCCTGCCCATCGACGGCAGGGCCGGCACGGAGCCCGCGATCGAGCAGGCCGTCGCGCTGCTGGAACGCACGGCGCGCACGGCGGGCACCGCCCCCCTGCACAGTGTCGGGATCGGCGCCCCCGGGCTGATCGACCCGGTCACCGGGGAACTCCGCGACACCGCCAAGCTGCCCGCCTGGCACCGCGGTCTGGTCGCCGCACTCCAGCAGCGGCTGCCCGCCACCGTGCTCGTGGAGAACGAGACCAACCTCGCCGCCGTCGCGGAACTGCGCGTCGGCGCGGCCCGCGACCGCGACACCTTCGTCCTGCTCTGGCTCGGCCACGGCATCGGCGCCGCCGTCATGCTGGACGGCAAGCTGCGCCGCGGGGCCTCCGGCGGCGCGGGCGAGCTCGGCTTCCTGCCCGTGCCCGGGGCGACAGGGCTGCCCTCGGCCATCAGCTGCGACGGCGGATTCCACTCCCTGACGGGCTCGGCCGCCGTCTGCGAACTGGCCGCCGAGTACGGCCTTCCGGCGCAGGCTCCGACAGGCGCGCCGGGCGGCGAACAGGACCCGGCCGCGGTCCACGCGGTGCACGCCGCGCTCGCGGGCGCCGCCAACGGCGACGCCTTCCTGGACGTACTCGCCGACCGCATCGCGCTCGGGGCCGCCGCGGTGGTCTCGGTGCTTGACCCGGGCTGTCTGCTCCTGGCGGGCGAGGTGGGTCACGCGGGCGGCGAGGCTCTGGCCTCGCGGGTCGAGGAGCGGCTGGCCAGGATGTCGCCGCTGCCCACGGAGGTCAGGGCGGGGGCTCTCGGCGGAGCCGCGGTGCTGCGAGGGGCGCTGTTGGTGGCCCGTGAGGCCGCCCAGGACGTCCTGTTCGCCCCGGGAGGCTGACGCGGGCCCAGGGCGTGTCCGGCGGATCAGGCCGGACGGACCCTGGGCCCGCACCCGCACATGGCCGTGCGGTGACCGGGGGCGTTCCGGTC
>NZ_JBSHFH010000074.1:0-27953 GCF_053617235.1 Streptomyces sp. NPDC055749 | reverse complement strand
AGACGGGCGGTGTGTGCCGAGGGGGGGGGGCCCCGGGCCCCCCCCCCCGCGCGGGGCGCGGGGGGGGCGGGGGGCGCGCCCCCCCCCCCCACGGCTGTCGGGCCGGGGTCTCAGCAGGCCCCGAGGTCCTGCCAGACACCCCATTCACCGGTGGTGCCGGGCGTCTCCCCCTTCGTCCACCACTTGGCCTTCCACTGGTGGGCGGCGTGGCTGACGGTCGCGCCCGAGCCGTACTCGGTGGTCGCGCTCCAGGCCGCGGCGGAGCAACTGCCACCCGGAGTCGGAGTCGGAGTGGGAGTGGGGGTGGGAGTGGCGGACGGGTCCGGCGAGGGACTCGTGCCGGGCTCGACGACGCTCGTACCGCGGGCCAGGTCACCGGCGAGGGCGTACGACTTCCCGCCGAAGGTCACCGTCCAGTTGGACGGCGTGGAGGTCGGCAGGTAGTAGACGAAGTCGAGCTCCACCGATGCGCCGGGGGCCAGGGTCTGCCACGCGGGGAGCTTCAGGGAGACACGGTTGTAGTCGCCCTTGAGCCCGCCGATGTTGTTCGCGGCGGTGTGGTCGCTGCGGACGATCGTCGTACCGAAGCCCGACTGGTCCTTGGCGTTGGCCGGTGCCGAGGTCGCGTAGTCGAACCGGAACTCGGTACCGCCGGGCAGCGTCGCCTTCGTGTTGTTGGTGATCTTCAGCTTGGGGCTGATCGGGTAGTTGGAGTCACCGAGCGGGAACTGTCCGAAGGAAACGTCGATGTCCAGCGCCTGCGTCGGAAGATCGATCGTGGACCGCTTCGCGCCGTACGGGGTGGCCGACTTGAACTTCTCGTACATCGCCGACGTGAGCGTGGACCCCGGCTCGTACTGCCCCTTCGCCGCATTGAACGCGTAGTCGCCCGCGAGCTCCCAGATCATCGTGCCGCCGATGCCCCGGTCGACGACGTAGTCCGCCTTGGCGGCGACCGACTGCTCGTCCTCGGTGGAGAGGAAGACCTTCTTCTCGGCGTTCCACAGCCACGGTGCGACCAGCGTCGAGTCGTACTTACGGGCGTAGCTGCCGGTCAGCTTCGTGTCGGCGGGGAATCCGTACTGGGGGACGTAGTCGCCGACGACACCCTTCTCCAGGTTCTTCGCATGCCACATCGGGTTGGAACCGGCGGGCGATTCCTTGCCGTTGGTGTCCTTGTCGTGCCAGAGGTTGTCGATGCCGACGGCCCCGTCACCGCACTTGGTCAGACCGGCTCCGGCCGGGCACTCCGTCGTGGCGGCCTTGCCCCACAGCCCGTCCGTGCCGCCCTGCACGTTCTTGAAGCCGCGGGTGTAGTACGGCAGGCCGATGTTGATACGGCCGGCCGGCATCGAACCGCGGAAGTAGTGGTACGCCCAGTCGGTGTTGAGGTAGCCGACCCCGCCGTACTGCGAGGTCGAGTACACCCCGGCCTGGGCGAGTTCGGCGTCCTTGCCGTCGTCGAAGAGGGAGGCGTTCGGGCCGACGTACTCGTTCCATGCGCCGTGCAGGTCGTAGGACATGATGTTGACGTAGTCCAGGTACTTCTGGACCTGGAAGGTCTCCATGCCGCGCAGCAGATAGCCCGAGGACGGCGCGGCCACGGTCAGCAGATAGTGCTTGCCGTCGGCGGCCGAGGCACGGTCCAGCTTCTCGCGCAGCGTCTTCATCAGCGCGGCGTAGCCCTTGACGAGACCGGCCCGGCGGGCGTTGGCCAGCGTGTGGTCCAGCGGGTTGCCCGCGTCCTTCATCGTCGTCGGGTACTCGTAGTCGATGTCGACGCCGTTGAAGCCGTACTTCTTGATGAAGTCGACGGTCGAGTCCGCGAAGGTGTTGATGCCTGCCTGGTTGACCGAGCCGTCGGCGTTGGTCGCCATCGAGTAGAAGCCGCCGGAGTCCACCCGGTCACCGTTGTCGTCGAAGTACCCGCCGGTCTCGGCCCAGCCGCCCACCGACACCAGGGTCTTCACGTTCGGGTGCTGCTTCTTGAACTTGTTGAGCAGGTTGAAATGGCCCTTGTAGGGGAGTGCCGGGTCCATCTCGGCCCCGGCTACGCCCGGCCAGGTCATCCCGGTGGAGGCGTTCTGCGGGCTGTCGGAGCCGACGGAGATCTTGTTCTGGCCGTCGATGTGCGCGAACGCGTAATTCAAGTGGGTGACTTTGTCCCACGGGATGTCGGAGGCGAGGTAGGCGGCCTTGCCGTCCTTGCCCGTGCGCCAGTTGGTGAAGTAGCCGATGACGCGCCGCTGGTGGTCGGCGCCCATCTTCTCGCGGCCTTCACTGTCGTAGACCGAGCAGTACGGGACGTCCACGCCGGGGGTTTCGTACAGCCCGTCCGGACGACAGGACTCCTGGTCGGCGGCGGCCGACGGAGTGGCGGCGAGACCGCCCACGAGCAGCCCGGCGACGGCCGCGCAGGCTGCGAGCAGGGTGGCTCTCGCACGAGTGGGGGACAGCATTTGTCGTTCCTCCTGGGGAGGTCGGCAGAACACAACTGGCAAGGGGGGTGGGTCGTGTTGGGGTCCGTGCGTGCGCACACCCGGACCGAACCTCGGAGGTGACGCAGAGATTAAAAGGACTAGACCAGTGAGTCAATAGGTCTGGACCATCTGTCCTCGACCGTCCCGTTGCGTACCCCTGCCGCGCCGCCCTGTGAGTCAGCACACAAGGACTCGCCCGTATGGCCCACGAGCGGTCGTGGCAGACTGGTCCTGTACCAGCAGCAGCGCACTCCGGGGTCGGTGTAATTCCGAACCGGCGGTTATAGTCCGCGACCCGTCCGCATCCAGCGGCCGGTTGACCAGGTGGGATTCCTGGACCGACGGTTAAAGTCCGGATGGGAGGCAGTGCGCGGCGGGCCGTTTCGCGGGTACGCCGCCGTCGGCGGATGGTTTTCGGGCGACCGATCCATCCGTTTTTCGGGCATTCGGCGTCCCTGTTCCGCGTTCCGCTTCATCTGTCGTCATCGACAGGCCCCGGAGTCCGTGCCCGAAGAGGCAGGAGGACCCGGTGGACACCGCAGCCGACATCACCGCCATGCGGCGAGCGATCACGCTCGCAGCCCGCGGTCTCGGCTCCACCAGCCCGAACCCGGTCGTCGGATGCGTCGTTCTCGACGCCGCCGGGCAACCGGCCGGTGAAGGCTTCCACCAGCGGGCCGGCGGACCCCACGCCGAGATCCACGCCCTGCGCGCGGCCGGCGAGAAGGCCCGGGGCGGCACCGCCTACGTCACCCTCGAACCCTGCAACCACGCCGGACGCACCGGCCCCTGCGCCCAGGCGCTGATCGAGGCCGGTGTCAGCAGGGTCCTCTACGCGGTCGCGGACCCGAACCCGCAGGCCACCGGCGGTGCGGACACCCTCCGCGCGGCCGGTATCGAGGCCCGGCAGGGGCTCCTCGCCGACGAGGCCGAGGCGGGCAACGCCGCCTGGCTCACCTCGGTGCGCCTCGGCCGCCCGTACGTCCTGTGGAAGTACGCGGCGACACTCGACGGCCGGATCGCCGCCGCCGACGCCACCAGCCGCTGGATCACCTCCCCCGAGGCCCGCGCCGACGTCCACCGGCTGCGCGCCGAGGCCGACGCCGTGGTGGTCGGCTCCGGCACCGCCCGTACCGACGACCCACAGCTCGGGGTACGCGGCATCGAGGGCGCCCGCCAGCCCCTGCGCGTGGTCGTCGACACCGGCGCCAACGCTGTACGCCCCGGCGCCCGGGTGCTCGACGACACCGCACCCACCCTGATCGCGGTCGCCGAGGACGCCGACACGGCCCACCTCCCCGAAGAGACCGTGCTGAGGCTGCCCCGCGCCGCCACCGGACCCGGTCTCGACCTCACGGCCCTGCTCGCCGCCCTGCAAGGGCGCGGCATCCGCTCCGTACTCCTCGAAGGCGGGCCGACCCTGGCCGGTGCCTTCGTCGCCGCGGGAACGGTCGACAAGGTCGTCGGCTATCTCGCTCCGGTCCTTCTCGGCGCGGGCCCCGCCGCCCTCGCCGATGCCGGAATCTCCACCATCTCCCGGGCGTTGCGCCTCGATGTGACCGAGACCGTTCAAATCGGCCCCGATCTGCGCATCACCGCCGTCCCCGTCCCTGCTCGGAAGGGAAACTGAGTGTTCACCGGAATTGTCGAAGAACTGGGTGAGGTCACCGCCGTCGAGAAGCTCGACGACGCCTCCCGCTTCCGACTGCGTGGCCCCGTCGTCACCGAAGGCGCCAAGCACGGCGACTCGATCGCCGTCAACGGCGTCTGCCTCACCGTCGTGGACCTCGGCGAGCACGAGTTCACCGCCGACGTGATGGCGGAGACCCTCAACCGCTCCAGCCTCGGCGCCCTGGAGACCGGCTCCCGGGTCAACCTGGAGCGGCCCATGGCACTCGGCGGCAGGCTCGGCGGCCACATCGTCCAGGGGCACGTCGACGGCACCGGCCGCATCATCGGCCGCGAGGTCTCCGAGCACTGGGAGATCGTGAAGATCTCACTGCCCGAGGACCTGACCCGTTACGTGGTGGAGAAGGGCTCGATCACCGTCGACGGCGTCAGCCTGACCGTCGTGGAGGCCGGGACCGACTACTTCACGATCAGCCTCATCCCCACCACCCTCGACCTGACCACACTCGGCCTCAAGCAGACCGGCGAACCGGTCAACCTCGAGGTGGACGTCATCGCGAAGTACGTCGAGCGCCTGCTCGGCGGCGGCGCGGCCCAGGGACACGAGGAGCCGGTGACGTGAGCGCCCTGTCCTGGCTGAACTCGGAGGCGTTCACCGCCTTCGGACAGCACATCATCTGGTCGGACCTGATAGGCAACACGGTCGGTCTGATCGCCCTGACCCTGGGCTGGCTCCGCTCCGTCTGGACCTGGCCCGCCCAGCTCCTGTCCGGTGTCGTCCTCGTGGCCGCCAACGTCTCCGTGCAGCAGGCCGGAAGCGTCGGCAAGCAGCTCGTGGTCATCGCCGTCGCCGTCTGGGGATGGCAGCAGTGGACCCGCGGCAGGCAGCAGGCACAGGACGGCTCCATCGCCGTCCGCTTCGCGACCTGGCGCGAACGCGGCTACCTGATCGGCGGCGCCGTACTCGGCACCCTCGCCGTCGGCGGCCTCTTCACCGCGTTCCCCTCGCTCTCCTGGAGCCCGTGGGCCGACGCGTACATCTTCGCGGGCACGCTCGTCGCGATGCTCGCCCAGGCCCGCGGCATGGTCGAGTTCTGGTTCGCCTGGCTGCTCGTCGACCTGGTCGGCGTACCGCTGAACTTCCACAGCGGTCTCGCCTTCTCCGGTCTCATCTACGTCGTCTACGGGGCCCTCGTCCTGTGGGGCATGCGCGACTGGTGGCTGCGTACGCGGACACCCGCTCTGGAAGGAGCCACGGCATGACTGCCCAGCCCACCTGGTTGCACCCGGAACACGGCGCGCACGTCGTGGACCTCTCCCTCGACCCCGTCGAGCAGGCCATCCGCGACATCGCCGCCGGACGCCCCGTCGTGGTCGTCGACGACGAGGACCGCGAGAACGAGGGCGACCTCGTCATCGCCGCGGAGAAGGCCACCCCCGAGATCATCGCCTTCATGATGAGCGAGTGCCGCGGACTGATCTGCGCACCCATGGAGAACGACGAGCTGGAACGGCTCGAACTCCCGCAGATGGTCGACAACAACACCGAGTCGATGAAGACCGCCTTCACCGTCTCCGTGGACGCCTCCGCCGCCTACGGCGTGACCACCGGCATCTCCGCCGCCGACCGCGCCACCACGCTCCGCATGCTCGCGGGCGGCGAAGCGGGACCCGGCGACTTCGTCCGCCCCGGCCACATCTTCCCGCTCCGCGCCCGCTCCGGCGGAGTCCTCGTCCGCAACGGCCACACCGAGGCGGCCGTCGACCTGGCCCGCCTCGCCGGGCTGCGGCCCGCCGGCGCCATCGTGGAGATCGCGGGCGAGGACGGCGTCATGCTGCGCCTGCCCGAGCTGGTGCCGTTCGCCCGCAAGCACGGCCTCACGATCATCTCCATCGAGGACCTGATCGCCTACCGCCGCAGCTCGGAGCCGACGGTCCGCCGCGAGGCCGAGGTCCGGCTGCCGACCGCGTTCGGCGAGTTCACCGCGTACGGCTACCGCTCGATCATCGACGGTGTCGAGCACGTGGCCCTCGTCCACGGCGACATCGGCGACGGCACGGACGTCCTCGTCCGCATCCACTCCGAGTGCCTGACCGGCGACATCTTCCAGTCCCAGCGCTGCGACTGCGGCCCCCAGCTGCACGCCTCCATGGAGCGCATCACGCAGGAGGGCCGCGGCGTCGTCGTCTATCTGCGCGGCCACGAGGGCCGGGGCATCGGGCTGCTGTCGAAGCTGCGCGCGTACGAGCTCCAGGAGCAGGGCGTCGACACCCTCGACGCCAACCTGGAACTCGGCCTGCCCGCCGACGCCAGGGACTACGCCGCGGGCGCCCGGATGCTCCTGGACCTCGGCGTCCACAGCGTCCGGCTGATGACCAACAACCCCGACAAGACCGCGGCGGTCCTGCGCCACGGTCTGGCGGTGACCGGCCGCGAGCCCATGCCCGTCCAGGCCGGCGAACACAACCTGCGGTACCTGCGCACCAAGCGGGACCGGATGGGGCACGACCTGCCCTGGCTCGACGCGGCCACCGCGTCGACCTGCGGCAACCAGTAAGAGATCACGGAACGAGCGGTAGGAGAGACATGAGCGGCAAGGGCGCACCCGAACTGTCCGTACGCAACTGCGGTGACCTGCGGGTCGCGGTGATCGCGGCCCAGTGGCACGAGAAGGTCATGGACGGCCTCGTCGACGGTGCGCTGCGCGCCCTGCACGACCTGGGCATCGACGAGCCGACCCTGCTCCGCGTCCCCGGCAGCTTCGAGCTCCCGGTCGTCGCGAAGGTCCTCGCCGGACGCGGCTACGACGCGATCGTCGCCCTCGGGGTGATCATCCGCGGCGGCACCCCCCACTTCGAGTACGTGTCCCAGGGCGTCACCCTGGGCCTCACCCAGGTCACCGTCGACACCGGAGTCCCCGTCGGTTTCGGCGTCCTCACCTGTGACACCGAGGAGCAGGCGCTCGACCGGGCCGGCCTCGAAGGGTCCAACGAGGACAAGGGGCACGAAGCGGTCACCGCCGCCGTATCGACCGCCGCGACGCTGCGCACCGTCAGCGAACCCTGGCGCTGAGTGCGGGTCGGCGACCCCGTATTCTAAGGACCATCATGGTGAACAAACCCCTCAAGAGCTTCGAAGAGCTCTTCGCCGAGCTGCAGCTCAAGGCCGCCAACGGCGACCCCACCACCTCCCGCACCGCCGAACTGGTGGGCAAGGGAGTGCATGCCATCGGCAAGAAGGTCGTCGAGGAGGCCGCCGAAGTCTGGATGGCCGCCGAGTACGAGGGCAAAGAGGCCGCCGCCGAGGAGATCTCCCAGCTGCTGTACCACGTCCAGGTGATGATGGTCGCCCGCGGAATCTCCCTCGACGACGTCTACGCCCACCTCTGAGCCGACGCACCTTCCCGCTGTTCCGTAGGCCCGCAGAACACCCCTTCGCACAAAGGAAACCTGACCTCATGCTGCGCATCGCCGTCCCCAACAAGGGTGCACTCTCCGGGCCTGCGATGGCGATGCTCCATGAGGCCGGTTACCAGCAGCGCAAGGAGTCCAAGGAACTCGTCCTGGTCGACCCGGAGAACGAGGTCGAGTTCTTCTACCTGCGCCCCCGCGACATCGCGATCTACGTCGCATCCGGACGCCTCGACATCGGCATCACCGGCCGCGACCTGCTGCTGGACTCCGGCGCCGACTCCGAGGAGATCCTCCAGCTCGGCTTCGCCCGCTCCACGTTCCGCTACGCCACGAAGCCCGGCACGGCCGCGGGCCCGCAGGACTTCGACGGCATGACGATCGCCACCTCCTACGAGGGCATCGTTGCCAAGCACCTCGCCGAAGCCGGCGTCAACGCCTCCGTCGTCCACCTCGACGGCGCGGTCGAGACCGCGGTCGAGCTGGGCGTCGCCCAGGTCATCGCCGACGTCGTGGAGACGGGCACCAGCTTGCGCAACGCCGGACTCGAAGTCATCGGCGAACCGATCATGAAGTCGGAAGCCGTCGTCATCCGACGCACCGGCGCCCCCGCCGACGACCCCAAGGTGCAGCAGTTCCTCCGCCGCCTCCAGGGCGTCCTGGTCGCCCGCAGCTACGTGATGATGGACTACGACTGCCGCGTGGAGCACCTGGAGCGCGCCGTGGCCCTCACCCCGGGCCTGGAGTCGCCGACCATCTCCCCGCTGCACCACGAGGGCTGGGTCGCGGTCCGCTCCATGGTCGCCGCCAAGGAGGCCCAGCGGATCATGGACGACCTGTACGAACTGGGTGCCCGCGCCATCCTCACCACGGCCATCCACGCCTGCCGCCTCTGACGGCCGGGACCAAGAACTCCGGAAGACAGCGAACCTGATGACCGCCCCCACGTCCCGGCCCGGACCTCCCGCCCTCCCGGTCACGTTCAGGCCCACCCTCACCCGAGTGGTCCTGCTGACCGTGGGGACGGCGATGTTCGTCGTCATCACCGTCGTCACCCTGGCGCTGGAGAAGCTGAGCCCGGCGGAGCAGACCAGCTTCATCTTCGTGGCCCTGCTCTTCTTCGGCGTCCTCGCCCTGCTCAGCAGGCCGAAGGTCGTCGCCGACGAGGCCGGGGTCACGGTCGTCAACCTCACCCGTACCCGCAGGCTGGCCTGGGCGGAGATCCTCCGCGTCAACCTGCGGGCCGGAGACCCCTGGGTCTTCCTCGACCTCAGCGACGGCACGAGCCTGCCCGCCCTCGGCATCCAGCCCGGACTCGCCAAGGAACAGGCCATCCGCGACGCCCGTGCGCTCCGCGCACTCGCCGAATTCCACGGTGCCGGAGCGGACGCCGGTACGGAGAACGGCTGAGCCCCCTGCCCCGTACGGCCCCTTCTTGACTACTCTTGAGGGCGGCGGCGCCCTGTGCGCCCCGCCCCGCACGAGAGGTCCACGAGGCCGGCGGGGCTTTCCTGCGACCCAAGGAGTGACTCCCTCCAGCAATGGACGGATCGTCCGGTAGTACCTGCGCCGCCCCAGCAGAGCCTGATTTCACGCTCTTCCCGGAGGCGGCGGTATGACCACCCCCCTGCTGCTGCTCGCTGCGGCATTCCTTCTCATCCTCGCCAACGGATTCTTCGTGGCAGCCGAGTTCGGGCTCGTCACGGTGGAGCGGCCTGACGCCGAGCGCGCCGCCGCCGAGGGCGACCGGCGGGCCCGTACCGTCGTCGCCGCCCTGCGCGAACTTTCCTTCCAGCTCTCCGGCACCCAGCTCGGCATCACCATCACCTCGCTGGTCGTCGGCATGCTCGCCGAACCGGCGCTCGCCCAGCTGCTCGCCGGACCGCTCACCGCCACCGGACTGCCCGCCGGGGCCGTCCCCGGGGTCGGCGTCGTGATCGGCATGCTCCTGGCTTCGGCCGTGCAGATGGTGATCGGCGAACTCGTACCGAAGAACTGGGCGGTCTCACGGCCGCTCCAGGTCGCCCGGTTCGTCGCCGGCCCCCAGCACCGCTTCGCCACGGTCTTCCGGCCGGTGATCACCGCGCTGAACACCGTCGCCAACCGGCTGGTCCGGCTCCTGGGCGTCGAGCCCACCGACGAACTGGCCTCCGCCCGCACCCCGGGCGAGCTGGTCTCGCTGGCCCAGCACTCGGCCGAGGCCGGCGCCCTGGAACAGGACACCGCCGACCTCTTCGTACGCACCCTGTCGCTCGCCGGACTCACGGCGCAGCACGTCATGACCCCCCGGGTGAGGGTCAGTGCCCTCCAGTCCTCGGCGACCGCCGCGGACGTCCTCAACCTCACCCGCGCCACCGGCCTCTCCCGCTTCCCGGTCTACCGGGAGCGCATCGACGAGGTCGTCGGCATGGTCCACCTCAAGGACGCCCTCGCGGTCCCCGCCCGGGACAGGCTGCGCACCCCGGCGGGCCGGATCGCCGTACCGCCGCTCCTGGTCCCGGAGACGCTCCCGGTGGAGCAGCTGCTCCATCGGCTCCGCAACGAGCAGCCGATCGCCGTGGTGGTCGACGAGTACGGCGGGACCGCCGGTGTCGTCACCCTGGAGGACATCATCGAGGAGCTCGTCGGCGAGGTCAGGGACGAGCACGACGCCATCGGCTCCGACCGGCCCGAACTCGTCCCCGCCGTCGCCGACGACGGACGTCCCGCCTGGGACGTCGAAGGCAGCTGCCGGATCCTCACCCTGCGCCGGATCGGCCTCGACGTGCCCGAAGGGCCGTACGAGACCGTGGCGGGCCTGATCGCGGACCTCCTGGGCCGCATCCCCGCCCCCGGCGACCGGGCCGAACTCCCCGGCTGGCGGATAGCCGTCCGCCAGGTCGGCCACTACCGGGCCGAACAGGTCCGCTTCGTGCGCCTGACCGACGAGGCGCTCTCCCACCGCCTGCTGGAGGCCGTGCGATGAGTCTCGTCCACCTGCTGTTCGCGGGGCTGCTCGTCCTCGCGAACGGTTTCTTCGTCGGCGCCGAGTTCGCGCTCGTCTCCGTACGGCGCAGTCAGGTCGAACCGCTCGCCGCCGCCGGATCGAGCCGGGCCAAGCAGGTCCTGTACGGACTGGAGAACCTGCCGCAGATGATGGCGGCGGCCCAGTTCGGCATCACCCTGTGCTCCCTCACCCTCGGAGCCGTCGCCGAACCGACCGTCGCCCACCTCCTGGAGCCGGTCTTCCACGCCACGCACGTACCCGAGGGCCTGATCCACCCCCTCGGATACGCGCTGGCCCTGGCCCTCGTGGTCTTCCTCCATCTCGTCATCGGCGAGATGGTCCCGAAGAATCTGGCGATGGCCGCCCCCGAGAAGACCGCACTGTGGTTCAGCCCCGGCCTCGTCGGCTTCGCCCGGCTCTGCCGTCCGGTCACCGTCGCCCTGGGCGTCTGCGCCCGGCTCGTACTGCGGCTCTTCAAGGTCGAGCCCAAGGACGAGGTCGAGGCGGTCTTCACCAGCGAGCAGCTCAACCGGCTCGTCGAGGACTCCGGGCAGGCCGGGCTCATCGAACCGGCCGCGCAGGAGCGTCTTGAGGACGCGCTGGAGATGGGCAGCAGGCCCGTCACCGACGTGCTGCTCGACCGGGCGTCCCTGGTGACGGTCGATCCCTCGGTCACTCCACGCCGCCTGGAGGAACTGACCGTACGTACCGGTTTCTCGCGCTTCCCGGTCTGCGCGGAGGGCGGCGGCCCGTTCATGGGCTACCTCCACGTCAAGGACGTACTGGACCTGGAGGACGACGAACGCGCGGTGCCGCAGCAGATCTGGCGCCCGATGGCGACGGTACGCGCGGAACTCCCGCTCGACGACGCCCTGACGGTGATGCGCCGCGCAGCGACGCACCTTGCCCAGGTGGCCGACGCCTCCGGCCGGGTACTCGGCCTGGTCGCGATGGAAGACGTACTGGAGATGCTGGTCGGCGAGGTCAGGGACCCGGCCCACCGGGTCTCGGTCCCACGCCGCACGGTGGAGGTACCGAAGCCCCAGAAGGATCAGCAGGCGATGGCCGGCCGCCCCTGATCCGGTGAACCTCGTTCGCCGGGCGGGCAGAATCAGCCCGTCCGGCGAACGAGACCATCAGCCCCGTTACACCGCGCCCGGCTCCTGCGGCCCCCGGTTCACCGGTCCGCGGCCGGACAGCACCTCGCCGTACGCCTGCATCAGGTCCGGCAGCCGCAAGGTGGCCAGATCGTCCCGGGTGGGCACCGCCGCGTACCCCGAAAGCCGCAGATCACGGTACGCGCAGCTCTTCTCGTACAGCGTGCGCAGGAACCGGCCGTTGCCCAGTTCGTCGATCCACCCCTGGTCCACGACGTGCCCGCTGATGCTGCGCAGCTCCTCCAGGGACTCCTCGTCCCAGGCGTCCCCGTTCTCCGTGGCCAGCACCCCGCCGATCGACGTCAGTTCCAGCGGCCGGTAGCTCGGGAAGTCGACGCGGCTCGTGAAGCGCGAGGAGAGTCCTGGGTTCGTGGCGAGCAGCCTGTCCATGCCCTCCGGGTACCCCGCGAGGATCACCACGAGATGGTCCCGGTTGTCCTCGGCGCGCTTGAGGAGGACCTGAAGGGCCTCGTCCCCGTACGCGTCACCCTTGCTGTAACCGGAGTTGGAGAGGCTGTACGCCTCGTCGACGAAGAGCACCCCGCCGAGTGCCGAATCGATCAGCTCGTTCGCCTTGACCGCCGTCTGGCCGAGGAACTCGCCCACCAGATCGGACCGTTGGGCCTCCACCAGATGGTCGCCGCCGAGCAGGCCCAGCGCGTAGAAGACGCGGCCCAGAATGCGGGCGACCGTCGTCTTGCCGGTGCCCGAAGGGCCCGAGAAGACGAAGTGCCGTTTCGGCGGCTGGACGGGCAGGCCTTGCTCGGCGCGCAGGCGGGCCATGTTCAGCTGGGCGGACAGGGCCTTGACCTGCCGCTTCACGGGTTCGAGGCCGACCATCCTTTCCAGCTCCGCCAGCGCCTCGGCGAGCAGCGCCGGGTCACTCGGCCCCGCCGGGAAGACCGGGGGGCCCGGCCGGCCGCCCACCGGCGACTTCTCCCGCACCCCGTCGGCCGGCGGCGGCGCGACGATCCCCGCCAGGCCCTGCGGTTCGCCGCCGAGCCACGGCTCCCGGCCGTCCACCAGATCGGTGCCCAGCAGCGCGTCGCCGTCGATCTGGGTCTCCGTGCCCAGACCGTCGGAGCCGAAGCCCGTCAGGGCCACGGAGGCCAGATCGGCCGAATCGTCGTACCCGTCGCCCTCGGAGATCGCCGCGAGCCGGGCCGAGGTGTCCATGAACGCCGGGTCCACCCTGTGCACCGCACGGTAGAGCGGCAGGGCCGCCGCGCTGCGGCCCGTGCCCTCGTGGGCCCTCGCCAGCCAGTAGCGCAGCTCCTTGCGCTGCGGCTGCTCGCTGCGGCAGCGCATCAGGGCGGCGGAGAGCAGCGGTTCGGCCTGCCCGTACATCTCCAGACGCACCCTGGCCATGCCCCCGAACAGCCCCGCCTCGATGCCGAGCAGCGGGTCCTCGACGAGCTGCTCGGTGTTGCGTACGAGCTGCTCCCAGTCCTTGACCAGATACGAGCGGCAGGCGTGCAGGAACCGCACCTGCGGGTCCGCGTCGACCGGCGGCAGTCCGGCCAGTGCCCGGTCCAGCTCCGGCACGTGGCGGCCGTCGAGCCAGTGGGAGGCGTGCGCGAGCAGCAGATCGCGCGGGCTCTCCAGCACGGGCTGCACCCACCAGCCCAGCCAGTACCAGGAGTTGAGCGTGCGGCGGTGACGGGCGCGCTGTTCGCCGAAGCGCTCGCGGTGCCGGTACATGCGCAGCAGAGCCGTGGTCGTGTCGACCCGCAGGGCATGGAGGCCGAGCCAGCCGTCCGCCATGCCGGGATCGAAGCGCACCGCGGTTCTGAACTCCTCCTCGGCCTGCGGGTACGCGCCCATCGTGTAGGCGTCCACGCCGCGCAGCCAGGCGAGGTCGGCGGGGGCCTGAGCGCCCTGCGTGCCGATGTCCATCAAGGTCCCCCACAAGCCGTGCCCCAGGATGTCCCGCCCGCACAGCATGCCCACCTGGGCACGCCGAATCACTGTGCCGGGGACGGGAATTGACCGCACCGCAGTGCATCGTACCCGCGAAGGCAGGGTGCGGCTAAGGGTGTGGCCGAGGGTGTAGCCGTGACCGTGGGTAAGCGAAAAGGTCCTGCTGGGGCGTGCGGGTGGGGTTGCGAGCGCAGAACGAAGCCCCCGATCACGGGGGAACAACCGGGGGCTTCGCGTCTGCGGGGGCTCCGAAAAGCCGCACATTGAGAACGTAAGACCTGTACGGCCCGTCGGTCAAGCCGAGTTGAGGCACTTCCGGGCCGATTTCCGACTGCTCAGTATGGCGGCGTCACGCCTTCACCGAGAGTGACGCATCGGCTCGCCCCTGTGGATGCGCGGGGTCCCTTCGACCACTCGTACCCCACTGGCAACTGCCGTATCAGGGCATCGGCGAAAGGCCGCGAGGGATCGTCGGCGAAATGCCGCTCCTCGGCGGCCGTCCAGCCGTCCCAGAACTCCCCGAGCGCGGGCCCGTCGCGGTGCCGGCCGCGTTCCCAGGACGGGCCGCTCGCCAACTCCATCCACAGCAGCCCCGCGAGCAGCGGCCGTACCTCCCGCCGCCCCGAGCCCACCCCCTCCAGCAGCACCAGCGGCGCGGGCTCCAGCGTCCGGGCGGGGCCGAAACGCCGCAGCGTCCAGTCGTACGGCGCGTAGCGCGCGGGCTCGCCGTGCGAGAGGGGGACGAGGACCTGCTCGCGCAGCCTGTCCGTCCAGGCGAAGAGCTCCTCGTGCGTCGCCAGGTCGTCCAGGTGCAGTACGGGCGCGTCGCCGAGCGCCACCGAGAGCCGGGCCGCGAAGGTGCTCTTGCCCGAACCGGCGTGCCCGTCGATCGCGAGCAGCCGCACCGGGCCGCAGGACGGGGGCAGGGCCCGCAGGCCGCGGGCGTGCTCAGCGAGGTCGTTCATCCGCCCAGCCTACGAGCACGGTCGAGGCAGCCGCAGGTCACGCCAGTGGACCAGACCAATATTGGTCCGGCGGCGCGAGCCGAATCTCTGGCCGAACGGTGCCGCGACCCGCAATAGTTGGCCCACTGATCGGCACCCGCAGCCCCATTCCGCTCACAATCGGGGGTCTCATCCATGACCAGACCGACTTCGCGCAGGACCGTGCTGACCGCCGCGCTGGCGGCAGCGGCAGGTGGTGGCGCGGTGGCATCCGCCGGCCCCGCGACGGCCGCGGTACCCGGCTCCGCCGCTCCCGCGGCGGCGGCCTCGCTGGTGGACAACCACTTCTGGAATTCGTACACCGACTGGCGCTGCGGCTCGGGAGCGGGCACCCGCGTGGTCGCGGGCCGCCGGCCCGGTCTTGTGATCTCCGCCCCCACCGGGCGCAGGGACTACACCGACCCGCACACCGGTACGACCAGCTCCTGGGAGTACGCCACGTGGACCTCACCGGTCCACCGCTCCGGTGTCCCGGCCACCGAGGTGATCGCCTCCTGGAACGCCGATGCCCCCGAGGGCACCTGGATCCAGATCGACATGCTCGGCAGCTACTCCGACGGCACCGACACCCCTTGGTACGTGATGGGCCGCTGGGCCGCGGGCGACGGCGACATCCGCCGTACCTCCGTCGACGACCAGGGCGACGGCAAGAGCTCCATCTGGACCGACACGTTCTCCGTGGACGACGCGGCGAGCGGGCTCCGTCTCCTCTCGTACCGGCTGCGGCTCACACTCCACCGGACACCGGGGACCGCCCTCACCCCCACGGTGTGGCGGCTCGGCGCGATGGCATCGGACGTCCCGGACCGTTTCACCGTCCCCGCCACCGCACCCGGGCTCGCCCGCGAGCTCCAGGTGCCGCGCTACTCGCAGAACGTGCACGTGGGGGAGTACCCCGAGTACGACAACGGGGGCGAGGCGTGGTGCAGCCCCACGTCCTCGCAGATGATCATCGAGTACTGGGGGCGCAGGCCCACGGCGGAGGATCTGGCCTGGGTCAGGCCGGAGATCGCCGATCCGCAGGTCTGCCACGCCGCCCGGTACACGTTCGACTACCAGTACGAAGGCTGCGGCAACTGGCCCTTCAACGCCGCGTACGCCGCCACGTACAAGGACATGAGCGCGGTGGTCACCCGGCTCGGCTCGCTCACGGACCTGGAGAAGCTGGTCGGTGCCGGTATCCCGGTCATAACGTCCCAGTCCTTCATCAAGGAGGAGCTGACCGGCGCCGGCTACGGGACCTCGGGCCATCTGATGACGGTGATCGGCTTCACCGCCGCCGGCGACGTGATCGCGAACGACCCGGCGTCGCCGTCCAACGAGGCGGTACGCCGCGTCTACCGGCGGCGCGAGTGGGAGAACATCTGGCTCCGCACCAAGCGCTACGACGCCACCGGCAAGGTCAGGGGAGGCACGGGAGGCGTCTGCTACGTCTACTTCCCCGCCGCTCCGACGGCGGCGCAGAGCCGGGTCCTGAAGGAGCTGGCCATTCTCTGACGGAACGGGTGGGGTGGCGAGTCCACCGGACTCACCGCCCCACCCCGCCCGGCCCAATGGCCCGGACCCTTTCAGGGACCGCCTCACGCGCCGGGCGCCCCGTGACGGAAGCGCTCCGATCGGGCATACTCAAGCCGCCACAGCCGCTGACCGGCGCCTCTTGTGATCCGAGAGGGCAGGATCGGTTGGGGAGTCACTTTCCGGGCGATGCCCGGGATCACCCGGCGGCGCCGCTCCTACCCCGCGCGTGCGACCGCCGCTACGCCCGACAGGGAGGAGAGCGCTGTCATGTCCGACCGTGCCCCGCAGCTGGTGGAACGCAGCCTGCCCACCGAGGAGTCCCGGCAGCTTGTCGCACTCGTCCGCGACATCGTGTCCAGGGAGATCGCGCCCCGCGCGGCCGAGGAGGAGGAAGCGGGCCTGTTCCCGCGCGAGGTCTTCACCCTGCTCTCCGAGTCCGGACTGCTCGGCCTGCCCTACGACTCCGAACACGGCGGCGGTGACCAGCCGTACGAGGTGTACCTCCAGGTCCTGGAAGAGCTCGCCGCCGCCCGGCTCACCGTCGGCCTCGGCGTCAGCGTCCACTCGCTGGCCTGCCACGCACTCGCCGGATACGGCACCAAGGAGCAGCAGGCCGCGCATCTTCCGGCGATGCTCTCCGGCGGCCTGCTGGGCGCCTACTGCCTCTCCGAGCCGGCGTCGGGCTCCGATGCCGCCTCGCTGCGTACGAAGGCCGTACGAGACGGCGATGACTGGGTCCTCACGGGTACGAAGGCGTGGATCACCCACGGCGGTATCGCCGACTTCTACACGGTGCTGGCGCGCACGGGCGTCGACGGCCCCCGCGGCATCACGGCCTTCCTCGTCCCGGGTGACGCCGAAGGGCTGAACGCGGCCCTCCCCGAGAAGAAGATGGGCATGAAGGGCTCGCCCACCGCCCAGCTGCACTTCGACGGCGTCAGGATTCCCGACGCCCGTCGCATCGGCGAGGAGGGGCAGGGCTTCGCCATCGCCCTGTCCGCGCTCGACTCCGGGCGGCTGGGGATCGCGGCCTGTGCCATCGGTGTGGCCCAGGCGGCCCTCACGGAGGCGGTCGAATACGCCACCGCGCGGCGCCAGTTCGGCCGTCCCATCGCCGACTTCCAGGGCCTGCGGTTCATGCTCGCCGACATGGCCACCCAGATCGAGGCCGGAAGGTCGCTCTACCTGGCGGCGGCCCGGCTGCGCGACGCCGGCCGGCCGTTCTCCCGGGAGGCGGCGATGGCGAAGCTGTTCTGCACGGACGCGGCGATGCGGGTGACCACGGACGCGGTCCAGGTGCTCGGCGGCTACGGCTACACGCTCGACTTCCCCGTCGAACGCCTGATGCGCGAGGCCAAGGTGCTCCAGATCGTCGAAGGCACCAATCAGATCCAGCGCATGGTCATCGCCCGTCACCTCGCGGGCCCCGAGACCCGCTGACGCGAACGGGGCGGTCCGACCACACGGGCGTCGTCATGATGCGGTTCCACTCGGTGTCGTGGCGGCCGGGCAGAGTCCGCCCCGTGCTCTCCCAATGGCGCAGCATCGCCCGGTAGATGGGCGGGTCTGCCGAGTGCGGCAGGCCAGGTCTGCCCATTCCTTGGGTCGTGGGCTGCGGCACGGGCTGGGGCGCCGGGCGCGGCTGCGCCTGCTGCCCTGGCTGCGGAACCGATTCTTCGGGGGTCGGAGCGACAAGGCGGCGTCGACCTGGGCCGGCCGTGGATTGCAGCATGGTCATGCAGGGCCAACGCCGGAAGCCGGGGACGGGTCACTGCCGGGCCTGTTCGAGCGCCAGTTCGTCAGGTGTACGGGCAGCTCCGGGCCGTCCCGCCTTGCTCTTCGCCGTGCCGGTCCGTGGCGGGACCGGCCGGTGAGCTGCTGTCGGCACCACGCCGGCCGAGCCGTCGTGGTGCGCGCGACCGTGGTACGTCAGGCGGCGTGACGCCGCTGCTGCGGGACCCGCAGGGGGCGCGAACCCACACCGCCCTTGTGCGAGAAGGGCTGCATCCGCCAGTCGAGACCCTGGGGGAGTGTCAGCAGTAGGGCCGTCTCCTGCTCCTGCGCGTCGAGCGTCTCGTCGGCAGGGCGCGCCTTGGCGGCGGAGCGGCCCGTACCCGCGCAGACCGTCAGACCGAACGGATTCCACGGGCTCGGGCACAGCGCGTGCTCCGGCAGGTGGTCCTCGTAAGCCAGCAGCGCGATCGGCTGTGCGCAGTCCGGGCAGATCACCCGGTACATCTCGAATGTGTCGTACGCGTCGAGCGCGCCGTCCTCGTCCGGATCAACGGGTTCCGGTTCGGTACGTCCGGTGAGCTTCAGGCTCTGCATGGGAATTCCCCCCTCGGGTGGGCCGACAAGGCGCCGTGGCCTCGGCCACAGCAAGCACTTCCCGTCACGCGTCGGCCGTAACCGCGAGGCCGTCCGCTACCCCTCCGTAAACCTGTGGCATTCGTCACATGCCCCCCGCAGGTGCCGTTCCGGGGCTCTGACGGCTGTGCCTGAAGGGGCCTGGGGCATAGGTTGATCCGCATGGAGGAGCTGGACCGTCAGATTGTGGAGTTGCTCGTCAAGGACGGGCGGATGAGCTACACCGACCTGGGCAAGGCCACGGGCCTGTCCACCTCGGCGGTTCATCAGCGTGTCCGCCGGCTGGAGCAGCGCGGGGTGATCCGCGGCTACGCCGCCGTCGTCGACCCCGAGGCCGTCGGCCTGCCCCTCACCGCGTTCATCTCGGTGAAACCGTTCGACCCCAGCGCACCCGACGACATCTCGGAGCGGCTGGCCGAGGTCCCGGAACTGGAGGCGTGCCACAGCGTCGCGGGCGACGAGAACTACATCCTCAAGGTGCGGGTGGCGACCCCCCTCGAACTGGAGCACCTGCTCACCCGCATCCGCACCCTCGCGGGCGTGTCCACCCGCACGACCGTCGTCCTCTCCACCCCGTACGAGGCGCGTCCCCCGCACATCTAGTACGGACCCAGGGGGGCCGCGGACCGCGGCGCTCCGGGCAGGCGCGAGACTGGTCCCATGACCGAGAGCACCGCCCCCCAGAGCGACCACCGCACCGTGCTGCTGCGCGGTGGAGACGTCCACAGCCCAGCCGACCCGTTCGCGACCGCGATGGTCGTCGAACGCGGGCACGTCGCCTGGGTGGGCTCCGAAGGGGCGGCCGACGCCTTCGCGAGCGGCGTGGACGAGGTGATCGACCTCGACGGAGCCCTGGTCACCCCCGCGTTCACCGACGCCCACGTCCACACGACGTCCACCGGCCTCGCGCTGACCGGACTCGACCTCTCCCGCGCCCGCGGCCTCAGCGACGCGCTCGGCCTCGTGCGCGCGTTCGTGAACACCCACCCCGGAGAGCGTGTCCTCCTCGGCCACGGCTGGGACGCCACGCGCTGGCCCGAGCAGCGCCCGCCCACGCGCAGAGAGCTCGACGCGGCGGCCGGCGGCAGGCCCGTCTACCTGCCCCGGATCGATGTGCACTCCGCGGTCGTCACGACCGCCCTCCTGGACCTGGTCCCCGGCGTCACGGAGCTCGCCGGCTACCACCCCGACGCCCCGCTCACCGGCGCCGCCCACCACGCCGTGCGCTCCGCCGCGCACGGCGCCCTGTCGCCCCGTCAGCGGACGGGGGCCCAGCGCGCCGCCCTGCGGCACGCCGCCTCGCTCGGCATCGGCACGGTCCACGAGTGCGCGGGACCCGACATCTCCGACGAGGACGACTTCACCGGCCTGCTCGCGCTCGCCGCCGAGGAGCCGGGACCGAGGGTGCACGGCTACTGGGCCGAGCGCATCAGCGACGAGAAGGGCGCCCGCCGCATCCGCGAACTCGGCGCGATCGGGGCGGCGGGCGACCTCTTCGTCGACGGATCGCTCGGCTCCCACACCGCCTGCCTCCACGAGCCGTACGCAGACGCCCCGCACACCGGCACCTCGCACCTGGACGCGGCCGAGATCGCCGCCCATGTCACGGCCTGCACCGAGGCAGGTCTCCAGGCCGGTTTCCACGCCATCGGCGACGCGGCCGTCGCCGCGGTCGTCGCGGGCGTACGGGCGGCGTCCCAGGCCCTCGGGCTCGCCCGCGTCCGCGCCGCACGGCACCGCGTCGAACACGCCGAGATGCTCACCCCGGAGACCATCGCCGCCTTCGCCGAGCTGGGCCTGACCGCGTCCGTCCAGCCCGCGTTCGACGCCGCCTGGGGCGGCGAGGACGGCATGTACGCCCAGCGCCTGGGCGTCGAGCGGGCCAGGACCCTGAACCCGTACGCGGCGCTCCTGCGCACCGGCGTGCCCCTCGCCTTCGGCTCGGACAGCCCGGTCACCCCGCTCGACCCGTGGGGCACCGTGCGGGCCGCGGCGTTCCACCGGACACCCGAGCACCGGATCTCCGTACGCGCCGGATTCACGGCCCACACCCGCGGCGGCTGGCGCGCCGTCGGCCGCGACGACGCCGGCGTTCTGGTGCCGGGCGCCCCTGCCGACTACGCGATCTGGCGTACGTCAGAACTGGTTGTCCAGGCCCCCGACGACCGGGTCGCCCGCTGGTCGACCGACCCCCGGTCCGGTACCCCCGGCCTGCCCGATCTCACTCCCGGCGCCGAACTTCCGGTCTGTCTGCGCACCGTTGTGTTCGGACAAAGTGTCTACGTACGGCCGAACGAGTGACGTGCGGACATTTCGTACCGCCGACCGATGGTGCACCCACTCTGCCGCGACCTGCGGATCTTCGTCACTGACCAGGCGGTTTAGTTGAAAGTCGCAGGTCAAGGGTCTATTGACAGAACGCGCCCACCGGCCGGTAGGTTCGGCGAGTCCACCACAGGACGTCCGACCGGTTAAACGTCCACGCAGTCGTCGAACGCCGCTGGGTCATGGGGTGGTGTGCCGCACCGGCGCACCACCACTGACAGCCAGGTTCAGCGCCCGCGCCTCGGGGGCGAGGGAAGGTTTCAGCCGGACGGAGGGTGCGACCCGGGTGGGGCCCGGACGTTCAGTAGACAACGGCTTTCGGTCGACCCGCAGCCAGCGGGTCCCAGGTCGGCCCGAAGGACGCCGGGCCCCGATCCGCAGTTCTGTCCGTAGTTCCGTGCTTCTGTCCACCCGGCTTCGCGACCCCCCTCGACCGCGTCGGCGTCCCACGCCTGGGCGCTGGATATGGTGGACACCTGCGTACGGACTTTAAGGGGCAGTTGTGAACGACGGCGGTCAGCGGCAGTACGGCCCGCTCGGCAGAGTCCTGGTGATCATTCCGACCTACAACGAGGCCGAGAACATCGGTCTGATCGTTGGCCGGGTGCGCGCCGCCGTTCCGGACGCCGACATCCTGGTCGCCGACGACAACAGCCCCGACGGCACCGGCAAGGTCGCCGACGAGCTCGCGGTGGGCGACGACAACGTCCACGTCCTGCACCGCAAGGGCAAGGAAGGGCTCGGCGCCGCCTACCTGGCCGGCTTCCGCTGGGGCACCGAGAACGGCTACGGCGTCCTGGTCGAGATGGACGCCGACGGCTCGCACCAGCCCGAGGAACTGCCCCGGCTGCTCACCGCCCTGAAGGGGGCCGACCTGGTCCTCGGTTCGCGCTGGGTCCCGGGCGGGCGGGTCGTCAACTGGCCCAAGCACCGCGAGGTGATCTCACGCGGCGGCAGCCTCTACTCCCGGATGCTGCTCGGACTCTCGGTACGGGACGTCACCGGCGGCTACCGCGCCTTCCGTACGGAGACCCTGGCCGGCCTGGGACTCGACGAGGTCGCCTCGCAGGGCTACTGCTTCCAGGTCGACCTGGCGAGACGTTCCGTCGAGGCGGGCTATCACGTCGTCGAGGTCCCGATCACCTTCATGGAACGCGAGATCGGCGACTCCAAGATGAGCCGCGACATCCTCGTCGAGGCGCTGTGGCGGGTCACCGGCTGGGGCATCACCAGCCGGGCGAACAAGGTGCTGGGCCGCAAGTCCCTCTGAGTCCGCACCCGGCGAGGCTCATGATCACCCTCTTACGCCGTTTGCACGCCTGTACGGGCACACTGGGGGCATGACGACCGGCACACCGCCCCCGAAACGTCCACAGCGCTCACGCGCCCGCAGATTCCTGCCCCTGGCTCTCGCCGCCTGGGTGGTCCTGGAGATCTGGCTGCTGACCGTGGTCGCGGAGGCGACGAGCGGCTTCGTCGTCCTGCTGATCCTGGTGGCCGGTGCCGTGCTCGGCGCCGTGGTGATGAAGAGCGCCGGACGCCGGGCCTTCCGCAACCTCTCCGAGACGCTCCAGCAGATGCCGGGCGGCCCTGGCGGCGCCTCCGCCGCCCCGCCCGCCCCCGCGGCCGGCCGCAAGGGCAACGGCTTCCTGATGCTCGGCGGCCTGCTCCTGATGATCCCGGGCCTGATCTCGGACGCTGCGGGCCTCCTCCTGCTGGTGCCGCCGGTCCGCACCGCGCTCGGGCGTTACGCGGAGCGGTCCCTCGAGAGCCGGATGCGGGCCGCTTCACCCGGCAGCCTCTCGGACGCCTTCCAGCAGGCTCGCATGCACCGGCCGGACGGAAAGGTCGTCCAGGGCGAGGTCATCCGCGAGGACGGCACCCAGGCGCGTCCCCGCCCCGACGAGGGTCCCCGGCCGCCGCTGACTCCCTGACACCCTCAGTGCGGAGAGACAAAGAGCCGCGGGCCGGGACACATTTTCTGTGTCCCGGCCCGCGGCTCTTCGAATCTGTGCGGCAGTACGCGGTCAGGCAGACTTCCTGCTGTCCCGCGGGTGCACGGCAATGTTCATGGCGCCGGAGCGCAGAACCGCCAGCCTCTCGGCCAGCACCTCTTCAAGCTCCTCGCGGGTGCGCCGCTCCATGAGCATGTCCCAGTGCGTACGCGCAGGCTTGCCCTTCTTCTCCTCGGGGCCATCCCCGTCCACCAGGAGTGCCATGGCGCCGCACGCCTTGCACTCCCACTCCGGCGGAATTTCCGCCTCTACCGAGAACGGCATCTCAAATCGATGTCCGTTCTGGCATGCGTACTCCACCGCCTGGCGCGGGGCCAGATCGATGCCGCGGTCCGTCTCGTAGCTGGTAACCACGAGTCGCGTGCCGCGGAGAGCTCGCTCACTCATGAATCGTGCCTCCCGGGCTTGTCGCCCACAGGACATGTGTCGCTGTCGTCGTCATCCGGTCAACGTCCGGTCGGCGGCAAAGATTCCCGTTGCCGGTCTGCGTCGCCCGTCGTGCCCGCTGCTTGTTATGGGTGTCCAGGGATTCAGGTACCCACCAATGCCCGGTTTGTCACATCTGGCAGAAGTTGTCACTCAACGGTTTGGCTTCTTCCGCTCGCAGTAACGGTCCTCCGGGCAGGCCAAAGGCGTACACTACCGGCCTTTCACTTCAACGTCTAAATCCGGGCCGGAACAGGGTTGCCCGCCGCCGCCACGGCCGCCCGCACCGGCACCCGGGCCAGCAGTACCGTACCGAGCGCGAAGAAGATCAACAGCGAGAGCAGCGCATCCCGATAACTGCCGGTCAGCTGGTACGCGAGGCCGAACACCAATGGCCCCAGCCAGCTCAGTCCCCTGTCGCTCATCTCGTACGCGGAGAAGTACTCGGCCTCCTTGCCGCGCGGTACGAGGTGGGAGAAGAGCGAACGCGACAGGGCCTGGCTGCCGCCGAGCACCAGGCCGATCGCCGCAGCCAGGGAGTAGAAGAAGACCGGTTCACCCGCCGGAAGCACGTACGCGGCGAGGAGGATCAGCGTCCAGACGACCAGCGAGACGAGGATCGTGCGCTTCGCGCCGTACGTCCGGGCGAGTCGGCCCATCCCCAGGGCGCCCGCCACCGCGAGCACCTGAACCAGGAGCACCGCCGTGATCAGCGTGGTCTGGTCGAGGCCGAGCTCCTCGGAGCCGTACAGCGAAGCCTGCGAGATCACCGTCTGGATTCCGTCGTTGTAGACCAGGTAGGCCAGCAGGAACGACAGGGTCAGCGGGTGCCGGCGCATATCGCGAAGGGTCGCCATCAACTGCTTCCAGCCGGACCCGACCGCGCCCCGGCCGTCGGGCGGCACGCTCCGGTCGCGCAGCCGCCGCAGGGGTACGACGGTGAAGGCGCCCCACCAGACACCGGCGGACGCGAGGCAGATCCGTACCGCCTCGGACTCGGAGAGCCCGAAGGAATCGTGCCCGGTGTAGAGGACCAGATTCAGTACGAGGACGAGCGCGCCCGAGGTGTATCCGAAGGCCCAGCCCCGGGAGGAGACCGCGTCGCGTTCGTCGGGCTCCGCGATCTGGGGGAGGTAGGAGTTGTACAGGACCATCGACACGGAGATCGACGCGTTGGCCACGATCAGGAGGAACGCGCCCAGTAGATAGCGGTCGCCGTCCAGGAAGAACATGCCGGTCGTGGCCGCCGCACCCGTGTACGCCGCGACGGCCAGCAGGGGCTTCTTGCGTCCCGTACGGTCCGCGGCGGCGCCCGCCAGCGGCATCACCAGGACGGCCACGACCACGGAGACCGACACGGCGTACGCGAACAGCGAGCCGGCCCGTACGGGGATGCCCAGCGGGTGCACGAAGCCCTCGGCATCGGACGCGGCCTTGGCGACCGAGGTCAGATAGGGGCCGAGGAACACGGTGAGGACGCTCGTCGAGTAGACGGAGCAGGCGAAGTCGTAGAAGTACCAGCCGCGTTGTTCGCGGCGGCGGTCGTCGGCCCCGGAGGGCCGTTCCGCCGGATCGGCCGTTCCCGCGCTACCGGTGCTCACACCGCGCCCCCTCGCTCGTCCCCGTGCAGACGCGGACGGCCGGCGTCAGGCCCAGGCCCCCCGCTCGCTCAGCACCGTGCGCAGCGTCTCGATGTGATCGGTCATGATGCCATCCACCCCGAGGTCGAGGAGCGCCGCCATCCGTTCCGGGTCGTTGACCGTCCAGACGTGCACCTGGAGTCCCCGGGCGTGCGCCGTGCGGACGAAACCGCGGTCCACCACCCGGATGCCGTTCTGGCTCTCCGGGACCTGCGCGCACACGGCGCCCGCCCGGAGCGCCGCCGGAATCCCGTACGAACGCAGCCTCAGGCCCAGGACGCCCCGTACGCCGTACGAGGTCGCCAGGCGAGGGCCCGCCAGGCGGTGCGCACGCGCCACCCGGGCCTCCGAGAAGGAGCCGACGCACACCCGGTCCCAGGCGTCGGTCCTGCGGATGAGCTCGATGAGGGGGACGAGGGCGGGCTCCGCCTTGATGTCGACGTTCCACCGGGCGTGCGGGAACTCCTCCAGCAGCTCCTCGAAGAGCGGCAGGGGCTCGCGGCCCGCCACGCGTGCCCGGCGGACCTCGCTCCAGGGCAGCTCGGATATCCGGCCCCTGGCATCCGTCACCCGGTCGAGCGTCGTGTCGTGGAAGGCCACGAGACGGCCGTCCGACGTGGTGTGGACATCGGTCTCGAAGTACCGGTAGCCCGCGTCCGCGGCCCGGCGGAAGGCGGCCGCGGTGTTCTCCATGCCGTCCGCCGCTCCACCGCGGTGCGCGAACGGAATCGTGGAGGGATGGTCCAGGTAGGGGTGGCGTCCATGAGTCACTGCGGCAGTATCGCCTCCCCGGGTGTCGGCGCGGCGACCTCCGTGGTGACGTCGGCGGGCTCGGGGACGGCGAACACGCGCAGGAAGAACTGGGCGAGCGGGCCGATCGCCAGGGCGTACAGGACCGTGCCGATGCCCAGCGAGCCGCCGAGCAGGAATCCGGTCACCACGACGGCCACCTCGATCGCCGTGCGGACCAGCCGGATGGATCGCCCGGTGACCCGGTTGAGGCCGGTCATCAGCCCGTCGCGCGGGCCGGGCCCGAACCGGGCGGTGATGTAGAGCCCCGTCGCCACACCGTTGAGCACGATGCCGGCGGCCATCGCCGGGATCTGCGCGCCGAGTCCGTGGAACTCCGGTACGAGGGCGAGTGTGCCGTCCATCGCGAGTCCGACGACGAAGACATTGGAGACGGTGCCTAGCCCCGGACGCTGCCGCAGCGGAATCCACAGCAGCAGGACGATCGCGCCGACGATGATCGAGACGACACCGATGGAGATACCGGTCAGCTCGGTGAGGCCCTGGTGCAGGACGCCCCACGGTTCGAGGCCCAGTTCGGCACGGACCAGGAGCGCCGCACTCGCCCCGTACAGGGCCAGACCCACGTACAGCTGGATCAGCCGCCGGGTCACGTGGGTCCGGCGCCGGCCGGTGGTATCGGACAAGAGAGTGCCCCCTGGTGTGGTGATAGTGGACTGCTACGTGTCACTCTGTGGCGGGGGATTGGCTGCCAACTATGGCCAATCCGAGGAAGGTGGACTGATTTCCATGGCGCAGTGGACTTCAACGGTCAGTGCGGCGCAGCTCGCCCGGCAGCTTCAGGCTCAGCAGGCCCGGCCCGCCGGGCCCGGCAGCCGCAAGCAGCCCGCCTACCGTGCGCTCGCCGACGGGGTACGGCTGCTCGTCCTCGAAGGCCGGGTCCCGGTGGCCGCGCGCCTGCCCGCGGAACGGGAGCTGGCGCTCGCCCTGACCGTCAGCCGCACGACCGTCGCAGCCGCCTACGAGGCGCTGCGCGTCGAGGGCTTCCTGGAGTCCCGCCGCGGCGCCGGCAGCTGGACGGCGGTGCCCGCGGGCAATCCGCTGCCCGCACGTGGTCTCGAACCGCTGCCCCCCGAGTCGCTCGGCTCGATGATCGACCTGGGCTGCGCCTCGCTGCCCGCGCCCGAACCCTGGCTGACCCGCGCGGTGCAGGGCGCCCTTGAGGAACTGCCGCCCTACGCGCACACCCATGGCGACTACCCGGCGGGGCTGCCGGCTCTGCGGCAGATGATCGCCGCCCGCTACACCGAACGCGGCATCGCGACGATGCCCGAGCAGATCATGGTCACCACCGGGGCGATGGGCGCCATCGACGCGATCTGTCACCTCTTCGCGGGGCGCGGCGAACGGATCGCGGTCGAGTCGCCCTCGTACGCCAACATCCTCCAGCTGATGCGGGAGGCCGGTGCCCGGCTGGTGCCGGTCGCGATGGAGGAGGGGCTCGGCGGCTGGGACATGAACCGCTGGCGCCAGGTCCTGCGCGACTCCGCGCCCCGCCTCGCGTACGTGGTCGCCGACTTCCACAACCCGACCGGGGCGCTCGCCGACGAGCAGCAGCGGCGCGAACTCGTCGACGCGGCACGCTCGGCGGGTACGGTCCTCGTCGTCGACGAGACCATGAACGAGCTCTACCTGGACGACGATGTCGAGATGCCGCGCAGGGTCTGCGCCTTCGACCCGGCGGGCAGCACCGTCCTGACCGTCGGCTCCGCGAGCAAGGCGTTCTGGGCCGGGATGCGGATCGGCTGGGTACGCGCGGCCCCGGACGTGATCCGCAGTCTGGTGGCGGCCCGCGCCTACGCCGACATGGGCACGCCGGTGCTGGAGCAGCTCGCCATCAACTGGCTGATGCGGACGGGCGGCTGGGAGCAGGCGGTGGAGGTCCGGCGCGCTCAGGCGCGGGAGAACAGGGACGACCTCGTACGGGCGCTGCGCCGCGAGCTGCCGGAGTGGGAGTTCGGGGTGCCGCGCGGCGGGCTCACCCTGTGGGTGCGTACGGGCGGACTCTCCGGTTCACGGCTGGCGGTGGCGGGCGAGCGGGTGGGAGTGCGTGTGCCGTCCGGCCCCCGGTTCGGGGTCGACGGGGCCTTCGAGGGCTATGTGCGACTGCCGTTCACCGTGGGTGGCCGGGTGGCGGACGAGGCGGCGCTGCGGCTCGCCGCAGCCGCGGAGCTCGTGCGCTCGGGCGCGAGCTCGGGGGCCGAGGCGCCGAGGACGTTCGTGGCCTGACACGCGGGAACGGCGGTGGGCGGTGGCGGACTTACG
>NZ_JBSHFH010000073.1:0-30186 GCF_053617235.1 Streptomyces sp. NPDC055749 | reverse complement strand
GCGCTGGCGGACCCGTCCGGGTGCCGTTTCGGGGCCGCCGCCTCAAGAGATGGAAGCGCCGCCACAACACCACCCACGCCAAGATCCGCTGCCTCAGATGCAGGCCAAGGCCACCCTCAAGGGATGGCACCTCCTGCGGAACCTCCGCTGCAGCACCAACCGAATCACCGACGTCGTGAAGGCCGTCCTCGTCCTTCGCCACACATCAGCGTGAGGTTGGAAAACGCTCAGTGGTAGGGGAATGCTCTTGCTGGGTTTCTGGGGTGCCGCAGGAGGTAGCCGTCCACGTTGCCGTGCTTGTCCGCGTACCACTCGATGGTGTTCTTCACTCGCGTCGGTAGCGGGACGTCGCGGTAGTCGCCGGTCCTGCGGTGCTTGAGGCGCCCGTACTCGCGGGTGGTTTGGCTGACTTGCTCGGTGATGCGGTAGACGTCGTCGGCCACGATGTTGTTCAGGTTTATGGCGGCGGCTTCTCCGTTGCGCATCCCGCAGCCGCTCATCAGGTCAGCGAACAAGGTGAAGGTGTCGTCGCCGGCCAGGCGTATGTCTTGCAGTTGGGAGACGGAGGGGATCACCGCACGCTTCGGGTCGTACTGGGGCGGCTTGACGCCCTCGAGAGGGTTCTCATCAAAGATGCCGAGCCGATGCGCGTCCAACAGGATCGCCTTCAGCTTGTCAAAGGCGTTCGACTGGGTTGCCAGACCGGCCCCGTTACGCTCAAGTGTCTGGATGAACCCGTCCACTACCTTGTGGTCGAACGTGCCCATTCGCCGGTTCTCGAGCGCGGGGAGCAGGTGATGTTCCAGCAGGGAGTCGAGGTGTCTTAGTGACCCCGGCCCCAAGTCCCGTTGCCCGCCTTCCACTCGGCGGCATACTCCCTGAACTGCATTGCCCCGTACTTCGCCACACGCTCGGCCTTCGCCTGGTTGCGAGGGGTCCCGTTCTTCGCTTTGTAGACATCGGTCAACCGTTGGAGGGCCTTGTCCCGAGTGGCGAACCCGGACTCCTCCACTTGCTTCCCGGTCGCACTCCGATACCGGACCTTGTAGGGGTGCGGGCACTTCGACCACCTGGACTGCGTGTGCTCGCAGTCCTTGAACAATGTGCCCATCCCGTGGGCCAGAGGCTAAGGGGTACCTCAACTGCACCTGGCGGGGACGAGAAGGTAAGCGCATCGCGCCCTCGGTGGTTCACACGGGTCACCAGACCACAGGGAGTTCGACGAGGCCGCCCGTCAGCACATCACCGCGGACAGTCAGCTCCGCGGCCGACACCGCGAGCCGCATCGTCGGGAAGCGCTGGACGAGCTGGGCGAGGGCGACCTGTAGTTCCATGCGGGCCAGGGGTGCGCCGATGCAGTAGCGGGCGCCGTGTCCGAAAGTGACGTGGGAAGTCCCTTGGCGCGTGACATCGAAACGGTCGGGGTCGGGAAAGACGGCGGGGTCGTGGTTGGCGGCGCCGTTGTCGAGCATCACGAGGTCCCCGGCGCGGATGGTTATGCCGCCGATGTCGAAGTCGGTGCGGGCGTAGCGGGGTATGCCTCCACTGCCCTTGCCGGGAGCCCGCAGGACCTCTTCGACCGCTCCCGCGACCCGGTCGGGGGCCTCCTTCAGGGCCTGCCACTGGTCCGGGGCGGTGAGCAGCAGTAGCGCGCCGAGGCCGAGCTGGACGACGGTGGTCTCATGGCCGGCGAACAGCAGGGCCATCGAAAGCATGGCGATCTCGTCATCGCCAACCCCGTCGGTCGCGCAGAGACGTGAGATCACGTCGTCACCGGGTTCGCGTCGCTTACGGGTCACCAGCTCTGTTCCGTACTGGAACAGATCCCCCAGTCCCTGTTCGGAGCGTGCCCGGTCGAACACGTCGGCGGCGGCCTGGGTCCAGGTACGGAACTGGGACCGGTCTTCGTACGGCACACCGAGCAGCTCGCAGATGACCAGGATCGGCAGCGGTAGTGCGAGGGCTGTGATGAGGTCGGCCGGCTCTTCCTGGCCTGCGAGTTGGTCGAGAAGCTCGGCGGTCAGGGCCTCCACGCGAGGACGGAAGGCACGCATGCGCCCTGGAGAGAAGTGCGGCTGCAGCAGTGAGCGCATGCGAATGTGATCCGCCTGCTCAGTCTCGTAACTACCCAAAGGGCCGCCGAAGAGGGCGGATTCGTTGGAGCGGGCTGCGGCGGCCGGGCAGGGGTGGGACCGGCCCAGCCGGCCGTCGTCGAGGAGTTGGCGGACCTCGTTGTATCCGGTGACGAGCCAGGCTTCATCGCCGACGCGGGTGCGGATCTTGTGGACGGCTCCCTGGTTCTGCAGCTCGCGCTGGAGCGGCGGAACCTGCAGGGGGCCGGACTGTTCGAAGGGCAGCTGGGCGGTCACGGCAGCTCCTGAGTGGACGCCAATTTGTATACTCTGACGTAAACAAACGTACTTGTATACTGCTGCGTAAACAAGGGAGGTCGGGTGGGAGAGCGAGCGCGTGCCGAGGGCGTCGTGCCGGTGAAGCGGATGCGGCGGACGGAACGGCGGGAGCAGATCCTGGACGCCGCCACCCGGGCGTTCGCCCGTACCGGCTTCGCCGACACCAGCCTTGACGACGTCGCCGCCGAGGCGGGCATCACCCGGGTGATGCTCTACCGGCATTTCGAGTCCAAGGCCCACATGTACCGAGCGGTCCTGGACCGCGCATGTGCTCGTCTCGCCGAAAACGTGGGCAGCGACAACTTCGACGAGGACTCGGTCCCTGCTCTGGTTCGTGCCGCAGCGGCTGACCCCGACGCCTTCCGGCTGCTGTTTCATCACGCCGCCCGGGAACCGGAATTCCGCGACCTCATCGACACCCTCACCGCGGCCTCGACCGAGATCGCTCAGCGCAACCTCGCCGCACTGCTGCCCGCAGGTCCCTGGCTGGACTGGGCGGCGCGGGTGGTCCCCGTATTCACCATCGAGGCCGTCATCGGCTGGCTGGACGCCGGACAGCCGGATCCTGATGCTGCGGCGGACCGGATCGGCAAGGCCATTCACGGTGTCATCGAGGCGGCAGGTCCGGTCGGCGACTGAATCGCAAGTACGACGGCGCCACGCGCAGCGACATCAGGGGCTATGCCGCAGCCTCTGACCGCGCGCTGGCCGTCCGCTGCTCCTCACGGCCGAGCCACAGGCAAGTGGTTGCACGGTCGAACCATCTGGTTGTACAGTCGAACCATGTCGACGGATCGCGGGACTGATGACCCGGTTGTTCTCCAGAAGGCTTTGGGGAGTTTCATCCGCGCCTTCGGGCTGCACCAGCCGGAAGCAACGCCCTGTGGCCAGCCGATCTCCGTCTCCGAGGCGCACGCCTTGGGCGAGCTGGCTCAGGCAGACGAACTACGGCAGGTCGAACTGACCCGTCGGCTGCGGCTGCAGAAGAGCACCGTGAGCCGGCTGGTAGGGCAGCTGTCCGCCCGCGACTGGGTGGAACGCGTTCCCGCGCCCGAGGACGGAAGGGGTGTCGTACTGCGACTCACCTCTTCGGGACGGCGAGCCGCTCAGAACCTGGCCGAAGCACGGCGGGAGCGGTTCTCGCGACTCCTGGAATCGATCCCGGCCCACGAACGAGCGGGCGTAATGCACGCCCTCGATGTCATGGTGGAGGCACTGGATGAGGAACCGTAAACGCCGGGTTCTGGGGGCGGGCGCGGCGGTGGTGGTCCTCGGCGCGGCGGCGGCTGTGGCCCTGGTGGCCGGCGGATCGCCACAGGATTCGGGCGATGGGCAGACAGGCCGGCAGAGGGTGGTGGCCGAGCGGGGCAAGAGCGTGATGCCTTTCGACCTGGAACAGACCACGCACCGATTCACCCCCACCAAGACGGGCGGGGTTCAGGACGTGGTGGCCGACCAGTCAGGCGACGAAGAGCAGATCCGCCTGATACGGGCTCATCTGCGCAAGGAGGGCGAGGCGTTTGGCCGGGGTGACTTCGCCGACCCGGCCCGGATCCACGGCACCGGTATGCCGGGCCTGGCCGCGCTCGAAGAGGGGCACGACCGTGTCGCCGTCCGTTACGAGGACCGGGCTGACGGCGCCACCCTGACCTACGTCACGCAGGACCCCGCGCTAGTCGACGCCCTGCGTGACTGGTTCGAAGCCCAGCTCGGCGACCACGGTGGCCACGCCGAGCCGGGCCATTGACTGGCAGGGCTGCTGGGTCGGCAGTCCTCGCGGAAGTGGCGGACATGTACGCGGCGGCTCCCCGTCGTGCCCTCCACGCGCTGGGCTGTGGAGGCGCATCCCGTTGCCATCCACCACCACTCCGGCCACACCCGCCAGATGGGCCATGACCGTGCACATTCGCCGGTCGAGGGCGGCGGCGGTGACCTGACGCACGCCGACACGTCTAAGCCGGCTCAGCGATCAACACCCCACTGGGTGGCGCTGAGAAGTCCGCGTATCGGTTCCGGCGATGCTCGCCGCGACCATGCTGGAGACGGTGGCGGCGCCCAGCGAGGCGCCGAACTCGTGGAAGGTGCTCACGATCTGTACGGCGGATCCAAGTGCCTTCAACCAGCCCGGGCAGTCGGAGCAGGCTGCGCCAGGCGCGCAGTCCGGGCAGCGCCAGTAGTCGTAGTCCTCGCTCACGCCACGTCATCGGCATGCTCCTCCTTCGGCCGCTCCGCGGAGTGCTCCGGCGCGGGGCCGGCCAGACCGGGGATCCGTCGGCCGACGAGCAGGTAGACGACCATACTGGCCAGGGCGAACGAGCCGACGCCGAGGAACATGGTCGTGCCGCCGTAGGCCGCTAGCAGCAGGCCACCGGTGTAGGGGCCGATGAAGACGCCGAGTTGGGCGAAGGTCTGCGCGCCGAAGTACGAGCCTCGGCGGTCCTCCGGCGCGATCCGGTCGATGATGGCGAACTCCGCGGGATAGATGAGGATCTCGCCGAGCGAGAACACCACCATCGCGGCGACGAAGTGCCAGATCTCCTCCGCGTACGCGAAACCGGCCATGCCGAGGACGGTCAGCAGACCGCCGACGACGATGGACGTCACGGGGTTGCGCGTGTCCATGAACCGGGAGACGAACAGCTGCAGGACCACCACGATCACCGCGTTGGTGGTCAGCACGTACCCCAGGATCATGGTGCCGTCGGTGAAACCGTCGGAGAGATGCTGCGCGAGCAGAGAGGAGACCCGGCCGTGCACGGCCTCCAGCAGCAGTCCGGCGAGGATGAGGAACAGCAGCCGCGAGTCGCTCGCTACGACCCGGGCGCTCTCCGCGAGCCCTTTGAGCACGCTGCCGACGAGCTGCGTCGTTCCCTCGCCGGTGGCCGTCCGGCCGGGCTCGCCGGACTTCGCGGACGACGACGAGGTCAGCAGCAGGGCTCCGGCCAGGCCGAGCAGGTAGACGCCGTAGCCGAGCGCGCCGACGAGGAACGCCGACCGGTCGCCGGCCAGCCCGACCGCCGCGCCGACGACCGGCCCGACGGCGTATCCCATGTTGATGGTTTATGTACATGGTACGAGAACCATTTCACCCGTCGGCCCGGCGGGAGCAGGTCGCTCAGTAGCGCCTTGCCCACGGGTCCGAAGGAGCTGCTGCTGAGCGCCATCGTCGCGTTGAAGACGAACACCGCGAGGATGCCGTGGCTGAAGTAGAGGCCCACGAACGAGCCGATCACCCCCAGGGGGGAGATCAGCAGCAGCGGGGTCCGGCCGAGGAGGTCGGAGAGCGAACCTCCGACGAACCCGGCGAAGATCGAGAAGAACACCGACGAGCCGATGATGAAGCCGATCATGCCCGGCTGGAGCCCGAGTTCCTTGTGGAGGAACACGGCCAGGAAGGGAACGGTGACCGAGTTGGCGAGGCTCTTGATGCCGGAGCCGACGACCAGCACCCGGGCGAGCACGGGTGGGGAGGCGGTGGTGGTCATCGCGCTGTGTCGACCGTGCCCGGGTGGGATCGGGCCGTGCGCTCCTGGCGGTAGCCGAAGCTTCCGCACTTCCCCAGACCTGGGCTGAACCTGCAACTCCCGCGGATCTGAGGGCTCCCGCACTGGAACACCGCACCCGCACCTTCGGCGCCCCGCCCTGCCCCGCCACGGTGCGGCGAGACAGGGCGGGGTTTGCAGCGGTCTGCTCGGCTCGTCACATCACACCGGATCTGGCAGTTGGACGCGCTCACGGGGGCCGTGGCCCGGCGTCAGTACGAGTACCAGGACCGCTGCCGCGGCAGCCACGACGGCGCCGGTGGTGAAGCCGCGTGAGAAACCCGCGCCATCGGTTCCGGCGATGCTCGCCGCGGCCATGCTGGAGACGACGGCGACGCCCAGCGAGGCGCCGAACTCGTGGAAGGTGCTCACGATTCCGGAAGCGAGGCCGGCTTCGTGCGGTTCGATCTGCCCCAGCGCGGTGGCGGAGGCGACGACGAAGAGCACTCCGGTGCCGGCGGCGGCCACTGCGATGCCCGTCACCAGAGCGGGGGTGCTGTCCCAGAGCGCGGGAATCATCATGCCGACAGCGGCGAGGAGAAGCCCGGATACCCCCAGCGCCCGGGGTCCTGTACGCCCGATCACTCGGCCCGCCGCGGTCGCCCCGGCCATCGTCGCCAGCGCGACGGGAAGGAAGAGCAGGCCGGTTTCGAGCGCCCCGAACCCTCGGTGGTCCTGCAAGGAGAACGTACCGAGGAAGAACACCATGATCATCAGAGCGGTGGCCACCAGGATCAGCAGCGTTCCCGTCGCGACCGGCCGACGAACCAGAAGCCCGACGTCCATGAGCGGAGACGCCGCCCGGCGCTGACGGATAATGAAGGCCCAGTAGAGGAGCGCCGCGGCAGCGACCAGTCCGGCTGTCGCCAACGTGGCCCATCCCTTGTCGCCGGCCCTGATCAGGGCATAGGTCAGAGTGCCGGTGCCGGCGGTCACCAACACCGCGCCCACCACGTCGAGCCGTCCCCGCGTGGCAGGTCGCGGCTGCGGTGGGAGTTGAGTCCGCAGGGCGATGAAAACAACCACGCCCACGGGGACGTTGATGAAGAACACCCACGGCCACCCGGGACCCGCGGTGAGCAGCCCTCCCAGGAGCACGCCCAACGCCGCCCCGGTGCCGCCCAGCGACGACCAGATTCCCAGCGCCTTGTTCCGCTCCTCACCGTCGAAAAGCGTGACGATCAGTGACAGCGCGGCCGGGGAGAGCATGGCCGCCGCAAGGCCCTGCAGCACGCGTCCCCCGAGGAGCATGGGGCCGGAGGTGGCCAGGCCCGCCAGCAGCGAGGCGCCGGCGAACAGCAGCAGAGCCACCAGGACCAGGCGCCGGGCCCCGAACAGGTCAGCGGCCCGGCCTCCCAGCAGGAGAAGGCCGCCGAACGCGAGGGTGTAGGCGCTCACGACCCAGGTGAGCGCCTCGCGCTCAAGCCCGAGGTCCGCGCCCATGTGCGGCAGCGCGATGGCGACCACGGTGACATCCAGGATCAGCATCAGCTGCGCGACGCCCACGAGTGCCAGGATCTTCCAACGGCGTGGGTCAGGACTGCCGGTGGGACGGGCGGAAGCCATCGGTTCGGTCATGACGGTCCCCCTTCACGATAAAGTCAAACACCAGTGTTCGAGTTGCAGACGTTACTCTAACCCGTACATCACTGTTCGACTTAAGGGGTTGCATGTCTCGCTCAGCGCCCGGGGCCACCCGCAGAGCCGATGCCCAGCAGAACGTGGAGAAGATCCTGGACGCGGCCATCGACTGCCTCAGTCGCAACGCCGACGCGAGCGTGGTCCAGATCGCCCACGCCGCAGGGGTGGGCCGGGTCACCCTCTACGGCCACTTCCCGTCCCGGGACAGCCTGGTCGAAGCGGCACTGACACGCCTGCTCGCCCAAGGGGACGAGGTACTGGAAGACCTCGACCTCACGGGTGACCCCCGCACCGCGCTGGACACCCTCATCAGGTCGAGCTGGCTCCTCATCGCACGGGCGAGCGCCATACTCGAAGCCGCGCAGACCGTGCTGCCCCCCGGACGGATTCACGCCCTTCACGCCAGGCCCGAGCAGCGCGTACGCGACCTGATCACCCGCGGACAGACCGAAGGCGTCTTCCGGGACGACCTCCCCGCGAGCTGGCTGGCGAGCGCCCTCCACCACATCTTCAAAGGCACAGCGGCAGACGTGGCCAACGGAACGCTGGACCCGGAGGACGCCCCCCGCTTCGCCACACAGATCGTCCTGGCGGCCTACACCCCCCACGCCTGAAAGCCTGCGGCTCCGCGGCGTACGGCGGCCGACTACAGCACACCCGGCGCCGGACGGCGCGCCCGAGGCTTCGGGGGGACGCGGTGGCGTGGGAAACAGGGCTGCCGGGCTGGCTGCCGGACTGCTTATCGCGGTCGTGACCGCGCCGGTGGGAGTCTCGGGATCCCGAACTCATGCGGTGATGCTCAGCCTGGCGTTGCAGGGCCGCGACCTGCGCGAGGCCATCGGTCAGCTCTTGCGTCTGGCGGTGGCCGCTCCAGGCTCGGCGGCTGGGGCATACCCGGACGGCAACACCGGCCGCACTCGGCCGGACCCACCACCCCTATGCCCGTTCCCTACGACCTTGCCGCACCGCTCGCCGGGGCCGGGATCGCCCTGCGGGCTTGATCAGTCGGCTCCAGCGGCGACGGGCAGGTCGGCCAGGCGCCACTCCAGCATGCCGTCGTTCAAGCGGATGGCCTTCCGGCCCAGCCCGGTCAGCATGCGTACGGCGTCGTGGGCCAGCACGCAGTACTCGCCGCGGCAATAGGTGACCACCTCGACGCCGTCGGGCAGCTCGCTGATCCGATCGGCGAGTTCGTCGACGGGGATGGAGATCGCGCCGGGGATGTGCCCGGCGGCGTATTCCTGGGCAGGGCGCACATCGAGCACCACGACGTCGCCGGCCTCAACCCTGGCCAGGAGCTCCTCACGGGTGACTTCCCGCCCTGTCTCCTCGCCGAGGTACGCGCTGCGGGCCGGCTCGACGGCGGCCTGGTGGGATTCGGCGACCTTGCGCAACAGCGCGAAGAGCTGGGCGACATCGTCACCGGCCAGGCGGTAATGAATGCGGACCCCTTGCCGGCGAGTGACTACCAGCCCGGCCTGCTTGAGCGTCTGCAGGTGCGCGGAGGCCGTGGTCAGGTTCAGTCCGGCCGCCTTGGCGAGCGCGTCCACGGTGCGCTCACCCTGAGCGAGCAGGTCGAGCAGTTCCAGTCTCTTTCCGCTGGCCAGAGCCTTGCCGGTGGCCGCGAAGGCGTCATACAACCGCCCCTTGGCCTGAGTCCTCGTCGTTGCCGTCATGGCATCCTCCATAGATCCATGGAATATTGTAGTTTAGAGTAGGTGCGCAAGCACCACGCCGCCCCTCATCACGTCCTGGAGGATCCCGTGGGTTTCGCCGATGACCACCTCATACCGCTGGTCGACGAGGGACTCGGCAACAGCGCCTATCTCGTAGACCTGGGAGCTGGCCGCGCCTTGGCCATCGACGCCAGCCGCGACCTGCGTACCCTGCACGCTGCCGCCGAGCGCCGCGGGTTGCGCGTCGCCTTCGCCGCGGACACACACCTGCACGCCGACTTCCTGTCCGGCGCTGTCCAACTCGGCCATGACACGGGAGCCACCGTCCTCGCCTCCGCGGCCGGTCGGCGTGCCTTCCCTCACACTCCCCTCGCCGACGAGGACGAGATCGACCTGGGCGGGCTCAAACTGCGCGCCCTGTCCACCCCCGGCCACACCGACGAACACCTGTCCTTCCTGCTGCTGGACGGCACCCGTGAGCTGGGCGTCTTCACGGGCGGGTCCCTGATCGTCGGATCCGCCGCCCGCACCGACCTGCTCGGCGCCGACCGCACGGACGAGCTGGCCCGTGCCCAGTACCGCTCCCTGCGGCGCCTGGCCGAACTGCCGGACACCACCGCCGTGTGGCCGACGCACGGGGCCGGGTCCTTCTGCTCCGCACCGCCCGGCGCCGAGCGCACCACCACCATCGCCGCACAGAAGCAGGCCAACCCCCTGCTCACCGCTCCGGACGAGGACACCTTCGTACGGCAGTTGCTCGGCAGTGTCGGCTCCTACCCCGCATACTTCGACCGCCTGGGTGAGGCGAACCGGCGCGGGCCCACCGTTCTCAGCTCCGCCCCGACTCTCCCCGCGCTCTCCCCGGCCCAGGTACGCCATCTGCTCGGCGAGGGCGCTCAACTCGTCGACGTACGCCCCATCGCGGATTTCGCCGCAGGCCACATCCCTGGCGCCGTCTCCATTCCACTGCGGGACCAGTTCGCCACTTGGCTGGGCTGGCTGCTGCCCGACGACACCCCACTTGTGTTCGTCAGCAGCACCGGCCAGGACCTGGCCGAACTCACCTGGCAGGCGTTGAAGATCGGCTACGAGCGACTGGCAGGGCGCCTCGACGGTGGCATGGGCGTTTGGGCGGCAGGTGGTGGAGAGCAGGAGCACATCGAACTACTCACCGCCGACGGGATCGCCGAACGCCCCGTCCTCGACATCCGGCAGCGAGCCGAGCACACCGCCGGACACATTCCCGGAGCGGTCCACATCGAACTCGGCGACCTTGCCGCGCGTTCCGACGCCACCCCGCAGAACGCCGTCGTCGCCTGCGGCCACGGCGAACGCGCCATGACCGCTGCCAGTCTCCTTCAGAGTGCCGGCCACCAAAATCTCGCCGTCCTCGACGGTGGCCCCGCCGACTGGGCCAAAGCCACTGGCCGCACGCTGGAGGAGAGCGCGTGACCACCACCGGTCCCACGTCAAACCTCACCGGCATACGCCTCGGACTGCGCGCCAACCTTGCCCAGTTCAGCCTGCTCGTCGTGATCAACGCACTGGTCGGCGGCATGCTGGGCCAGGAGCGGACCGTCCTGCCGCTGCTGGCCGACGATGTTTTTCACCTCGCCGCCTACACCTCTGCCCTCACCTACATCCTCGCCTTCGGCGCGACCAAGGCGGTCACCAACTTCTTCGCCGGGACCTGGTCCGACCGCTACGGCCGCAAGCCGGTCCTGATCGCCGGCTGGCTCATCGCCCTGCCCGTGCCCGCGATGCTGGCGTGGGGCCCCACCTGGGGCTGGATCATCGCCGCCAACGTCCTGCTCGGTATCAACCAGGGTCTGACCTGGTCCACCACCGTCATCATGAAGATCGACCTGGCCGGCCCCGAACGCCGCGGCCTGGCCATGGGATTCAACGAAGCCGCCGGATACGTCGCCGTCGCCGCCACCGCCGTCGCCACCGGAGCCATCGCCGAACACGCGGGCCTGCGCCCCGCCCCATTCCTGCTGGGTGCCGCCTATGTCGTCCTCGCCCTGGGCCTGTCCACCCTCGCCGTACGGGAGACCCGCGACCACGCCCGCTTCGAAGCCGCCCGCCACACCACCCAAGCAGGCAGTGAGCAGGACGGGGAACTGACCACCGGCCAGATCGCACGGCTCACCAGCCTTCGCGACAAGGCCCTCTCCGCCGCCAGCCAGGCCGGCATGGTCAACAATCTCAACGACGCCCTCGCCTGGGGCATCTTCCCCCTCCTCTTCGCTGCCCACGGTCTGTCCATCGCACAGATCGGCATGCTCGCTGCCCTCTACCCTGCCGTCTGGGGCGCCGGCCAGATGGTCACCGGCTGGTGGTCCGACCACATCGGCCGCAAACACCTCATCACCGCCGGGATGCTGCTCCAGGCCGCCGCCATCGCCCTCGTCGCCGCCGGCACCACCTTCGGCGTCTGGGCCACCGCCCAAGTCCTCCTCGGCCTCGGCACCGCCCTGGTCTACCCGACCCTGCTCGCCGTCATCGGCGACGTCGCCCACCCCGCATGGCGCGCCCGCGCTGTCGGCATCTACCGCCTGTGGCGCGACGGCGGCTTCGCCGTCGGCGCCCTCCTCGCCGGCGCCCTCGCCGACGCCTACAGCCTCACCACCGCCATCTGGGTCATCGCCGGGCTCACCGCCGCCTCCGGCCTGCTGGTAGCGGTACGGATGTACGAAACGCACCCCCGAAGGGGGCGGGCAAGAGCCGAGGTCCGGCGACATTTGAGCGGCTGACGCCGCTTGTCGCGTCTCATCAGATCTTGCAGGGGCAGGGCTGTTGACCTGCGGGGTGACAGGTCGAATTTAGGGTGCAAGGGCTTTCGCCGTTGTCGTGGACGATCAGGATCTGCCGTGCTTCCTGAACGGGCATGCCCGCCGCCTTGAAGCGGCGGATAAAGCACAGCCGGTCAGCGGTTTTGGGACCGTAGACGCGGTGACCGTAGACCTGTGAGCCCCGCCGCTACGGCTGGGGGGCCGGGCTCCGCACCAGGGCGCGATCCTGGCGCTGCTTGCGCGTTCCGTAGCGGGTCCTGCCCTGCGGTTTGTACACCGACAGGGTCGTCGCCACGAGAAGGATGAGGAGCGCGGCGCCCGACTGGATGACGAGCTGGGTCCTGAGCGCGTCGAACTCGCCCGCGGACCAACCCGTGTCGGTCGCCGCGCGGGCGATGTGGCTGATCGGTGGCATGTGCAGGATCAGGGCGGCGGTGGCCAGGACGGTGAGCGTGAGCTTCACGGTGACCCAGTAGTAGCGCAGGAGTCCCCAGGTGGTGCCGAGGGCCGAGATGACTCCGGTCGCCAGGGAGGCGAAGCACAGCGGAACGATCACGCTCCAGCCGGTCACGTCCATCGCGACGTACGCCGACCTCGCAGTCTGGGCGTCCTTGCTGGTCAGCCCCGTGATGGCCAGGGCGAGGAAGACAGCCACGGCGCCGATCCAGCCGACGGAAGCCGTGACGTGGGCGGTCAGGGCAAGCTTGCGTACCCGAGGGGAATGCGCCATCAGCTGTGGCCTCGCATGCCGCCGCCGGCGAGGTGGATGGCCAGGAACGTCACGACAACGGCCACGGCGACGAGCAGGGACGCGGTCACCCAGCGCGGCCTTCGATGCTCCGGTTCGCCGCCGACGTGCTGGGCAGGGGGCTGGTTCGGCATGGTGTCCTCCGGCTCGGTGACTGGGGAGTCGCTGCAGTCGCCACCTTTTGCGAGACAATGTGTCTCTGTCAAGTCCATGCTGTCACGGAGTCGTCATCCCGTACATTGAGGGAATGCCGAAGCTGTGGAACGAAACGATCGAGGCGCATCGCCACTCGGTGCGGGAGGCGATGCTGGACGCCACGGCGGCGTTGGTCGCCGACCATGGGCTGCTGTCGGTCACGATGTCGCGCATCGCTCAGGAGACCGGCATCGGGCGCGCGACGCTGTACAAGTACTTCCCGGACGTCGAGTCGATCCTCGCGGCCTGGCACGAGAGACAGGTCGGCGAGCATCTCGCACGCCTCCGGGCGGTGCGGGATCAGGCCGGAGGCTCTTGGCAGCGGTTGCAGGGTGTCCTGGAGGCGTACGCGCTGATCTCGTACGAGCGGCGCGGCGGACGCCACGGCGCCGATGTCGCCGCGCTTCTGCACCAGGGCGAGCACGTGGCGCAGGCTCACCAGCAGCTCTTCTGCCTGGTCCGTGACCTGCTCGCCGAGTGCGCCGAGAGCGGCGCTCTGCGGTCCGACGTCTCACCGGACGAACTCGCCGGCTACACCCTGCATGCTCTCGGCGCGGCCGGCGGCCTTCCCTCGAAGGCGGCCGTACGCAGGCTGGTCGGGGTCACGATGGCCGGCCTGCGGCCCGCATCCGGCCCCGTCGAAGAAGTTCCCGTCGACGAGACCGTGGTCGAGCAAACGGGCCATCCTCACCATCACGGCCACCAAGGAGGCCACTGATCGGTCGGGCATGGGTGCGGCCATTCAAGGCGTGCCGGCGGGCCCCTGGGTGAGCGGATGCAGGTTCTGCCACCAAGCGGAAGTGGCCCGACCGGATTGCCCGGCCGGGCCGCCTTCGTCTCGGCTGACACCACGTCAGCCGACCGGGCGGGCCTCGTGCTCACCGGTCCGCCGTGCGGCGGCCGCCAGTGCGTCCGTGTGTACTTTCGGCATCCTCGTCGAACCGGACAGTGCTGCGCCCGCCGCCCATGTCGCAGGAAACCGGAGTGTGCCGGGCCGCAGGTACCTAGGTCGATCTTGGAGTCGCCTCTGCGCTCGACAGGGGGGCTCCTGAGCGCCGCCCGCGCCCTCGGGGCTTGCCGAGGCGCCGGGCTCGGGTGAGAAGACGGGCACTGCCGCCGGCGTACTCGTACCTCGTGGTTGAGGCTGGCCCAGCCGCCCGACTGGAGGTCAGCCGTCACGGTCCAGAGCGCGACGGCCAGGGCGGCCACGCCCGCTGAGTGCGGCCAGCTGACCCGGCAGCGCCCTGCCGGTGCGTCGGAGAAGGTGGCCGAGAGTGGCAAACGGCGGTGCCGTTCCGAGGGCGAAGTTCGCTCCGGCCACCGGCGAGCCGGAGGTCACGGCGATCAGCTCGACGGGCAGCGTCGATCGCATGGGACCGGAGCGGTGGCAAGGCCAGTCAGGAGGGGAGTGGTCCTTCGCGAGACTTCAACCATCGAGGCTCGCCATATACCCCCGGGGGGTATATGGTTACGATCGTCGTCCTGAACGGGCGACGCCAGAAGGCGCATCACACCGATGGAGATGTCATGAGGAATCACTCCGGCCACGACCAGACCGACCATGGCGGCCATGACGGAGCTCAGCCCGGTGGGCTGTCGGTCTCCGAGAACGGGTACACCCTCGAACTCGACTCGGCGCTCCTCACCGCCGGTGTGCAGCCGGTCGGCTTCCGGGTGATCGGCCCCGATGGGCAGGCGGTGACCGAGTTCAGGCCCGAGCACGAGAAGGAGCTGCACTTCATCGCCGTCCGGCGTGACACGGCCGGGTTCCAGCACGTGCACCCGGTGAGGGACGAGAAGGGGACCTGGAGCGTCGAACTGACCTTGGAGCCGGGGGACTGGAGGTTTTTCGCCGACATCCACCCGGTCGGCCACAACGGGACCATGACGCTGGGGATTGATGTCGCGGTCGCCGGGGCGTACGACCCGCTGCCGCTCCCCGAAGCCACCGGGATCGCACGGATCGGCGAGTACACCGTGGCGCTCGAAGGTGAACTCCTGCCCGGCGAGGCGAGCGAACTCACCCTCACCGTGAGCCGGAACGGCCGCCCCGTCACCGACCTGCAGCCCTACCTGGCCGCGTACGGGCACCTGGTGGCACTGCGGGTCGGGGACCTGGGCTACCTCCACGTCCACCCGGAGGGCGAACCCGGTGACGGCGCCACCGCGCCGGGACCCGGGATCGCCTTCATGGCGGTCGCGCCTTCGGCCGGTACCTACCGCCTGTACCTGGACTTCCAGCACAACGACGTCGTCCGGACGGCCGAGTTCACCGTGCGGACCAGCACGGCAGCCCCCCGGTCGGACGGGGCATCCCAGGCCGCACCCGAGCACAGCAGCCACCACCACGGCCACCACGCACACCACTGACCGTCGAGGCCCACAGCCCCCAGCACATCCCCCACATCGGAAGGAGCGTCATGCCCCGCCTGACCCGACTCACGCCGGACACCACGGTCGGCGCCTCGCGCGACCTCCTCGCCGAACTGGTCGCCCGCCATGGCCAGATCGGTGACATGGTCTCCACGATGGCGCACTCGCCGGCCGTACTCGGCGGCTATCTCCAGCTCAGCCGGGCCATGGGACGAGCCAAACTCGACCGCAGGACCAGCGAACGGATCTCGATCGCCGTCCAGGCAGTGCAGGGTTGCCGGCTGTGCCTCGACGCGCATGTCGGTGCCGCCCGCGCCATGGGAGTGGACGAGGAAGAGATCGAGCGCGCCCACACGGGTACCTCGGCCGATCCCGCGATCGCGGCGATCATCGCCCTCGCGCTCCAGATTTATCGCGAGCCGACGTCGATCACCGACGAACAGGTCATCGCGCTGCGTGAGCACGGCTACAGCGACCGCGCGATAGCCGACGTCGTCGGAGTCGTCGCACTCAACATCCTCACCGGCGCGTTCAATCTGCTCGCCGGCCTCACACCGGGGAGTGACGCCGGTGCCTAGAGACACCCCCGCCTGTACTCGCGGGGCACGGCCTCCACCCCGGGGCCGTGCCCCGCCGCATGAACACGGAAGGAACCCGCCATGCGTCTGTTCGCCATCCGCGACTACCGCCACCTGTTCAGCGCCCAGGTCATCGCCCTGTTCGGTACCGGGCTGACCACAGTGGCCCTCGGGCTGCTCGCCTACGACCTCGCAGGACCGCGCGCCGGCATCGTCCTCGGCACCGCCCTGACCATGAAGATGGTCATGTACGTGGTCATAGCCCCCCTGGCTGCCGCGTACGTCGACCGGCTTCCCAGAAGAGCTTTCCTGGTCCTCCTCGACGTGGTCCGCGGTGCGGTGGTCCTGGCACTGCCGCTGGTCACCGAGGTCTGGCACATCTACGCCCTGATCGGCCTGCTCCAGGCCGGCTCCGCGGCGTTCACCCCGACGTTCCAGGCCGTAATCCCCGACATCGTCACCGACGATTCCGACTACACGCGTGCTCTGTCCGCCTCCCAGGTCGCCTCCACCATGGAGAGCCTGCTCAGCCCCGTGCTGGCAGCCGTCGCCCTGACGTTCATGAGCTTCAACTGGCTGTTCCTGGGCACCTCCGCCGGATTCCTCGTCTCCGCCCTGTTCGTCCTGTCGGCGCGCATCCCCGACGCCCGCCCCAGTACCCACACCAAGGCATGGGACAAGGCGGCATCAGGGATCAGGACCTACCTCATGACGCCGCGGCTGCGCGGCGTCATGGCGCTCAATCTTGTGGTTGCGGCGGCAGGGTCGATCGTCGTCGTCAACACCGTCAACTACGTCCGTGACGAGCTCGGCGGCTCGCAGTCGAACGTCGCCTGGATGCTCGCCGCCTCCGGCACCGGAACCCTCCTCGCCGCCCTCGTACTGCCCCGCGTTCTCGACCGGATCAATGCCCGCACCGTCATGATGACCGGCGCCGGAGTCCTCGTCGGCGGCACGACCGCCGCGGTGACGCTCATCGCGGCCGGCCTCACCACCTGGATCGGTACGGCGATCATCTGGACCGTGATCGGCATCGGAATGGCACTGATCATCACGCCGACCGGCAAGGTCCTGCGCGCCTCCGTCGGACGGAACGCGATCCCCGAGGCATTCGCGGCCCAGTTCTCCCTGTCGCACCTGGCCTGGCTGATCACCTATCCCGTCGCGGGATGGCTCGGCACGAACGCCGGCTTCACCCTTACCTGGTCCGTCCTCGCGGTCCTCGCCGCAGCGGGAGCGGTCAGCGCGCTGCTCCTGTGGCCGCTCCACGACGGACGAGGAGCCATGACCAGCCCCATGACAACCACCCGGCATGCCCCCACCACGGACCGGTCCACCCTGTCCAAGGCCGCGTGAAGCGCCGAGTACGGCCCACGAATGATGATCCTGGCCGCTGGGTCGCGGTGGCTATGGAGAGACGAAATGGGGATCCTCTGGTGAGGTGGAGGTGCACGAGAACGGTCCGCGCCGCCGCTCTTGGGGAGCCGGGCAGGGACCGTGGCCCACGTCCAGCGTCGCTACGGCAAGGCGGCACGTCATCGTCCGCTGCGCCGTTCGCTTCGGACGCTCACCCGTGCGTGAGATGCCCGGGCTCCGTAATCTCCTACTGCCGCGCGCGATGCCGCTCATCCGGCGCCGATACTCGTCGCCGTCGATGCGCCCGTGCAACAGGAGCCCGGTGCACCAGCGCTCCGTGGCCGCAAGGCCGGCACCGTGCCCCCGCAGTCGGGCGAGGGGAGGGAAACAGCTCTCGTTTGTGCTGATCAGGCGAGCGATGTCATACCAGAGGGCAGCCGCGATCAGAACCCCCACGAGTGCAGCCAACAGTGCCACCACCATGGTCCTCACCGTTGCGGTACGAAGCCGTAAGTTCCTCCACTCCATTGTCCTGCGAGGTGACCTCTACGCGGAGAGGGAGCTGCTCAGGGCGGGGAGTACGGGACCTGCGGCCAGACCGAGCCCCACGGAGATGGTGGCGGCCGTGTAGGCGACAGCTCGCGCCGTGCCGTCGCCGTCGACGGGATCGTCATTGCCACCTTGAGACACCGCGGGCACGATCCAGCGCAGGTAGTAGAAGAGCGAGGCGACGGTGTTGACGGCGGCCAGGACCGCCAGCCAGGCGTACCCGCCGTCGAACGCGGCGCTGAACGTCTCCAGCTTGCCGACGAAGACGGCCGTGGGCGGTGTGCCGACTAGTCCGAGGAGGCAGATGACGAGGCTCGCGGCCAGCAGCGGTCGCTTGCGGGCGAGGCCGCGGTAGTCGCCGATCCGGCCGGCCCGGGGGAGGGCGCAGACCACGGCGAAGGCGCCCAGATTCGTCACGGCGTACGCGGCCAGGTAGTACAGCAACGCTTCCTGGGCCAGGTCCGACCGGCCGGCCACCGCGACGGGCAGCAGGAGGTAGCCGGCCTGGCTGATGGTCGAGTACGCGAGGAGCCGTTTGACGTCGTCCTGGAAGAAGGCGGCCAGATTGCCCAGCGTCATCGAGGCCGCCGCCACCACGGAGATCACGCCTGCCCACGGCATTCCGCTGTCGGCGAGGACCGACTCACCGAGTCGTAGCAGCGCCGCGAGCGCCCCGATCTTCGGGATGGTGGTCAGGAACGCGGCGACCGGAGCGGTGCCGCCCTGGACCGCGTCCGGTACCCAGAAGTGGGCCGGGACGGCGCCGGCCTTGAACAGCACGCCGGCGAGCAGGCCGACGGCCCCGGCCGCGACGAGCGCCTCCGGCGCTTCCGGCAGCGCGGGACCGAGGAGTGGGTAGCCGGTGGCCCGTCCCGCCGCGTACAGCACGGTGATGCCGGCCAGTATGAGGATGCCGAACAGAGCGCCGATCACGTAGTACTTGAGCGCGGCCTCGGTGCCCGGGCCGTCCTTGCGGAAGCCCGCGAGCGTGTAGGCGGGAATGCTCGCGAGAAGGTAGCCGGCGGTGAGCAGCAACAGGTCCTGGGTTCCCGCCATGACGAGCGCGCCGAGGGCGGAGAGCTGAAGCAGGACGTAGAACTCGCTCTCGCGCGGGTGGGCGTGGAACGGTCCGGCGGAGAGGCCGAGGACGAGCAGGAGCGCGCCGAGCACGACGGTGCGGGAGGTGTTCGTGACGGGGTCGACGGTGAACGCTTCGCCGAACGCGGTCACATCGGGCCCGGCAGCGGTGATGGCCGCCGCCACGATCCCCCCGCACGCCGCCACCGCCGCGAGGAGCCCCACGAGCCACTGGCGGCCGCGCGGCAGCCAGGCGCCGAGCAGGAGCCCGAGAACGGCCGAGGCGGCGAGGAACACCTCGGGGAGGATGTCGAGCGGGTTCTCGTTCATGCCGTCCATGCCGGTCATCGGGCGAGCTGCTCAAGGACCGTACGCGAGGCCGGTTCGATGACGTCGAGCAGGAAACGCGGCGCGATGCCGAGGAGTACGGCGAGCACGAGGAGCGGAACGACGGCCGCGTTCTCATGGAAACGCATGTCCGTGAACGGGCGTGGCGTGCCGGGAGCGTCCGGCAATCGTAGCGGCCCCATCAGGATGTTCCGGAGCGCGCGCAGGAACAGACCGGCCGTGAGCAGGATGCCTACTACGGAGAGGGAGGTTGCCAGCGGTCGCGGCCCGAGCGTGCCGGTGAAGATCTGGAACTCGGCGATGAAGCCGGAGAACCCGGGCAGGCCGAGGGACGCGAAGGCTGCCATGCCGGTCAGGGCGGCGAAGACGGGTGCGACGGCGGCCACACCGCCGTACGCGCCCATGTCGTGTGTCCGCCCCCGCTCGTACAGCACACCGGCGAGGAGGAACAGTGCGCCCGTGATCAGGCCGTGGCTGACCATTTGGGTGACCGATCCCGTGATCGCGAGGGAGCGGGCCTGGGCGGAGGTGTCGGCGGTCGCGGCGGCGGCGCCGACGGCCAGGATGATGTACCCCATGTGATTGACCGAGGTGTACGCGATCATGCGCTTGAAGTCGGTCTGGGCGAGCGCCACCAGCGCGCCGTGGAGGACTGACAGGACTCCGACGACGACGAAGACCAGTGCGTAACGCCGCCAGACGTCCGGCAGCATGGGCATGGCGATGCGGAGGAACCCGTACGTCCCCATCTTCAGAAGCACGCCGGCGAGGATCGCGGAGCCGGCGGCGGGCGCCTCGGTGTGGGCGGGCGGCAACCAGGTGTGGAACGGGATCGTCGGTGTCTTCACGGCCAGGCCCACGACGACGGCCAGCAGAACCAGCGCGCCGTAGGCCGATCGCCCGGCAAGTGGGTTCTGTCGTGTCAGGTCGACCATGTCGAAGGTGTGCGGGGTGGCGGCAAGGTAGAGGCCGATGAAGCCGAGCAGCAGCGCGAGCGATCCGGTGAAGGTGTAAAGGAAGAACTTTAGCGCGGCCCGCTTGGCATCGCGGTGGCCCCATCCGGCGATGACGAAGTACATCGCCACGATCGACAGATCGAAGAAGACGAAGAACAGGATCAGGTCGAGCGAGACGAACAGCCCGAGGCACGTGGTCTGGAGGAAGAGGAAGAGCGCGGCGAACTCGCGGAAGCGGCGATTCTCGCGGAGCGAGTACAGCGCGCAGGCGAGGAACAGGACGCAGGTGAGGGCGAGCAGCGGCAGCGACAGACCGTCGACGCCGATGTGGTACCCGACACCCGCGTTGGGGATCCAGCGGGCCCGTACCTCGTACTGCATGCCGCCGCCGGTCCGGTATCCGGCCCACACGGCGACGACCAGGCCGAGTTCGACCGCGGTCGTGGCCAACCACACGGAGCGCAGCGCCTGGACGGGGGTACGGGAGGGCAGGGCGAGGAGCAGCAGGGCGACTGCGGTCGGGACGAAGACAAGGACGGTGAGCAACAGTTACCTCACGAGAACGAGCACGACGGCGAGGACGGAGAAGGCCGCGACGGCCTGGGCGAGGTACTGGTGGAGCTGGCCGGTCTGCGGGCGGCGGGCCCATCCACCGAGCCGCCGGGCCGCCGTGGCGACAGCCTCGACCGCTCCGTCGATCGCTCGCTCGACGAACCGGTTCGTCCATCGGGCGAAGCCGACCGCTCCCTGTGCCGCGGCTTCCACGGCGCGGTCGAGGACCCGGTCGTCGAACGCGGCGGCGGCGCGAGCCAGCGCCAGAACGGGGGAGACGAGAAGGACATGGGCGGCGCGTTCGAGGCCCAACCATTCACGGCCCAGCCGCTTCACCCGGAACGGCAGCGGAAGCGGGCGGGTGCCCCAGGCCCAGGCCGCGGCGGCCGCCGCGAGTGCCAGAGCGCTGGACAGGGCGAACTCCCATACGTGCGGACTTGGTTGAGGACCCGTGTCGAGATATCGGGTGAGCACGTCTCGCACAGGCGGAAAGGCCACGGGTGTCAGCGCCACGCACGCGGCGGCGAGCAGAGCGAGCGGGACCACGGCCCCGCCCGGAATCCGACGTCCGCCCGTCGCCCGCTGCTCCGGGCGGCCCCACACGAAACGGAGGACCTTGGCGCTGTAGGCCGCGGAGAGGACGGCGGCGGCGAGCCCGACCGCGTACAGCCACGGGCTGTCCTCCAGTGCCCCCGCGAGCAGCACATCCTTTGCTGCCCACAGGGAGAGTGGCGGAAGCCCGGCGAGCGACAGAGCGCCCACCGTGCAGAGCACACCGACTGCCCGGTGGGAACGCGCGGCACCACGCAACGCGGGAAGCTGCTGCGTTCCCCATGCCGTGAGCCACGCGCCCGCCACGAGGAACAGCAGGCTCTTCGCGGCAGCGTGTGCCATCAACTGCAATGCCCCACCGGTGGTCGCTCCGGCGCCGGCGGCGAGGACCATGAACCCGATCTGGGCGCAGGTCGAGGCGGCGAGCAGCTGCTTGAAGTCGCTCTGCGCCACGGCGACCAGGCCCAGGGCGACGGCAGTCGCGGCACCCACCCACGCGGCTGCGCTCGCGCCCCAGCCAGAGGCATCCAGCAGCGGTCTCATCCGCAGCAGCAGATACGCACCCGCGACCACCATCGCCGCCGAGTGCAGCAGCGCCGACACTGGACTCGGCCCCTGCATGGCCCGCGACAGCCAGAAACTGAAGGGGAGCTGCGCGGACTTACCGAGCGCCGCGACCAGAAGGCCCGCCGTCACGAACGACAGCCATGGCTCGGCCGTGCGCGCGAGCCCGTCGAGGGCGAGCGGACCGGGTGCCGCCGCGAGGGCCGCGCCCGCGGCGAGGTAGAGCCCCAGGTCGGCGGCGCGGGTGGTCAGGAACGCGGTGTCGGCGGCTGCGGTGCGTTCCGGCTCACGCCACCAGTAGCCGATGAGCGCCCAGGACGTGGCGCCCATCACCTCCCAGGCCATGAGCAGGACGGGCAGGGTGGTCGCAGTGACGGTGACCAGCATGCTCCCCGCGAAGAGCAGCATCAGCCCGAAGAACCGGGCCCGGGCCTCGTCCCCGCCGAACTCCACCAGGCTGAACAGCAGTACGGCGAGAGTGACGGCGGTGACGGTGACGACGAGGACGCCGGACAGACCGTCCACCGCCAGCCGCAGCGAGAGCCCCTCCATGAGCGGCGCCTCGACGGCCGGATGCCGGACGGCGGCGGTCACCGCCAGCACCAGAGACGCGACCGCGACCACCACGGCGATGCCAGGCGCCCAGCGGTCGGCGGCCTGTCCGGCCAGAGCGAGCGCGACCCCGGCGGTCAGAGGCAGAGCGACCAGCGCCCACAGCACGAGGCTCACTCCCTCAGCTCCGCCGCCATGTCCGTCATGTCGATCTCACGCGACCTGAAGAGGGCCGTCACGACGGCGAATCCGATCGCCATCTCCACCGCCATGGCCGTGATGGCGACCACGATCAGGACCTGCCCGTCGGCCGTGGCCGGAGCGACGTAGTGCCAGGCGGCGCCGGCCGCGAGCATCACCCCGCCCAGCATCAGTTCCAGCCCCATCATCAGCATCACGATCGACTGCTGGGTCAGCGCCCCGAACAGCCCGACGCAGAACAGTGCGGCGGCGACGATCAGAAACAGCTCCAGACTCATCGGCCCACCCCGCCGCGCACCGGGTCATCGGGCCGGGCCGCCCGGAGATCGTCGCCGAGGCGGTCGTACCTGCCGCGCCGGGTGGAGAGCACTACGGAACCGACGATCGTCGCGAACAGCGCCATGCCCAGCGTCATCATGGTCAGCATCTGCGGCCCCATCAGGGACATGCCGACAGCCATGGTCGGGTCGGGGGGAGCCTGCCCGCGCCGAGGCGGCCATGGCGCGAGGAGGACGCCGGCGACGAGCACGGCGAACGCCAGAGCGCAGATGACGGCCGCTCCCCACTTGTTGTGGATCATCGCCATCGGCATGAGACCGGCCGGGTTCATCATAAACATGATCATGAACACGGCCATGATGGCCATCTCGATCGTCATCATCAGCACGGTGACGATGCCGAGGTAGTCGAGCCCGAGCACGATCAGCTCCCCGCCCACACACAGCAGGGCCGTGAGCAGCGAGAACGTGGCGCGCGCCATCGAGTCGAAACGGAACACCATGATGCCGCTCGCCACGGCGAGAACCGCCAGCACCCAGAACGCCGCCGTTGTCATCGCTCCCTCACCGACCCAGCACCACCACGGCCACCACCAACGCCTGCGCCACCGCCAGAGGCGTCAGGACCACCCAGGCCAGCTCCACGTAGCGCTCCATTCGTACGGTCGGAATCCGGCGCCTGACCCATACGAGGAACGCGAGCACAGCAGCCGTCTTGACCACCGTCCACGCCCAGTCGGGCAGGAGCGGACCGTGCCCACCGCCCAGGAACAGTGGTACGGAGAAGGCGGCGGCGACCACGAGCAGCAGCCACCGGCCGCCGAGGAACACCAGCCGGTCCACCCCGGACAGTTCGGCCGCCGCGCCGCCCGCCGCGTCCGCGCCCGCCGGCTGGTCGAACGGACCCCAAAAGGCCATGGCGAGCGTGCTCAGCAGATAGATCCCGAACGCCGCAGGCATCCACACCGCGAACCACAGCCCGGCCTGAGCGTCCACCACCGCGCCCACCCGCAACGACTCCGCTCCGAGCGCAGCGGTCGTGATCGCCAGCATGTGCGGCAGCTCGTATGCCAAACCCTGCGCGAGGAAGCGGTATCCGCCGATCAGCGACAGGGTGGAGTTCGGTCCCCAGCCCACCAGCCACACAGCCGCCCACGCCAGCGCTTCCATGGCGTTGAACCACACGATCCCGTCCGGCAGGTCGGAGACCGACCGGAATCCGAAGGGGAGGACGGCGGCGGCGAGCACGGCGGCGACCGGGAGCAGCGTCGTCCCCAGCCGTACGAGAGGGACATCGGCCGCCCTGGTGACCCGCCGCTGCTGCACCAGCAGCCGCAGCACCTCGCGGCCCGGCCCGGCAGACCTCGCATCGACGGTCGCCACGCCCATCGCGACCAGCGCCAGTGCGACAGGCAGGACGAGTACCGCCCACAGCGGAGCCGGTTCAGCCATGTGCATGGCCCCTCGGTGTGTGTTGCGCGGCCAGCTCGTCGAGATCGGGGTCGAGGCTCGCGACGATGAGCCGAGCGCAGGCGAACTCGGCGCCTTCGAGGAGACCGGGCAGCACGTCCAGGAGTGCTTGGGACGGTGGGACGTCCGCGTCGACACGGCCTCGGGGCCCAACCGGAGGGTGGTTGGCGAGCGGGGCGCGCTCATCGATCTCGTCGAGGGCGCGTTCGATCTCGTCCAGCCAGACGGTCAATCGGCTGTGCACGTCGCCTGCGGCCAGTAACGCGGGTCCCGTCACCTGGTGGTCATCCGCGTGTTCGACGGACAGCTCACCCACGCCCGCCGTGAGCCAGCGCAGAGTCCACGACTTGCGGACGCGCCGGACCAACTTCCCTACGATTGCGCGGAGTTCGGTGGCCGGGGCGTCATCGAGAGCCCTGTCGCGGGTGTGGTGTGCCTTGGCCGCCGCGTCACTCCAGCCGGCCACCCCGAGGAATCTGCCGACACTGTCGAGATGCGCCGCGGACCGCCGCCGGGCGGCCTCGCCGACTGTCACCGGCTCACCGGAGATTGCCCTGAGCCATGGCTCGTTCCAGAAGACAGGCTGGGACGAAGAAGGCGCGGAGGCCGATTCGATCTCGGCGCGCTGGACGACGTCACCCTGAAGCTCCACGCGCAGCACGAGCCCTGCCGGCCAGTCCGGAAGCGCCGGCCCGAGCGGTACGTGAAGCCGGTCGAGCCTCAACCCGTCCCGGTCGTCAGCCCGTTCGGCTATCGGCAATCCGGCTACGGCCCCCATGTGGTGCGCATGACGGTCGTGGTCCATTCCGCCGTGGGCGCTGTAGCCCTCCTGGCCCTCGTCGTGCCCGTGATCACCTGGGTCACGAGCATCACGGTCGTGGTCGCGCCCATCCTCAACGTTCCCTGTCCCGTGAGCCCTCTGGGCCGTGGCCGACTTCAGGAGCGCGGCATGCCCGTGGTCCAGGTCATGCGCCGCGTGCCGGGCATCCGTTACGGACACCCGTGCTTTGGGCGACGGTACGCCGAGCCACACGCGTTCCGCCCAGTTGTCCCCCCGTACGGGAACGGGGGCGCCGGCGAAGACGACGAGGTCCGCCGATGCGGGTCCTGGGACCCTCGGCCAGCCCCTGCGCGCGAGCTCGGTCTCGACGGCCAGCCGCTCACGCGTCGCACCGGCAGCCGTCACCAGCAGAACCCCCGGCCGTGCCAAGGCCACCCCCGTGAAGCGCGTCCTCAGCTCCACCGGAACGCCCCCTCGCGCCACGCGTAACCGACGCCGGCGAGCAGCACGCCGAGGAAGAGGAACATCTCGACGACCGCCGGCGTACCGACATCCGGGACGACCTTTGTCCACGGGTACATGAAGAGCATTTCCATGTCGAACGCGAGGAAGGTCATCGTGACGGGGTACCAGCGAACGTGGAACCGGGAGGCCGGGTGCTCCCGCGGCTCGAGTCCGCCACTGAACGGGCCCGTGTGCAGCGGCTCGCGGACGGAACGGATGGTGGCCCCGAGGCAGTGGAGCAGGAAGACCACCACCACGACGATTGCGAGCAGGAGTGCGACCGGCTCCCAGGCCGCGGCTTCCACGTGATCTCCTTTCTGGCGGGCTGACCGCTACCGGCTGCTATCGGCAGGCAGCATCTCAGCGCTCGGACCGCGAGAAGGGGTGCAACACGGGGCAGAACGTAAGTTTCTCTCCTACGGTCTGCGTCCGTGCTGGCGAGCGTGGCAGTGGCCGCCGGGGTCATCAGGACGTGGCGGGCGCGACGACTTGTTGCAGAGGAGGTGGACGGCGAACGGGAAGGTCAGTGACCGTGACCATTGTCGGCGTGGCCCGATTGGGCGCTCTCTGTGCCGTTGTTCGCAACAGACGCGCCCCCGACGGCGACAAGGCGCGCGTGTGGCGCTTGCTCACGTCCTCGACGGCGCCGACGTGCTCGTATCGGATGCGTCGAAGCCGGCGTCGCCGTTCAGGTAGCGCTTCGGGGAGGTGCCTACGGTTCGGCGGAACGCCGCGAGAAACGCGCTTGGTGTCGCGTAGCCGACGGCCTGCGCGACCCGGGACACGGGTTGGCCCTCGGCGAGGAGTGGCAGGGCGGCCCGCAGTCGTACATGGGTGCGCCAGCGATCGAAGCTCATGCCCGTGTCGTGGACGAACAGCCGTGTGAGGGTGCGTCGGCTCACTCCGATGGCCCGGGCGTGGGCTTCAAGGCTCCGCGGGTCCGCGGGATCGGTGAGCAGCGCGTCGGCCACGGCGCATACGCGTTCGTCGACGGGACGTGGCACATCGATGGGCATGGTCGGCAAAGGGTGCAGCAGATCCAGGACGACCGCCTCTGCCCGCAGTCGTATGTCGTCGGTGAGGTCCTGCCGGTTGAGGTGGTGGATCAGGTGGGCCAGCAGCCCGTCGACGCGCACCGGCGTGGGCTCTGTCCAGGCCAGAGAGCACCGGTCCGGTTCGAGGTAGAGGCTGCGCAGCACCGCGTCGCGGGTCGCACCGGTCCGGTGCACGACCCCTGCGGGCAACCACAGCGCCCGGGTGGGTGGCAGGACCCAGTAGGTGTCGTCGACGGCGACGCCGAGCACGCCCCTTGGCGTCCAGGCCAGCTGGTGCTGCGGGTGGCTGTGCGCTGGTATCCACTGCCCCGACGACAGGGGGAAGTTCCCCACGACGATCGCCCCCACCCCGGATGGGACGGCGCTCAACACGGCCTCGGTCATGCGTCTCAGCCTATGTCCTCAACGCGATATGGCATGGCCTCATAGCGGATTGTGGCCAACTCGGCCGATGCATAGCGTCGTGGCATGCCGATCATTCACTCGCGCCAGGGGCGCTACCGCCGCACGGACATGCCAACCACACTGACGGGACGCCCGTCATGACCTCAGCATCGGCATCGACCCTTGCCGCAAGCACCGGCCGTCGCCGGTCGGCGCTGATTGTGCTGTGCTTCGTGCAGTTCATGCTCGTCCTGGACGACAACGTGGTGAGCGTCGCTCTGCCCAGCATCCGGGACGATCTCGGCTTCAGTACCGCGGCCCTCGCCTGGGTTGTCAACGCGTACTTCCTCGCCTTCGGCGGGCTGTTGTTGCTGTTCGGTCGCGTGGCCGACCTGCTGGGCCGCCGACGTGTCTTCCTGAGCGGTGTGGCGCTGTTCGGTGCGGCGAGCCTCGTCTCCGGCCTTGCCCAGGAGCCTTGGCAACTCGTGGCCGGGCGGTTCGCCCAGGGGGCGGGCGCAGCCATGGCGGGCCCGGCCTCGTTGTCGCTGATCACGCTCCTGTTCCCCGGTACGAAGGAGCGTGCCAAGGCACTAGGTGTGTGGGGCGGCATCGCCGGGCTGGGCGGCACGATGGGCCTGGTGATCTCCGGTGCGCTGACCGGCCTCACCTCGTGGCGCTGGATCTTTCTGATCAACCTGCCCGTGGTCGTTCTGGCCCTTGCGCTGCTCCCGCGTCTCGTCGCCGAGAGCCGGGCCACCCGCCGGGCACGCCTGGACGTACTCGGTGCGGTGTTGGGCACCGGCGCCGTCGTGTCCCTGGTCTACGGCCTGCTCCAGGCCGGGGAGTCGGGGTGGGGGGACGCGTCCGTTGTGGGGCCTCTGCTCCTTGCCGGCGTCCTGACCATCTCATTCCTTGTGGCCGAGTCACGCACAGCGTGGCCACTGGTGCCGCCCGCGTTCCTGGCCTTCCGGATCCGAGCTGTCGCCAACGGCGCGACCCTGCTGTTCTCCGCCGCCATGTACGCGATGGCCTTTCTGCTGATGATCCACGTGCAAACCGTGCTCGGTTACGGCCCGCTCAAGGCCGGTGTCTCCTACCTGCCCTACTGCGCCGGAATGCTCGCAGGCATGTGGCTCTCCTCCCGCGCTGTGATCAGGCTCGGGATGCGCCGGACCCTCGTCATGTCCTTCCTGATCAGCTCAGCCGGACTGCTTCTGCTGTCCGGTGTGGCTCCGAGCGACAGTTACGCATCCGGCGTGCTGCCGGGCATGCTGGTCACGAGCCTCGGATGCGGCCTGAGCCTGCCCGCCCTGACAGTCGCCGCGCTCACGGGCACCACGGAAGAGGACGCCGGTCTCGGCGCAGCCGTCCTCAGCTCCGTTCAACAAGTGGGCGGAGCCGTCGGCGTAGCAGTACTGGTCACCATGGCTGCACGACGCAGCGACGCCCTGGCCGACTCCACCGGTCCGCTGGGCGCCGCGACGGAAGGCTTCTCACTCGCGCTCACCGTCGCCGCCACCCTCCTCGCGCTCGTGGCCGTCCTCATCGCCACGCTGCTCACAGGCCGCCGCTCGGGGCCCGCGGTCGACACTGGCGAAGCACCAGCAGAACAGTATGCGGCGAGCCGTTCAGACGCCGGGAGGGCAGGCGACGAGCAGCGGCAACAGCGGAACGACGAGGGCGACGGACGCCACTGACCCCCGAAGAGCGGGGTGTGGGGCCCGGCGGGGACCCAAGATGCGCTTCATACGGATGAGAGCAGTCGACCCACCCGCACCGAATGCGCCCTTCGGCGCCCGGCCAGCGGCCATCTCGTACATCGCGGTCGCCAGCACCTCGCGCGAGTGCCTCCGAAGGGCCCGGTCGTCCGCGACCATCTCCATCAGGATTGCCGTCTGCTCGCGTGCGCGACGCGCGAGCGGCAGCCAGGGGAAGACGGTGGCGAAGGCTTCGACGGCGGCGATCAGCAGATGGTGCCGGCCGACGACATGGGCCCGCTCGTGCTCCAGGACGGCGCCGAGCTGCTCTTCCGTGAGCAGGCGCACCGCCGCGTCGCTGACGACGACGCGGGAGCGGAAGCCCGGCAGGCAGTACGCCGCGGGAGTCCCGTGCGTCAGCACGGTGGCGCGGAGCCGGTCGCAGCGCACCGCCACCTTGTCGAGGCGGTCACGGTGCCGGGCCCGCACCAGCGCGCCGCGGGCGAGCTGCCGGAGGAAAGCTCCGACGACAGCGCCGAAGACGGTGAGGGGCATGGCCAGGGCCAGCCGGTCGGCAGTTGTGGGGTTGGGCGCGGGTGTCCCGGTGCCGCCGATGCCGCAGGCGTGCAGCAGCCCTATGAGACCGGCGTGCAGGTGCTCGGTGGGCGAGGCCAGCTGGGAGGCGGCGAGCGCCACAGCGAGCGTGAACGAGACCGTGAGGGCGAGCCATACGGCCGCGGCGAGGCCGGGCGCCCGGTGCGGCCAGGCGCTGCGGAGGATCAGGGGTGGCGCGGCGACCCCCACCACGGTGGCGTACCCCAGGAGAGACGGGGCCGCGTTCACTGTTTCGCCCGTCGCCCGACGGTGCGCAAGGCTCTGCGGAGTGCCGCGAGTTCGTCGTCGTCGAGGTTCTCCACGAACTGGATGAGGGCGGCGGGCCGGTCTGCGCTGGCTTCCAGTCCGTCCTCCATCAGGGCAGCCGAGTACGCCTCGCGGGTCGAGGCCGCCTTGTATGTCCAGATCCGGCGATCCCTGGTGCGTGTGAGGTAGCCCTTTTGAAAGAGGATGCTGGTGACGGTGGTCACGGTCGTGTAGGCGAGATCCCGGTGCAGGTTGATGTCGTCGACGACCTCTCGCACGGTGGCGGGCCGGTTCCATCTCCAGAAGCGGTCCATGATCTCCGCCTCGAGCTCCCCCAGCCGCCGCATGGGCCCGTGTCCTCTCCGCCGATCGCTTGATCGGTTTCATAGTAGACGCGCAGCTCGCACCGGCCTCCGCGCTGGGCGGTAGTGCTGTGCCTAGGATGGCATCATGAGCGCCGTCAAGAAGTCCGTGGTTCCGCAGCAGGCGC
>NZ_JBSHFH010000072.1:0-30475 GCF_053617235.1 Streptomyces sp. NPDC055749 | reverse complement strand
TTGTTGGACGCCGCGGTGGCGACCGGGTCCTGGGCCATGCCGTCGAAGCTGCCCGCACCGTCCTTCGGGACCGACGCACAGCCCGGACCGAACGGCTTGCCGTCCGTCGCCGGCTCCTCGGTGGCGGGAGTCGTCGGCTCCTCCGGTGCGGGGGCCGCCGCGCTGGAGGAGGTGTCCGACGCGGAGTCGGAGCTGTCGTCGGAGCAGGCGGCCAGGCCCAGCGGAAGCACTGCGGCGGCGGCTACGGCAACGGCTGCGCGACGGAAGCGGACTGCGTTCATGGTGTTCTCCTTGAGTGACTGATTCATTACTGTGTGTGAGGACTGAAAGGTGTGAAGGTCTGAAAGGTCTGGGGGGCCGCTGGGCAGGAGCCGGTCCGTCAGTCGACGGTGACGACCACCGAGTGCCAGCCGCTCGCACCGTCGGGGACCGTGCGCGTCCGTTCTTCCGTCTGGACTTCGCCCGTACGGTCGGTGGCCCGCACGGTGAGGGTGTGGCCGCCCGGGGTGGCCTTCCAGGGGAAGGACCACTGCCGCCAGGTGTCGACGGTGTCCTGCGCGGCCAGGTCGGCGGGCCGCCAGGGACCGTCGTCGATACGGATCTCGACCCGGTCGATGCCCCGGTGCTGGGCCCAGGCCACACCGGCGACCATGACCGTGCCGGCCTCGGGCCTGGCGAACGGCTTGGGGGTGTCGATCCGGGACTGGGTCTTGATGGGAGCCTTGCGGGCCCACTTCCGCTTCACCCAGTAGGGGTCGTAGTCGTCGAACGTGGTCAGCTCGATGTCTTCGATCCACTTGCACGCGGAGACGTATCCGTAAAGACCCGGGACCACCATCCGGACCGGGAACCCGTGGATGAAGGAGAGCGGCTCCCCGTTCATCCCGACCGCCAGCATCGCGTCGCGGCCGTCCATGACGTCCTCGACCGGGGTGCCGAGCGTCATGCCGTCCACCGAGCGCGCCACCAACTGGTCGGCCGGACCGCCCCTCGACGGCGGCTTGACGCCTGCCTCCTTGAGGAGATCCGCCAGACGTACGCCGATCCAGCGGGCGTTGCCCACATACGGCCCGCCCACCTCGTTCGACACACAGGTCAGCGTGATGTCCCGCTCGATGAGCTCACGCCCCAGCAGATCTTCGAAGGTGACGGTGAGCGGGCGCTTCACGCCCTTGCCGTGGATCCGCAGCTTCCAGCTGGTGGCGTCCACCTTGGGCACCACGAGAGCGGTGTCGACCCGGTAGAACGTCTTGCTCGGCGTGGTGAAGGAACTGATCCCCGGAATCCGCAGCTGGGCACCGGACGGGATGGGCGCGGCGGCCGAAGCGGGCTTGGGCAGCAGCAGCTCCGCACGCGAGGCGATGGCGTCCTGTCCGCGCCGGCCGTTCAGAGCCCGGCCGAGAACACCCGCGCCGGCGGAGGCCGCGGCCGCGGCCGATGCGGCGATCAGGAATCCACGCCGGTCCCAGCCCTGGACGTCCTCACCCTGGACAACCACGCGCCGTGGTCCGGTGAGCCTGCCTATCAGTACGTACATCACCCCGGCGCCCACGACGGCACCCACCAGGGAGGGCAGCCCGTCGACGAGGCCGGTCGAGTCCGGGCGGCTCACGGCCGCTGCCGCACCCACCACGCCGAACACCAGCACGCCGCACGAACCGGCACGCCGCCAGCGCAGCGCGACCAGACCAAGCGCGATCGCCAGCAGGGTGAGCGTCGCGAGGATGCCCAGCTGCAGAACGAGCTTGTCGCTCTCGCCGAAGTTACGGATCGCCCAGTCCTTGACGGGCGCCGGAGTACGGTCGATCGCCGCGCCGCCGACCGCCGTAACCGGTCCTGCTTCGGGCCGGACCGCCGCCGAGACGAGCTCGGCAACGGCAAGCGCGGCGAAACCGGAGAGCAAGCCGCTCAAGGCGGCAAGCCCACCACGGGCCAGGGTTGTTCGGGAGATCCTCACGCCCATCATTCGGACCCGGGCGCCGGGCGGATTGGTCCCTTCCCCAACGGATTGAAACTCTCGCCACCGACGGGTCGGGTCGCGACCCTCGCGTCAGGCGCCCTGTTTCGAGCGGGCACGGCCCGAGGACCGGCTCAGCGCGTGGACACCCGGAAGGTGCTGAGTACGGCCTTGTGGTCGGTCGGCCAGGTCCAGGTGGGCTCCCAGAAGGTGTCCCTGCCCGACTCCTCCACCCGCTCGTTGCGCACAATGGTGCTGGACGGCCCGACGATCACACTGTCGAGCAGCCGGATCCGCCGGTCCGGGTGGTAGAAGACGAAGTCGATCCGGTCCCGCTCGTCCGCCTTCGGCGCCCAGGTGAGCTGTCCGACGTCGGCGCCCGGGTTGTCGCTCGGCCACGTGAAGCCCGGTTCGCGGACGGGGTCCGGGTGGATGACGCGGTAGCTGTCGCGGAAACCCGCGTCCTCGATCGCCTTGGTCGTCGACCACTCGACGACCGTGCCGTTGTGGTCGAACAGGTTCCGGGTCCGGCGGGTCCAGTCCCTGTGCGAGGGCTCGTTGAAGTCACCGGCCAGCAGCGTCAGCCGCCCCTTGGCCCGCTCCTTCTCGGCGTCCGCGAGCACCGTCTTCGTCACCTTCGTGCGCCCCGATGCCTCGTTGAGCCGCATGATCAGGTCGACGTCGGTGATCGGGCCGGTCGGGATCTCGCCCCAGCCGTACTCGGAGGTCTCCAGGGGCGCGGGCGTGCCGCCACCGTAGGCGCGCGGCAGGTAGTTGACGTAGTAGCGGTACTCCAGGTGCCCGGAGTAGGCCGCGACCTCGGTGCCGTCGACCGAGACGACCGCCTTCGACCAGTACGGGAAGGATGCGTGCTCGATGATCGGATAGCGCGAGATCACCCCGGGATCGGTCGGGTTCTCGTTGTCGAAGTACGTCAGTCCGCGTACGGCGAGATCGGCCAGGAGGTTGGCCACCCGCTCGGGGTTCGACTCGCTGAGCATCACCACGTCCGGCTCGACCGCGGCGATGGTGTCGGCGATACCCGCCCGGCCGCCCGGCACAGGGCTGCCGCCGTGCCAGATGTTGAACTGCATGACCTTGAGCGTTCGCTGCGAGGGACGACTGCCCGTCACACCCTGCGGCCTGGCCTCGGCGGTGCCCATCCCCAGCACTCCGGCTCCGACGGTCGCGCCGACCATCCCGAGCAGTTCACGACGCTTGACCATTCATGACCTCCAGCAATTACCTGCACCCACGTCCCGAGCGCGATTCGACACGGGCGGGACAAAGTGTCGAGACCGCTCGTGTACGACGTGTGAACCAGGGCGCAACTGCGGATATTGAATGATCAACCGTGTCGGACCGTCGCCGGTTTCGTCCACACAGGCCTGACCGACGGCCATCAAGGACGAGGGTGGCAGCGGGCAGGCGGAAGGACGGTCACCGGGAACTCACTTGGCAGGGCTGTCGGGCGAGCGGCTGAGAAGCAGATCGCCGGCGCGCGCGGTGACCTCGGCACGGGTGCGGCCAGGGTGGTCGGCGGCGAGGAAGTGGCCGCCGATGGCCATGCAGAAGGCGAGCAGGCTGCGGGCCTCGACCTCGTCCGGGTCAGGGCAGAACGTGCTGATCGCGTCACGCAGCAACTGCATGCGCCGGTTGTCCACGCGCCGAAGGCGGTCGGCGACCGCTTGGTCGCGGCGGGCCCAGTCACGGACGGCCAGGTCGATGGGGAAGAGACGGTCACTGGAGAAGGTGAGCTGCCCGGCCAGCCGGACCTTGTCCAGCACGTCACCGCTCTCCTGCTCGATCCGGTCGAAGACCTCGTCTACGCACTCCCGCTCCCAGGCGTCCAGCATCTCTGCCAGCAGTGCGCCGCGGTCGGTGAAGTAGCCGTAGAACCCGCCTTTGGTCACGCCGAGGGCCTTGGCCAGGGCCTCGACGCGCACGGCATCCACACCGCCCGTGGCCAGCGCCCGCAGTCCCTCTTCGACCCACTTCTCGCGCGGTGTGCGCAACGCACCCATTGCGTGCCCGCCTCACTCTCGCCACCTGTTGCCCGGGCCCGTACAACCAGCCCGAACCCCATATGTACGCTACCGTATAACGCGTGAAGGGCACCTTGAGGAGGTGGTCGAGAGCTGCCACCAGGCCGACGACGCGGGCACACCCAACCGCGCTTCCCGCGCGCTGAGGTCCGGGTCGGCCCGCCGCCCAAGACCTGGAGGTCAAGCCCCGCCAGGTTCACCACACGCCCAATGGAGCATCGACATGACTCTCCCTCCCGGCCAGCGTGCCATCGACGGTTTCCCGCGCTTCGGTACGCATCTCCATCACCCGCCTCCGCCCGTCCCCGCCGACCCGGTGATCGAGATCGGCGGCGCTCTCACCGAGACCGTCACCCTGTCCGTGACCGACCTCGCGAAGCTGCCACGCCGAAAGCTCGGCGCCGACTTCCATTGCGTCGCCGGATGGTCGGCAACCGGCCTGCTGTGGGAAGGAGTCTCGTTCGAGACCCTCTACCGCACGCAAGTCGAACCGTTGCTGAAATCGGCTGCTCCGGTCAGCCACATCGTCTTCGAAGGTCTCGACGGCTATCAGTCGGTCGTGTTGCTCGAGGACGCCTTGGCCGACGACGTACTCATCGCCGACCGTCTCGACGACCGGCCACTCGACAGCGACCACGGCGCTCCGGTGCGGCTGGTCAGCCCCGGACAGTACGGCTTCGTCAACACGAAGCACCTCTGCCGCATCGAACTCCACACATCCGAACCCCCGGATCCCGACCGGTGGTCACCCCTTGCTGGTCACCGCAGAGCGAGAGTCTGGCAGGAGGAACGTCACCGCCATCTTCCCGGCCGCGTGGTACGCCCGGTCTACCGGGCTCTGATCGGGCCGATCCGCGCACTGAGCGCCCGAGGCAGTAGCAAACAGCCGCGGTGATACGTGGTTTCGCCCACTGCCGTCAGGCGACGGCAGCAACGGGGCGGCCGGCTCCCACTAAGCCTTGATCGGTGCGGCCGACCTGGCGGCCTGCTCGATCTTCGCGCAGTAGGCCGCACGGGCTTCCTCGTCGATCTGCTGCTCGTGTTCGGCGCGCAACCCGGTCCGGCCGTCGAGGCCCTCGCGCAGGATATCGGCGTGCCCGGCATGACGGATGGACTCGCCGAGGACATGGACCATGACGGCGAACAGGTTCGTGTCGGCATAAGGCTCCGGCCACCACGGCACGTGGCCGGGGGCGTCGAGGGGAAGCTCGTTGATCGTCGCGTCCGCGTGTTGCCACGTGCGCCGGTAGAACCCGATGATCTGATCGCGGGTCTCGTCCTCGGTCGCCCACAGATCGCTGCCGTTGTAGTCCTGCCATCGGGGCAGCGGTTCCGGGGAAGGACGGTCGAAGACCTCGCCGAAGTACCTGGCCTCGACGGTGGCCACGTGTTTGATCAGGCCGAGGAGGTTGGTCCCGGTCGCTGTCAAAGGTCGGCGGGCGTCGTACTCGGACAAGCCGTCGAGTTTCCAGAGCAGCGCCTTGCGGTCCCGCCGCAGTCTCTCGTGCAGGTTGTCTTTCGCGAATTCATCGATCATGCCGAATGAGCCTGCCATGGGCTGCTCGTGGCCTCAAGATCCCGTACGTGGTCCGCAACGACTTGCCACGTGAGACAACTGCTCCGGCTGGAAAGCACTCACCCCGTTGGGGCGGAGGGCCGTCGCGGGCAGACTGGCCGGGAATGCATGACGGAGCGGGCGTAGGGGGCGTGCGGGATGGGCATACGGGGGGCGCGCGGTCGTGGTTCGGTGACGGCGTATCACATCAAGCAACTACCGACCGGGACACTGCCCGAAGACGGTGTCGCCACCTGGTCCGTGACCGGGGACGGTGTCGCCTCCCGGTCCGTGTCCGGAGGCGGCGTAGCCACCTGGGCCGTGGCCGATGCCGAACGGTGGCGGAGGGCGGCGGTCCCGACCGTTCTCGCCCCGGCCGTGGGCGGCTGGGTCCTGGCCATCCTGGTGGCGGCGGCGTACGTCCTGCTGTTCGGGCTCTCGTCCGCGTCCGCGGCCTGGCACAGCGGGCCCGGGGACGGGACGGACTGGCTGAGGTATCCGGGTCTGATCCTGCTGACCGCCCTGCCGCTCTGGTATCGGTACGTTCCGTTCGCGGCCGTACCGGCGGCTGTGTTCGTCGCTGTGGAAGCGGTTCTGACTCTGGCCCGGCCCGGCGACGTGGACCATCCGGCGAGGGCCGGGTGGCTGGCCGTCCTCGCCGCGTGCGCCGTCGCGTTCACAGGAGGCTGCCTGCGGCTGCGGGCCCGACGCCGACAGCGGGCCCTGGCCCTCGCGGCTGCGGGAGAGCGCCGCTTCCCGCTGCCCGAAGGCACCCCGGAATCGGACGGCCACCGCGGCCACGAGCAGGTCTACCTCGGGCTGGCACTCTGTCTGGTCGCCGCAGCCATCCTCACCGACGGCCTGTTCGGGGAACCGACCGTGTCCGGCGTCCCCTACGACGCCGTCGGGCAGCAGGGCATCGGACTGGTGCTCCTTGTGGCCGGTTCGAGCTTCTACGGCCGGGGCCAGCTCGCCCACCGAGCCGCCCGGCGGCTGTACGGGGAGCCCCAGCCTGCCCTGATCGTGGGCGTGCGCGCCGGGCCGGACGGACGCCACTGGGTGTGCGCGGACGCCCTCACCCGCTCGGCAGCCCCCCTGATCGCGTACGTTCCCCGCGAGAGCGACACCCGCGCCAGGACGCGGCTCCTCGGCAGCAGTTCGGCGTACGGGGTGGGGAACGGGCACCACGACATCGACCCGAGGCGCGAGCCCTTCGAAGCGGTCCTGTACGGCACCCCGGCGGAGGGCGACGAAGTCGTCCTCGAATACGCCTGCGCCGAATACCACCGCCACCAGGAGATGGGGCGGATGTACGCGACCGTGACCACCGCCCCGCTCCGCCCGGACCGCCGCCACGGGCTTGGCCCGTGGGAACCGGCGGACGGCCCTGCCCGGCAGCGTGAGCGGCTCCGCGAGGGCCGGAAAAGGGCGGAGCGCCACCGGCAGGCGGAGCGCGAGGCCGAAGAGCGTCGCAGGAACCCACCGCGCGGCTCGTCGACCCGGGGACGCGGGAGCAACTCCGGCAACCGGCACAACGGGGGTGGCTGCGGCTCCAGTTGCGCGTCGAGCTGCGGCGGCGACTGAGCCCCAGCAGCCGCCAACAGCCTGCCGTAAACATCCAGCGTGAACGTCCTCGGCAGGTGAGTCCGGTGTTCCGGGAGTCAGCTGCCGTCCTGCTCTGCGTCGAGCCAGCCCAGCCGTGCCGCACGGAAGCCCAACTGCATGCGGTTCTCCACCTTCGCGGTGTCCATCATCTGGCGAATCCGGCGCTGCACCGTCCGCATGGAGGTGTTCAGTTGGGTGGCGATCGCTTGGTCGGTGAGGCCCGTCAGCATCAGGCTGAGTATCTGTGCACCCAGATCATCGATGGCGGGCGCGCTCCGCAAGCTACCCGCAGACGTGACGAACGGCATCGCCTTCTCCCACTCCGACTCAAACAGTGCGATCAGCGCGTCGAGCAGGCTGCACTCGTGCACGAACAGGGCTCCCGCCTTTGCGGCATTGGCGGAGCCGAGGAGTGGAACGATGGCCAACTCACCGTCCACGATGAAGAGTTTCAGCGGCAGCGATTCGGCGATCCGGACCACCTCTCCAGCAGCCCGCGCCTGGATGATTTGGTCGAACGACGGAGCTCCCCGGTCCAGCATCGAGCGCTCAATGATCACGCGGTAACGGACACCCCGCTCGATGACCGCATCGTCGGTCATGTTGCCGGACGAAAAGAAGGGCGCCTTGACAAGGTTCATGACCTCTTTCCGTGCGCCGAGTTGTATATGTCCGACGCGCTCACGGATGGCCTCGGTGCCGTGGATCACGTCGACGACCTCCGCCGCGCCGCGCCCGAGAGTGGCCGCGCGGTAGATTTCGTCGAGGGAGTCGAGTTCGAGTTTCGCCAGATCGAGCTCGTTCTGTCGCTGCATCAAGAGCGCCTGCAGCGCCGCCGCCGGTGGGACGGCGACGAACCGAGTGGTGTCGCCGAGGCTGCGCGCGACGAGCTTCCGGTCTTCGAGCCTGCTGAGGATCCCCACGACCTGACGGATGTCGCAGCCGATGAGTTCGGCGAGTCCGGTGGGCGTGGCGGAGGCCACCGAGACCAGAACGCGGTAGGTGTCCGCCTCGTCGGGGGTAAGTCCCAGCACGTCTGACAGCATGATGCCTCTCCGTCTGTCCGTGGGTACTCCGGCCTGGCCGTCTGTGTCGTGGAAGGACCTCGCCGGGCTTCCTTTGCCACGAGGGTCACGGCCGGTGCGAAGCTCGCACCGGCCGTGCTCCCTCCGGATCGGTCGGCCTCAGCGCAGTCGGTACGCCTGGGGAATGGTCTGCTTGACGGTATTGCCCGCCCTGTCGGTCGCGGTGATCCGCAGTGCGACTCCTCCGGGAGCCTGGTCACGCTTCGGGTGCTTGATGCGCGCGGTGAAGGTGTTCTTCCCGTCGGCCTTGGTGATCACCGGCTGCCAGACCTTGCCGCCGTCGAAGCTGGCCTCCGCCCGCAACTCGGTCACGGTCGGCGGCGTGCTGAGCCGATCCTGGTAGTAGCCGGTGACGGTGATGGGGTGGAGCCCGTCGGCCTCGGCGGTGTTGTCCAGACCAAGGCCCAGGTCGTACCGCAGGAAGATGAGCGGCTCCGGACGGCACGGACCGGTTTCCTTGAGAACGACGTCCGCGATGCACGGCTGTGACGTCGGTGTGTCGGGCTCGGCCGGCCGGTCGGACGTGTACTCCCACGCGGTCTTGACCCCATGGGTCTCCGCCTGGAACGTGTAGCGGGCTGATTCCGCAGGCAGGTCGTACGAGATCACGTCGGCCTTGCACCCCACCAGCGCGAGCATCGCTACGGCTGCCGACGCCGCCAGGCTCACCTTCCGGCGCCACCTCGATGGCTCGGCCGCGTTCATCGGAGCAAGCTCCCTTCTCATTTCGGTCATCACCGCCCGCTCCTCGACATCGGTTCCGACGCGTTGCCGGGCTCGCCGAGCTGGAAGGCGAACTCGACCGGGTTGAGCTTTTGCCGGAGTTCGTGGCCGGCGTCATCGAAGAGGCCCACCTTGCAGGCGGGGGGCTCACAGGCCTGGATCCCGTAGATCAAATGGGCGATACCCGTGTCGTTGAGCATGCTGGTCATGGCCTGGCGACCGCCACCGCTGCTGGTCTGGTACAGGGTGGGCCAGAAGCGGTCACCCTCCCGGCAGCCGGCGCACGGCAGGCCGGTCTCGGCGGCGAAGCCCGACTTGCTACGGACCTGGGGCACCGCGCCGGGAAGGGACGGACCCGCGTTCCACGCGATCGTGTTCTTCTTGCCGAGCGCCAGGTCCTGAGCTTCGCCCGGGCCCGACGGACGCGCCACGGACGGCGCGAGATAGTCCCTGACGGACATCTCGAAGCGGTCGACCGCGTCGTCGTTCCGCGGCCCGACCAGCGTGGTGAACCGCCGCTGACTGTCCGGCTTGGGCAGCATGCTTTCCTCCGTCACCGGGCCGGACTTCGACATCCGGTTCCAGCTGAAGTGGGGAATCGCGCCGGGCCGGTCGGCGTGGAAACGGTGATCGACGCGGTCGAGATCCTGGGACCGGACCTGGTACGGCAGGTTGCCGGGAACCCGGCCGGGGGAATCGAAGGCGAGAGCGTAGGCCTTGGACACTTCGCGGCTGCCCCCGAGTTCGATCCGGACGCCGGACTTCGCTCCGCCCTCGATCCGCTTGATCAGCGTGGCGGCCTGGGCCGGGGGTACGGTCACGATCGGCAGCGCTGCGTACGGATCGACCGGCGGGCAGCTGTCGGGACCGTTTTCGCACCTGTACTGCCGGAACGACTCGTACTTCAGCAGGGCGACCCGATCGGTTTCGCCGGTCACCAGCACCCCGACCGCGCCCGCGGCGGCAGCCGCCGCCACTCGCTTGCGGAGTGCGGTGAAGTCGCAGGTCCTCCCGCAGATGTCGGTCGGCTTCAGCAGCACCAGCGCACCCTTGGCATCGACCTTGGCGAGTTCCTCGGCCGATCCGGTGCCCGCGTGGACGACGGGCTTCTTACCGCTGGCGGGCAGTCGGGGAATCGTCGACCGCACGAGGGTGGATACGGGCTTCCCGTCCTTCGTCCACCGCTGGCCTCCGCCGTTGATCGTGGTGTCCGGTGTCGCGTAGCGGGCGTCCAGGCCGAAGGAGTCGCCGCTCCCTGTGACCTCCATCGTCACTGACGGCGGTACCAGGACGTGCCGGCTGTGGAAGTCGAGCGTGCCGAGGCTGACCTCACCGGCGGTCGGCAGTGCCCACCAGTTCGGCTCACCGGGACCGTATTCGGCGGGCAACGACGCCGTGATCGCCCAGTCTCCGTCCACGGAGGTCCGCTCGGTCTTGAAGAGTGCTGTGTATGTCTCGGTCGGCTCCGGGGTGTTCACACTGATGGGCTTGACCTTCCGAAGGTCCAGCTCCACCGTGGTCGCCCCGGTGACCTCCACCTCCGGCACCATCGGTGCGGCCTTGTGCAGCTCGCCGGCCGCGTCCCGCCACGTCACCCCGATGGCCGCCGTGACAGTGCCGGTGAAGACCCGTGCCTTGATCGTCTCGCCGCCCGGTACCGTCAGCGGCTCTTCGTACAGGTTCAGCTTGTCCTCGTCGACCGGGACGATCAGCGCGCTGCCGTACGAGACATCGGTGGCGCCGGTCGGAGGAATGACCTTGATGCTCAGGTCGTGGCGGATCGGCTCCACATAGGTCGAGATCCGCGATGAACCGAGCAGTGTCCCCGCGCCGTCCTCGGCGGTCAGGACACCGGTGTACGCGCCGTACTCTCCCGAACTGTCCACCGCCCTGCCGTCCATGGTCACCGTCACATCGGCCGAGCCCTTGGCGGGCACGGTGACCTGGTCGGCGCTGAGCGTGAACAGCCCCTCCGGTGCGGGCTTGCCGGCCTGGGAAGCCGAGGCGGAGAGCGTCAGAGTGACCGGCTCGTCGGTCCAGTTGCTGTAGGTGACCGTCCTGGGCACCGGCGAGTGCGGGTATTCGGCTCGGCCGAAGTTCAGGTTTCCGTCGGGGATGATCTTCGGGTCGATCGCGCGGGCCACGTCCACCCGGCCGGCGCCCTGCGCGAACAGGTCGTGCCCGAGGTCCTTGGAGGTCGCCATCAGCAGCGTCTTGATCTGCCGCCCGGTGAAGTCCGGATGCTGCTGGGCGATGATCGCCGCGGCACCGGCCATATGGGGCGTGGCCATGGAGGTGCCGCTGGCGGACGTGTAGTTCTCGTCCACGGGCTTACCCATCGCGGTGCCCTTGGCGCGGGCCGCGACGATGGCGACGCCCGGCGCCGAGATGTCCGGCTTGACCGCGCCGTCCCCGACGCGGGGTCCGCGGCTGGAGAAGCGCGCCATCTGGTCACTCCTGTCCACGGCCGCGACGGTCAGCGCCTCGTCGGCGGCACCTGGCGCCCCGACCGTCTCGGAGTCCGGGCCGGCGTTGCCCGCGGCGATGACGAACAGGGTGCCGTAGGTGCGGCTGAGCGTGTTGACCGCTGTGCTCAGCGGGTCCCTTCCGTCGGAGGGTGCGCCGCCGAGGCTCATGTTCACCACGTCGGCACCCGACTTGGCGGCCCACTCCATGCCGGCGATGACCGCGGAGCCGGCGCACGAGCCGTCCGAACCGCAGACTCTGCCGATGGCGAGCTTCGCACCGGGCGCCACACCGCGGCGCAGCCCGTCGGAGGCCTCGCCGGTACCGGCGATCGTGGACGCCACATGGGTACCGTGTCCGTGGCCGTCCACCGGACCGTTCGGGCTGTTGGTGAAGTCAACCGCCTCGGTGATCCGGCCGGCGAGATCGGGGTGGGTGGCATCGATGCCACTGTCCAGCACCGCGACCTTCATGTTCGAACCGTCGTAGCCGCGTTCCCAGGCGGACGGCGTGCCGATCTGCGGTACGGAATGCTCGAGTTGCAGCTTCGTCAGCTCGTCCAGCCACACCTTCCCCACCCCGGCCAGCGGGCCGGAGGCCCGGGAGGCGGCTGACGTGCCGGTGGTCTTCTTCCGCACCTCTCGCCACCACTGGCCGTTGCCCTTGATGGTCATCGAGCGGGCGTTGATGCTCGGCAGGACAGTCTTGGCGGTCGTACCGGCGGCGGTCACCGCTGTCCGGGCGCCGGCCTTTCCGCTGTACGCAGTGATCACCGGGACTTCACCGGTTCTGCCCTCGGCCGCCCAATCGGCCAGCTTGGAAAGGTTGAAGAGCTCCCAGTCCAACACGTCGGCGCGGAGCAGCGGCAACGCGTCTTCCGGTACGACGTAGACCTGGTCGTTCCTGGTGACGGTGTGAACGAGAACCGACTCGTTCCCGGGCCGCGTCGCGGGCACGATCTCACGGACGACCGGCTTCCGGTCCTCGGTGATGCCGATCTGCACCTTGTCACCGGTCACCAGCGTCAGCGACAGGTCCTCCCGATTTCCGGCGACCGAAGCCGGCAGGTTCAGGGAAGTGAGGGAAGTCGTAGCCGGAGTTGGGTTGGAGGCGCTTGCCGCGGTGCTCGATATGACCGTCCCCAGGACGGATATGCCGGCGGCCGCGGCGGCCAGCCGTCGCCCGAAACGCCTCATCGCAAGGCCTCCTGACAGATCGTTCTTTCGGGGCCGCCGTGAAAATGGCTCGGAGGGTGCATGAGCTTCTCCTACTCTTCGTGAGAAAGAAGTTCTTGCTGCATTCGGCAGATACTCTCGGGCTCCGCACGGATCGGGCAACCGATTGGCAGTGGCGGATTTCTTCCATGTCGTGAGCCCGCCACGACATTTGACCGGAAGACGGGCGAAGGAATTCGAGGATGCTCTCGATATCGGCAATAGGGAGGAACGGCAAGGCATTCGAATTGTTGGTGCAACGGGGTGCGCCCCTGGCGCAAGGACGTGCCTGCGCCAGGGGTGCGGTCAGGAAAGGGCTGCCGTGAGGTTCTGGAGGACGAACGCCAGGTCTTCCTTGCCGTTCACCGGCCGAGCGGCCCCTGTTGGGGAGACCGCCCGGCCGGACAGTGTGGCTACCGGACGTCGTACGCGCGAGTGGTGGTCTGGGTGACCGCATTGCTGTTGGCGTCGGTGAAGGTGGCCTTCAGCGTGACCTGCTCGCCGGTGGCGCCGGTGTGGTCGAGGACGGCCGTCCAGTTGCCGTCCTGCTGCTCGGTCGGTGCCTGGGTCCAGGTGGTGCCGCCGTCGTAGGAGTAGGACAGCGAGGCCTCCGTGACCGCGGCCGGGGTGTACCCGGCATGGCCCTCGACCGACAGGCCGACCTTGATGCCGCTCTGCGCGGGCAGGGTGTTCATGCCGTCCACCGGCAGGTCGTACGCCGGGAAGAGGAGCGGCAGGCCGCGGGAGTAGACGTCGGACTCCAGGTGGGAGCGGAAGCTCCAGGTGGTGGTGAGCGCGGTGGAGCGCAGCCAGTTGCGGTCGCCCGTGTAGATCTTGGCCAGATCCTGGGTGAGCTCGTACGCGGAGTCCTCGTCCGGCACGCTGAACACACCGTACGGATAGGCGAGTCTGCCGATCTCCTCACCGTCGCGCTTCAGCGACATCTTGCCGAGGTCGCCGAACGACCCGCCGTAGGTCCAGTGGTCGCCGGAGCCGTCGACCCAGAGCGCGTTCTGGATGCCGATCAGGTTGCCCTGCCGCTCGGCGGCCAGCATCAGGTTGCCGTCGGCATCGCGCGCCGCGCCCGGCCGCATGGCACCGCGGTACCACTCCTCGGCGCTCCGCTGTCCGGCCCGGTAGGTGCGATCGTGGTCCGACATGAACGCGGCAAACGGGAAGCTGGTCATCGCGCCGTGGGACCAGGCGTCGTCGCCGGTCGTGTAGTAGGCGGTGCGGGTACCGGGCACGTGGACCGTCTGGAAGAGGCTCACGGGGATCCGGGTGTCGCTGCTGCCGGAGGGACGCAGGAACAGTGCGTCGATGTAATCGGCCTCTTTGCCGAGGGCATGCCACGTCTCGGTGACCTGGGCGAGACGGGAGTCATTCGGCCGGTAGGCCTGGTCGGAGTTGAGCGGCCCCTCGGTCGGGAACGAGAGGTTGTAGACGTAGGACGAGCCGTCCTCGGCGCCGGTCGCGCGCCAGGTGGGCCGGAACTCGTAGTCGCCGTCCAGGGCACGCCCGTCGACGTCCGCGTAGAACTTCTGCACGGCGGCGCCGGCCGCGAGTGACGCGCTGAGCTGCCAGGTGTCGTCCCACGAGCGGCTGTAGCTGAGGGTGGTGCCCCGCAGCGTCGAGGGACGGTCGGTGTGCAGGCTCAGCCGGTGGGCCTTGCGGGCGTCGAGGACGACGGTGGTGTCCTTGGTGATCCGCAGCTGCGGGTGGGCGAGGTAACTGATCGAATCGGCCGCGTTGCCCGCGTCGGGCGTTGCCACGAAGCTGCTGATGACGTAGTCGCCCGGGCGCACACGGTAGGCCTGCTCAGCCGCGCCGTTGTTGGTGCGGCGCTCGCCCTTGTCGGTGTCGAGGCCGGCGACGTCCAGGGAGGAGAGGCCGGTCGCGGGCTTGCCGTTGCGGTCGATGACCTTGACCTTGACGGTGACCGTCTCCGGCTCGACGTGGAGCGTGACGGGCACGGAGACGTGCACATCGCCGCCGGTGGCCAGGATCCTGCCGGTGACGGCGCCGTACTGAGCGGCCTTCAGACGGGCGGTCGGGTCGACCTGCAGCGGCACCTGGACGGTGGCCCCCGCCGGAACCGTAACCCTGCGTTCCTTCAGCGCGAGGATGCCGGTGGTGACCTCGCTGCCGTCGTTGCCGTGCACGCCGCTGACCTTCAGATGGAACGTCAGGTCGCTGCGGCTCGTGTTGGTGAAGGGCACCTGAACGGTGGTGCGGTCCGACGTGTCCTGGGGCCAGGTGTAGCTGCCGGCCTGCACGGCGGGCGCGGAGACCACCCGCTGGTCCACCGCGGCGGCCACATCCAGGACGCCGGCCCCGGTCTGATCCGCACCTGCGACCTTGCCGGCGGTGCGGGCGGAGGATGTCAGGGCGGCCTTGACCTGTTGTGCGGTCCAGTCCGGGTGAGCCTGTCGGACGATGGCCGCGGCACCCGCGACATGCGGGGTCGCCATCGAGGTGCCCGACATCGTCCGGTACGCGTAGAGGCCGCGGCCGCCCGTGGCCGCCGCCGAGATGCCGACGCCGGGGGCGGCGATCTCGGGCTTGAGGGTGTGGGTGACGGCCACCGGACCGCGGCTGGAGAACAGCGCGGTGGTGTCGTCGCGGTCGACGGCCCCCACGGTCAGCACGCTGGGCACGCAGCCGGGCGAGGAGACGGTCTCGGTGCCCGGGCCGGAGTTGCCGGCGGCGACGACGAACAGGGTGTGCGTGCTCTTCGACAGTTCCTCTGTCGCATCGGCCAGCGGGTCGCTGCAGTCGCCGATCGCGGAGCTGCCCAGGCTCATGGAGACGACATCGGCCTTCTCGTCGACGGCCCACTGCATACCCGAGATGATCCAGGAGGTCTGGCCGTAGCCGTAGTCGTTGAGGACCTTGCCGATGAGCAGGTCGGTCCCGGGGGCTACGCCCTTCTTCAGGCCGTCACTGGCCGCTCCGGAGCCGCCGGCCGTGGAGGCGGTGTGCGTGCCGTGCCCCCGCCAGTCCATGGTGCTCTGGGAGTCGGTGAAGTTCTTGGATGCGGTGACCCGGTCCGCCAGGTCCGGGTGGTCGGTGTCCGCGCCTGTGTCCAGTACGGCGACCTTGGTGCCCTTGCCGTCGTAGCCGGCCGCCCATGCCTTCGGCGCGTGCACCTGTGCGGTGGACTGGTCCAGCTTGGTCTCGACCTTGCGGTCCAGCCACAGCTTCTTCAGGTGCGAAGCAGAACGTGAGCGGGGGTTGGTGACGTCCTGCCAGAAGGCGGCGGCCGTGTCCTTGTCGGCCCGGAGCGCGATCCCGCCCGCAGCCGGCAGGCTCACGCCCCGCTCGGCCCCACGGGGCGTGGCCGGCACACCGTCCGCAGCGTTCACACTGTTCCGGTAGGTGGCGATGAGCGGCAGCGTGTCGGTGTGCTTGTCGTCGTATCCCTGGCTGATGAGCCCAGTGACGTTGAAGAGTTCCTTGTCCACCGTGCCCTCGGCGATCGCCCGGGAGGCGTCCTCCGGGTAGACATAGAGGTCCCGGCCCGTCTGGAAGGTCTGTACGTTCAGCTGTGTGCCGTTCTTGCCGGGCAGCACGGCCGCCGAGCTGCGACCTGACTTGTCCGTGGTCACCAGCACCTTGTCACCGGTGACGAGGGTGACCGTGACCTGCTTGCCTCCCGCTGCCGGGGCCCCGCTGCCGATGACGGGCCTCTTCCCCGATGCGCCGTCGGGCGGCGTATTTGCCGCCCCGGCAGGCACGGCCGCGGTAACGGACAGGACAGCGGCAGTCGCCGCGCCCAAGGCTATTCGCGCTGTTGGATGCATGAAGTCCCTACTTGATTCCGTGAACATGCCACGCTGGGGCCGCAGCCTGGCAGACATACGGATCGGATAGGGCTGCCGAGCGTGACGGGTTTCCCACGTGGCGGAACCCCGACAAGCGGGTATTCACGATGGATTCGTCAGCTGATCGGCTCTGCGCGCCGACAGATGCCGCTGTTCAACCGCGTATTTCTCCACGACATCAGAGTCGGGACCACGCCAATCACTCTCGGCGAGCAACCCGTTGGCCGCAGCTTTCAGGCCATGGTGAAAGTCAGAGCCAGCCCGAACGTGCCGCGTGCCATCCGAGTTGCAATCGCGACTCTGCTCCGGCAATGTCCATGAGACGGCGAATCCGCCGCTCCACGGTGCGTATGGAGAGGCCGAGTTGGGATGCCGCCCGCCGGTCGGAAGTCCCTGTCAGCATGAGGGCGAGAACCTCAAGTTCCTCTTCGGTCGGTTCCTGATCGACCGCCGGCTCCTCTCGCACACCGGTGGTGGTGGTGTATATCGGCCGGGCTTGAGTCCATTCCCTCTCAAAGAGATGGACCAGGGCCGTCAGCAGGCCGCTGCGGTGCACCACGACTGCGCTCGGCTCGCCGCGGCAGTCCGCCGTGTTCAGTGGCACCATGGCGCGCTCCCGGTCCGACACGACCATCTTCAGCGGCAGAGAGTCGGCCATACGAAGCTCGAGGCCGGCCGTGACGGCCTCCCGCACGTCCCGCACCACATCGTGACTGTCGAGATAGTCCTTGGCAGCAACGACCCGGAAGTCGATTCCGCGGTCCAACGCAGACCTTTCCGACGCGTCGGCGTTCTCGCGCGGCACGGCCGTCGGCGTACCGACAAGAAAGACGAGCAACTCCCGTTGGGCGCCGGATTGCAGTTGATGGAAGCGGTGGGCAACCTGCTCCACGCCAACGACCACCTCCACGACACCGCCCGCGGTTGCCGCGGTGCTGCTGCGGTACTGCTCGGTCAGCATGGAGAACGCGGTCTCGGCCTGGTGCAGCGCATTGCGCTGCTCGACGAGAAACGGAGCAAGGGCCACCGAGGGCGGTGTGAGCCGGTAGCGGGTGAGCTGAAGGCTGTCCTCGCAGCCGACCGAGTCGGATGCCTCACTTTCGGTATGGGTGGCGACGGCCACCAAGCCGCGCTTCGCCAGGTCATGCAGGATGCCGACACTCTCGACCTCCCCGAGCCCGGTCTGCCGGGCGAGCGCCCGCGGGGAGGCTGCCGGGCTGGCCAGCAGAGCCGTGTAGATGGCCTCTTCAGCCGGACCCAATCCCAGCGCCTGCAGCATCTTTGCTCCTCCTCGGGCCGCCGAGGGCGGCCATCCTGTCCGGCTCTGTCGCAGATCCCGAGGACCGCGCGGGATCCATCTCAGCCGGAGCCCTGACCCTCTGTCGAGGTCTTGGTCCTGCCGAGGCAGCGGTGCGCCGTCGATGTGCGGGCGCGCCTGGACATGTCGGCGCTGTGCCGTCTGCACGAACCGGCCCGGTTCAGGATGTCTCCGTCCAGTTCGGGTCCAGTTCCGCGAGCCCGTCCCACAGCGGGTTCCAGTCGCCTTTCTGCCGCATCTGTTCGACAACACTGGAGTTGGCTGCATCGAGTTCATCGGTCATGGTTCGACTCCATTTCGGCCGGCTATGCCTGCGTGGGGCTCAGTTCGCGCTTGAGGATCTTTCCTGTCGCTGTCATCGGGAGCGCGTCGGTGAAGGTGACGGAGCGGGGGTACTTGTAGTTCGCCATCTGCTCCTTGCACCAGGCGATGAGTGCCGCTTCCGTGATCTGCGCGGCGGGTTCGCGGATGACGAAGGCCTTGATCTCCTCGCCGTGGCGGGCGTCGGGGATGCCGATCACGGCGGCCAGGGACACCGCTTCGTGGCTCATCAGGACTTCTTCGATCTCGCGCGGGTAGACGTTGTATCCGCCCCGGATGATCAGGTCCTTCACGCGGTCGACGACGTAGTAGAAACCGTCTTCGTCCGTGCGCGCGAGGTCGCCGGTGCGCAGCCATCCGTTGCGCAGCACTTCCGCGGTGGCCCCGGGGCGGTTGTGGTACCCCTTCATGATGTTGTGTCCCCGCAGTGCGAGCTCACCGATCCGGCCGGCGCCTGTGACGGTGTTCCCGTGCTCGTCGACGAGCTTGGCCTGGATGCCCCAGACCGGTATGCCGATCGATCCGGGACGGGGATCGCGTTCAGGGTCGCTGAACAGGGCCAGCGGAGAGGTTTCGGACAGTCCGTAACCTTCGAGGATCTGCACGCCGAACCGTTCGGCGAATCGTGTGTGGATCTCCACCGGCAGAGCGGCGCCGCCGGAGACGGCCAGTCGCAGGGTGCGGGCGAGGCGGCCGACGTCGACGCCGGAGCCGAGCGCGCCCAGCAGCCCCCAGTACATGGTGGGCACGCCCGCGAACACGGTGACGTGCTCGTCGATCATCAGCCGCAGTGCCGCCTGCGCATCGAAGCGCGGCATCAGCACCAGGGTCGCGCCGACCGAGATGCCGGCGTTCATGGTCACGGTCTGGCCGAAGGAATGGAACAGCGGCAGCGTGAGCAGATACGTGTCGTGGCGGGCCGGGTTGCTGTCGAAGAGCCGGTTGGCCGTCAGGGCGTTGAGCACCATGTTGGCGTGGGAGAGTTCGGCGCCCTTGGGCTTGCCGGTGGTGCCGCTGGTGTAGAGGATCACCGCGGTGTCGTCGGGGCCGCGCAGCGCGGTCTCGAAGGAATCCGGTTGATCTTGGAGGGCGTCGGTCAGAGTCTGCGTCCTGGTGGGCGGAGAGGCGGTATCGGGCGTGGCGGTGATCAGGAACATCTCCCGGCAACCGGCGGCGGCGTCGAAGCCGCCGAGCCCGTACTCGCCGATCGGCAGGTCCGCCGTGCCCTCGACGCAGAAGTAGGCACTGGCTCCGGAATCCGTCAGGTGGTATTCGATCTCGCGTGCCTTGAACAGGACGTTGAGCGGAACCACGACCCCGCCGGCCTTGAGAATCCCGTAGTAGATGACCGGGAACGCGGGCACGTTGGGGCAGGACAGCGCAACCTTGTCGCCCGGCCGGACACCTCGTGATACGAGCAGGTTCGCCACCTGGTTCGCGCGGGCGTCCAGCTGCGCGTAGGTCAGTCGCTCGCCGCCGATGACCAGGGCGTCCCGGCCGGGGTGGCGGCGCGCGGAGTCCTCCAGGAGTACGGACAGGTTCAGCATGCGGAACTCACTTTCGGGTGTCGCGATCGGGGCAGTCCGCGGCGGCTGCGGAGGCCGGTGCGAGCGGGGCGCCGGTGGCCGCGCGCACCGACTCCTCGGGTACGCCGGGCGCGCATTCACGCAGTACGAGCCCCTCATCGGTGACGTCGATGACGGCGAGGTTCGTGATGATCCGATGCACCACGCCCTGCCCCGTGAGCGGCAGCGTGCACTTGCGTACGATCTTGGCGGCACCGGACCTGTCGGTGTGCTCCATGAGCACGATCACCCTGCGGGCGCCGTGGACGAGGTCCATCGCCCCGCCCATGCCCTTGACCATCGCGCCGGGCACCATCCAGTTCGCCAGGTCTCCGGATTCGGACACTTGCATCCCACCGAGGACCGCGGTGTCGATGTGCCCGCCCCGGATCATCGCGAACGAGAGTGCGGAGTCGAAGAACGCGGCACCCGCGTTGACCGTCACGGTCTCCTTGCCCGCGTTGATCAGATCCGCGTCCACGGCGTCCTCGTACGGATAGGCGCCGGTGCCCAGGATCCCGTTCTCGCTGTGCAGGACGACGGCGATGCCGGACGGCAGATGGCTGGGGATGAGCGTCGGCAACCCGATGCCGAGGTTGACGTACTCACCCGGGGAGAGTTCGGCGGCGGCGCGGGCCGCCATCTGTTCGCGGGTCCAGCCCCGAGCCCCGGTCGGCGTCGCGGTCACGCGCCGGCCTCCTTCGCCATGGTCACGGTGCGCCTTTCGATCTGCTTGTCCTGCACGCCCGTGTGCACGATCCGGTCGACGAAGATGCCCGGCAGCTGCACCTGCCCCGGGTCCAGCTCCCCGGGCGCAACCAACTGCTCCACCTGGGCGATACAGAGCCGCCCGGCCGTCGCCACGAGCGGATTGAAGTTCCGGGCGGCCTTGTCGAACACCAGGTTGCCGTCGGTGTCCCCGGTCAGCGCGTGCACCAGTGCGTAGTCGGTGGTGATCGATTCCTCGAGCACGTAGCGCCTTCCCGCGTACTGCCGGACCTCCTTCGGCGGGGAGGCCACCGCCACCGACCCGTCGGGGTGGTGGCGCCAGGGCAGGCCGCCCTCGGATACGGGAGTGCCGACCCCGGCCGGAGTGAAGAACGCGGGAATGCCGGCGCCGCCGGCCCGGAGCTTCTCGGCGAGGGTGCCCTGCGGTGTCAGCTCGACCTCCAGCTCCCCGCCCAGATACTGCCGGGCGAACTCCGCGTTCTCGCCCACGTACGAGGCGATCACCCGCCGGATCCGTTTCTGCCCCAGCAGGAGACCCAGCCCGTGACCGTCGGTGCCGCAGTTGTTGGAGACCACCCGCAGGTCGGTGGCCGGTCCCGCGGCGATCGCCTCTATCAGCGCATCGGGGATGCCGCACAGCCCGAACCCGCCGACCGCCAGCGAGGCGCCGCTCGGAATGTCGGCGACCGCCTCGGCGGCCGACACACACACCCGGGTCACGACGCGACCTCCTCTTGCGCGCCGATCAGGTCCCGCAGAAGCTGCTCGGCGCGCGGCCAGTACCCGAAGCCTGCGACGGGATCCAGGTGTCCGACAGCGCCGAGGTCGACCGGGCGGCTGCCCCACGCCTCTGCCATGCCCAGGACCCGTCGGCGGCCGGCGAGCGGGTCGTTGCTGCTGGCGGCGACGATGCTCGGGAACGGCAACCTGCGGCGCGGGACGGGGTTCCATCCGCCGCGGTCGAGGTCCTCGATCGTGGGGTAGCCGTCGGGCAGCGGTCGTTCCAGGTCGGCCGGCGTCGCCAGCAGCGCGCCGTGGATCCGCCGGGTCGGCTGCTGGGCCCAGTGGACCGTGGTCATCACGCCGGCGCTGTGGGCCACGAGCACCACGGGGCCATCGATGGCGGTGACGACCTCATCGAGGGCGGCGACCCGGGCAGCACGGCTGAGCTTGTCGTGTTCGAGCGGCGGTACCGTACGCGCGCCCTCGATCCGCTCGGCGAGCAGGGTCTGCCAGTGCTCGGCCACGTGATCGCGCAAACCCGGCACAATCACCACAGTTGGTGAAAAGTTGGTGGTCACGTTCGTTCCTGGTTCGTCGAAGGGGCTGGGAGGGTGGATTCGGTGAGTGCGGCGAGTCGGCGCACTCCGGCGGGATAGAGGCGCTTGCCGAGCACGAGCGCGGCGATCGCGCCCAGGTACACCAGCGGGGCGAGCTGCAACGCCGCGAGCAACCCGAGGTGGTCGGCGAGGATCCCGACGACGAAAGGGCCGAGGGCGAGCCCGAGAAGGCTGTTCGCCAGGGTGAGGCTGCCCATCGCGGATGCGCGTACCGAGGTGTGGGTGAGGCTGGCGACCATGGCCGCGGTCGGCCCGGAGGAGCCGGCGGCGAAGAACGCGCCGCACCCGATGAGGACCAGAGACAGCATCCCGGGTTCGAGGCGGAAGCCGGCGGACAGGCACACCAGTGAGATCGCGCAGAACACGACTGTGCTCGTCCACTTCTGCGAGGTGTCGGCCCGGCCGATCCGGTCGGTGATGATCCCGCAGATCACCATTCCGCTGCCGACGAGCAGGACGAAGATCGCGGCGATCGCGGCGGCCTTGTCCAGTGGCAGGTGGTAGTAGCGGTTGAAGTAGCTCGGCATCCATGCGAGCAGCACGGCGGCGGTGAACATCTGCAGCCCGCCGCCGAGATAGGCGCACAGAAGCGAGGGGTTGGTGTACAGGCTCGAGATGGGTGCGCGGAACCCGCTCGGCACAGGCATGTGCCCGGCCGCGAGCGGCTGCTGTTCGACGGCATACTGAGTCAGCTTCCTTTCGTTGACCACCGCCCGGAACAGTGCGACGAGGATCAGCCCGAAGACCGCCATGGCCGCGAAGGCCCATCGCCAGCTCAGGTGCACGGCGATCAGGCCGCCCAGTGCGACTCCGACCACGGAGCCGAACGATCCGCCGGCCATGAAGGCGCCGCTGAGCGCCGCATGGACGCGCGGGGCGAAGACGCTGAGGACCACCGCGATGCCGACGCTGCCGTAGGCGGCCTCACCGACCCCGACCAGGAAGCGGGTCCCGAGCATCTGGTGGAAGCCGGTCGCCACCGCGCACAGCAGCGTGGCTATGCTCCACAACACCGCCATCAGGACCAGGCTCCTGACCCGGCCCCACCGGTCCGCCACCAGTGACAGCGGCAGGGTGAGCAGACCGACCGTCAACGCGACGACGCTGCTCAGCGAGGCCAGGCGCGAGTCCGACAGCGCCCATTCGGATTTGAGAAGAGGGAAGACGGCGTTGAGTACCTGCCGGGACATGTAGTCCGACAGCAACAACGCGAAGGTCAGGGCGAACACGAGCCAGGGGTAGGCCCTGGACCTCCGTGATCCGGTGGGCGACGTGATCGTCTTCGAGCCCACGGTAGCGCGCGATGCCACGGTTACTCCTCACAGCGGAGCCGGCACTGGTGACGCTTCGACCACGGGGGGTCGGCGAGGTGGCCGGGCCGGGGGCGGCCTACGGGCCGCGCCCCCGACCCGGCCCGAGCGCGGGTGTCGGCCGAGGTCGCCTGTTCAGGCGTGGTGGGTGAATCCGACCTGGCCGGGCTTGCGGTTGGGGGCGTAGCCGAGCTTGGCCAGGGTCTCGTCGGCATCGGCGTACGCGGTGCCGATCTTGTAGATCTCCCGGGCCTCCTTGCCGGTGGCAACCCCGCGGCCGAGCTCGCCGGCGACGCGGACCAGTTGCCAGACCTGCTGGACGGAGGTCATCTTCTGTCCCTTGCGGCCCCAGAGGGTGTCCTCGTTGCCGCAGCGGGGGTGCAGCCCCATGGCGATGGCCATGACGTTGACCGGCAGCACGCTGCGCATGAGGGTCTCGAGGGTGAGCACCGCGCCGTCGGGCACCCGGTTGACGAACTGCATGATGTTGTACGGGTTCGGGCCGTCGAAGCCGCCGCCGATACCCACCCAGGTGACGTTCAACGGGCCGGTGTACACGCCCCGGCGGATCAGGCGTTCCACGGTTTCGAGCTGGGGGATGCTCGAGAGCTGGAAGTGCGGCTGAATGCCGGCGGCCTGCAGGCGGCGCAGGTGTTCCTCGACCCAGGCCGGTCCGGCCGGGACGGTCATCTCGCGGTATGCCTCCGCGAGTTCGGGACGGGTCATCGATGTGCTGGCGATGTCGTCGGCGGTCATCAACTCCATGATGTTCATCTGGCTGGTGTTGATCGCGATGGTCACCTGATCCGGCTTGGGGTCCAGCTCGGCGAGCATGTGACGGGTGTCGTCGGAGAGCCACTTGGCGTCGGCGCCCGTTCCTTCGGGGGCGAAGGAGATCGACCCGCCTATCTGCAGGATCATCTCGGGCACGGCCTCGCGCAGCCGCCCGATCAGCTCGTTGAACTTCGACAGCCGCTTCGATCCCTTGCCGTCGAGCTCGCGCACGTGGATGTGCAGGACGGTCGCTCCGGCTTCGTAGCAGTCCACCGCCTGCTGGACGTGTTCGTCCATGCTCAGCGGCAGGTCCTCACGGAAGTCGTCCGGCTCCCACTCCGGGCCGTACGGGGCGCAGGTGATGACCAGCTTCTCCTGGTTCTCGGGGAACAGCGCATCGTCGAGGAAATGCATGGAGGTACTCCGATCAGAGGGGTGTGGTCGAGCAGAGGGTGTGGTCGAGCAGAGGGGTGTGGTCGAGCAGGGGGATGCGGCTCTCAGAAGGGCCGGTCGCCGATGATCCCGGCGCGCTCCATCTTGCGGACGGCGGGCCAGTAGTCCTGCACGGCGTAGTGCTGGGTGGAGCGGTTGTCCCAGATGGCGACGCTGTTCGGCGTCCACCGCCAGCGCACCTGGAACTCGGGCACGCCCGCCTGACTGATCAGGTAGTTCAACAGGTTGGCGGCGCCGGGCGCGTGGTCCTGGCCGAATCGCACGTTCTGGGGTGTGTGGTAGTTGACGAAGTGCGTGGTGAAGGAGTTGACGAAGAGGATCTGCTCGCCGGTCTCCGGGTGGGTGCGCACCACGGGGTGTTCCGCGTCCGGGTACCGGGCCTTCAGTTCGTGACGCTGCTCCAACGGCATGACGGCGCCGAAGGTCGACTCGATGCTGTGCCGCGCACGCAGGGCCGCGATCTGCGTCCTGATGTGCTCGGGCAGCCTGCGGAAGGCCTCGGCCATGTTGACCCAGATCGTGTCGCCGCCGACCTCGGGCGTCTCCACACAGCGCAGCACGGCGCCCATGGGCGGGCACTCGCGCCAGGTCCCGTCGCAGTGGAGGGAGTTCTCGTAGTGCTCGGGCCTGCTGTCCAGGTCCTTGTAGATCCGGACCAGTCCCGGGTGCTCCAGATCGCTTCCGAGCACCGGGTGGTCCTCCAGCGGACCCAGGCGCGAGGCGAGAGCGACATGGTCGGCACGCGTGATGTCCTGCTCCCGGAGGAAGACGACCTTGTACTTCAGCAGCAGTGACTTCAGCTCTGCGAACAGCGCATCGTCGCGGGAGGCGTCGCCGAGGTTCACGTCGAACAGCTCCGCGCCGATGCTGCAGGTGAGGGGTTGTGCCTTGATCGTGGGCCGGGGCGTGGTCGTGGTGGGCGGGCGGGCAGAGGTGACGTGCGTGGCTGCGCTCATCGCGCTCTCCTCTCGTGCGGGTGATGTGAACTCAGAGACTCAGAGACTCAGAGCGTGAAGGCGGAGGAGCCGATGCTGCGGCCTGCCTCCAGGTCGCGGTGGGCCTGGACCGCGTCAGCGAGGGCGTACCGCTGATTGATCTCGATGCGGATCCGCCCGGAGCCGACGTGGTCGAACAGTTCGCCGGCCAGTTGGGCGCGCTCGGCCGGGTCGGCGATGTAGTCGGCCAGGGCCGGACGAGTGACGAACAGCGAGCCCTTGACCGCGAGTTGCATGGCGTCGATCGGCGGGATCGGCCCGGACGCGGTGCCGAAGCACACGAGCAGGCCGCGCCTCGCCAGTGAGTTCAGCGAGGCCTCGTAGGTCCTGGCGCCGATGCTGTCGAACACCACGGGGACGCCCGCGCCGTGCGTCAGCTCGCGAACCCTTGCCGCCACGTCCTCCCGCGGGTAGAGGATGACCTCGTCGCAACCGTGCGCCCGGGCGACGACGGCCTTCTCCTCGGTCGAGACGGTGCCGATCACCCTGATGCCCAGCAACTTCGCCCACTGGCAGAAGATCAGCCCCACGCCGCCCGCCGCCGCGTGCAGCAGCACGGTGTCGCCGGCCTTGAGCGGATGGATGCGGCGCAGCAGGTAGGAGGCGGTCAGGCCGCGCATCGTCATCGCCGCCGCGGTGTCGAAGGCGATGGCTTCGGGCAGCTTGATCAACGACGCGGTGGGCATCACGCGCTCAGTGCTGTAGGCGCCGAGCGGACTGCCGGTGTACGTGACGCGGTCCCCCTCGCGGAAATCCGTGACGCCGGGGCCTGCGGCCTCGACGATCCCGGCGGCCTCCACGCCCAGGCCGGCGGGCAGTTCGGCCGGGTACAGGCCGGTGCGGAAGTAGGTGTCGGCGAAGTTCAGCCCCACCGCGGCATGGCGGATCCGGACCTCACCATGACCGGGATCGGCGACCTCGGCACTCTCCCATTGCATGACCTCGGGTGGACCGGGTTCGTAGAAGCGGATGGCGTGCGCCACTGTGCTCTCCTCGTACTCATGCCGCGACCCGGATACGACGCTCCCGGGGAGCGCCCGTATGGATCTACTGCTGTCGCGATGTCTTCGGCTCGCCCACGCCGCGAGCGGCTTCAGCCACCTGCGCGAGGGGCTCCTCCGTCCCGCGGCTGGGCGGTTTCGGATTGTGATGCACGCAACGGTAGGCGTGGCGACCAGACGATGCTTATCTCTGAGGGACAGCACATGCATCATTCGGGGACACCGGAGGTGTAATGAAACCCCTCGCCCGCTACGCGGCTCTGAACGGCTACATCGACCTGTGCCGATCGCTCGGGATCGACCCGGCACAGCTGATGAGGAGGGCCGGAGTCGACCCTGCGAGCCTGGGCCTGCAGGATCGATGGATCCCCGCCGCCGCGGTCGCCCGACTGCTTGAACAGTCGGCGGCGGCATCGGGGCACCAGGACTTCGGCCTGAAGCTGGCCGAGCTGCGCCGGTTCTCCAACCTCGGGCCGCTCAGCCTGGTCATCCGGGAGGAACCCGACGTCCGCAGCGCGCTGCGGATGCTCATCCGCTACGAGCACATGTACAACGAGGCGCTGCGCCTGCGCCTGTCTCTGGCGAACGGGGCGGCCACGATCCGCGTGGGCCTGGAATTCGGCGAGCCGACGGAGACGAGACAGTCGGTGGAGTTGGCCGTGAGTGTGCTGCACCGTTTGTTGTGCGGCTTCCTCGGCCCCCACTGGCGACCGCTGGCCGTCTGTTTCGCCCACCGCCCGCCCGTGGACCTGACCACGCACCGGTGGGTTTTCGGGCCCTCGGCCACGTTCGATCACGACTTCACCGGAATGGTGTTCGCCGCGACCGATCTGAACGAGCCGAACAAGATGTCCGATCCGCTGCTACGCCCCTATGCCCAGCAGTTCCTCGAAGGCTTCGAGCCGTCGAAGGACGCCACGGTCCTCGATCGGGTCCGCGAGCTGATCGAGCTGCTGCTGCCCACCGGGCGATGCTCGGTCGAACAGGTCGCGCGCAGCCTCGGCGTCGACCGCAGAACCATCCACCGCCACCTAGCCGACTGCGGCGAGACCTTCTCCTCGGTACTGAACTCCACCAGGGTCGACCTCGCCGGGCGGATGGTCGAAAGCCGGCGGTACTCGCTTACCGAGATCGCCGAACTGCTGTCCTTCTCGGCGCCGAGCAACTTCTCCCGCTGGTTTCGCACACAATTCGGATGCACCCCCAGCCAATGGCGCACCCAGCGGCAGGACACGGCCCACCCGTGATGTCACCTCCGGGTGGACGGCAGGCCGATGTCATCGAAGAGACTGGCCACCGGGCAGCTTCCGGCGGGGCGCGGCCAACCTCATGGCCAAGCCTGCCTAACGTACGAGCCAGTGCGCTATCTGCCCCGGAGGTTCCGTGCCCCGCAAACACTTGAAGAAGCTCGCTCGTCCCGGCGACGCCATCGAACCACCGCGCGACACCGAAGTAGTGATCGCCGTGGCATTGGTGACCATTCTGGTGCTGGCCCTTGGCGCCCTGTCGGAGTCCCTGGTCTGGCTTCTCGGGCTGCTCGTATTCCTGCCGGGGGCGGCGTCAGCACTGTGCACCGTGCGCCAGACGACGTTCGTGTCCGCCTGGACCGCGCTCGTGGTCATCGTCGCCATGCTTCTCGGCAACGATGACGGACGGCCGTGGCTCGACAGGATCCTCATGATGCTGCTCACCCTCGCCCTGGGCGCAGCCTCCGTCTACGCATGCCGGCGTCGTATCAGCCGCGAGCAGGAAGTGCTGCGGATTCGTTCCACTGCCGCTGCCATGCAGCGCCACATCCTGCGCCCTCTCCCCATGCTCACCGACGACGTCCTGGTCGACGGCGTGTACGAACCCGTACAGGAGGACCGGCTCGTTGGCGGCGACATCTACGACGTCGTCACCTCTCCATGGGGAACACGGGTGCTGATCGGCGATGTCCAGGGCAAGGGCCTGCCTGCGGTCGGCGCAGCTTTCGCCGTCATCGGCGCCTTCCGTGCCACAGCCCACAGAGAACCCACCTTGACCGCGCTGGTCGATGCGCTGGATGACTCAGTCGTACGGCACAACTCCTACGCGGCACGAACCGGCGACGACGAACGATTCGTCACCGCGCTCATCGTCAACATCGACGCGCACGAAGAGGTACAGGCCATCAACTGCGGACACGTCCTGCCGCAGGTACTCCAGGACTCCACCGTCATCACGCCGGCGCTCACATCCGGCGTACCCCTCGGGCTCGCCGAACTCGCCGCCGAACCCACGACCGTGGACTGGTTCGCCTTCCCATCCGGCGCGACGCTCCTGCTGACCACAGACGGACTCACGGAGACACGCGCTGCCGACGGTGCGTTCTACCCCGTCACCGAAAGCCTCACGCAGCGCGTATCACTCTCTCCAACCGACCTGCCGCGGGCTCTCTACGACGACGCGCGCACGTTCGCCGGGGAGGAAGCCCGGCACGACGATGTGGCGATCCTGTCCGTGCGACGGTCGCCCTACCGCTGATGACATCCACGGACACGGAATCACGAAAAGCCCACTTCACAGCCGTGCAAGGCGCGCCCTGAAGGCCCGAAGCCCCACGTTCGCCGCACACGTTTCCCCAGGTCAGAACGTTTCAGCCTGGGGATCTTGGTGGGGCGGGTGGGACTCGAACCCAAACCGGTGACGCGTCTCACCTGCGGAAACGCCACAGAGGCAGACATTCACATCCTGCTGGATCCCGCTGGATCCGCCTCGATCCCCGGCAACGACACAGCCGTGCGGTACGTACCGCACGGCTCTGGGGCGCTCCGTCTCCAAGAGCAGGAGAGGCGCCGCTTGGGTGCATCCTCTGCTCAGCAGCCCATCGCCGCCAACCCGTAGTGGATGCCGGTCACTCGGTCACTGTCACTTCCCCTCACCCGTGTCGGTCACACTCCGTGTAGGCGAGGCGTTTTGTCCAGGCCCCAGTACTGATGGCCCCGGCACCCACTGCGGGGGCCATTCAGGGGCTGACTCACGTCGAGAAGAGGGGGCCAAGTCGGCCGTCCATGTCCCGGCCTGGACGGTGCTGTCTGGGGTGAGGTGGCTCACGGCTCGTCGGTGATGAGGTCAAGGAGTTGGTCAGGGGTAAGCGTGGTGAGGTCGACGGAGCGGTCTTCGAGGACAAGGCGCGCCGCCGTCTGCTGCGTCTGAAGTTGTTGGGCGCGTTCGATGAGTTCGCCGGCGCGGCGACGTTTGCGGATGCGGTCGGTGATGTCCGCGACCGCGAGCATGGCCGAGGGGATGGACATGATGAGGGCGGTCACCGCGACTGGATCAACGCCCTTGATGTCCGAATCCTCCACGGGTTTCCCGGCCCGGACGGGCTCGGAGGGGAAACCCCAGCTCGAAGTCAGCACGCTGATGCTTTTCCCGGCGGCTTCGGTGTCCGCTCCGACAAGCTCAATGATCATTATTCCTCGTTTCCTTCATCCGTGGCCTTCAGTAGCTCATCGAGCTGGCCGACAAGGTCCGTGAGCGCGATCTTGGCGGCAGCGGCTCGGGCTGCCTGAAGCACCTGCCTCGCCCGTCCACGCTCGCCCGCAGTCAGCAGAATCTGTCCCCAGGTCGCGCCGACGACCGCGACACCGTCGGCTCGCTGAAGCTTCTGGAGAAGCTCGAAGGAAGTGTTCAGCCGTGCTGCCGCCGCGGCGAGATCCTGGCGGCTCAGATCCATACACGCCAGGTCCCAGCTGGCTGCGGCGACGCCGTCCATGTCGCCGATCAGTTCATTGATTTCTAAGCGCTTGAGCTGCAGTTCGCGGGCCTCATCGGTCTGTCCCCGCTGCTGCAGGATGTCGGCGATCTTCCCCCAGGTGACCGCGGCCTCACGGGTGTCGCCGATCCGCTCGTACACCGGCAGTTCGACCTCCCGCCGGATCCGCAGCGCCTCGCCCGTCTCCCCCCGCTGCTCAAGGATGTCGGCGATCTTCCCCCAAGTGATTGCGACGGAGCGGGTGTCGCCGATCCGCTCGTACACTGGCAGTTCGACCTCCCGCCGGATCCGCAGCGCCTCGTCCACCTCCCCCCGCTGCTCAAGGATGTCGGCGATCTTCCCCCAAGTGACTGCGACGGAGCGGGTGTCGCCGATCCGCTCGTACACCGGCAGTTCGACCTCCCGCCGGATCCGCAGCGCCTCGCCCGTCTCCCCCCGCTGCTCAAGGATGTCGGC
>NZ_JBSHFH010000071.1:0-31471 GCF_053617235.1 Streptomyces sp. NPDC055749 | reverse complement strand
GTTCTCTCCTGCCGCGGCCGGCCGTCCCCGCGCGGTGGGCCGGGTCAGTCCACCGCTCCGAGCGCCGCGTAGTCGTACATGCCGAACGACCCCGTGACGAAGACGTTCCTGGCGTTCGGGTGCCGGTAGAGCAGCGAGCGCGGGTAGAGATAGGGCACGATCACCGCGTGCTCCATCGTCAGCCGGTCGATGCGCTGCCAGATCTCCGCACGCTCGACCGGGTCGGCGCAGGTGGCGCCCCGGTCCAGCAGCTCGTTGATCTCGGGATCGTCGAGCTCACCCATGTTCTGGTTGCCGCGCTCCTTGATGGCCCGGCCGTCGACGATCTGCTGGAGGAAGCCGTAGCCGTCGGGGAAGTCGGCGCCCCAGCCGAACATGATGATCCCGATGCCGTGCTCGGCCAGATAGGACGGCGAGCCGCCGTAGACCTCGAAGTAGTCGCCGGACGGGAAGTCCAGCACCTCGGCCTCGATGCCGACGCGTGCGAGACCCGCAGAGAGCGCCTCGGCCGCCCGGTACTCCTTGAGCCGGTCCTTGCGGGCGGCGATCTTCGTCTTGAAGCCGTTGGGCATTCCGGCCAGGGCGAGTTCGGCGCGCGCCGCCTCCAGATCGCCGGTGCCCTCGTCCCCGACCGGGTAGCGGTCGAAGGGCTCGTACCCGTCGATGGTGGGCGGGAGGATGGTCGTCGCGATGTCGCCGCCGACCGAACCGCCGTACGCCTCCTGCATGGCCAGCTTGTCCGTGGCGAACTGCACGGCGCGGCGGCAGTGCACGTTGTCGAACGGCGCGATGTTGCTGGACAGGCAGTAGATCCAGGTGAACCCGGTCAGCGGGTTGTCCGCGTTGGCCCGGAGCTCCGGGTCGGCCAGGATGCGTTCCTGGGCCAGCGGCTGGACGCCGAAGCCGGCCAGGTCGACGTGGGCCTCACCGGCGATGAGCATCCGGTCGACCTCGTGCGGCTCGACTCCGAGCAGCACCTCGATCCGTCCGGCGCGCTGGTGGCGCACCGGGTCGGTGGACCGGTCCCAGTGCGGGTTGGGCTCCAGTACGGCGAGCTTGCCCCGGGTGTACGAGGCGACCCGGTAGGGGCCGGTCGCGACCGGGCCCGTGGCGTATCCGGCGCCGGTGTCCAGGTGGCGGGGGACCGGGGTCGTGCTGGGCATCGTCGCCAGCAGGTCCATGCCCGCGAACGGCTCACGCAGCCGGAAGATCAGGGTCCGGTCGTCCGGGGTCTCCAGCGTCACGGGTCCTTCGGCGTCGGGCTCCCGCCAGGGGCCGCCGTAGTCGGTGCCGAGCAGCTGCCGGAAGTACGTGGGCCCGACACCGAGCACATCGGTGCCGTAATTGCTCCTGGCGATGGCGTACTTGACGTCGCCGGAGGTGACGGGGGAGCCGTCCTCGTACTTCAGCCCCTCGCGCAGCCGGTACGTCCAGGTCCGCCCGCCGTCGGACGACTCGCCCAGGGCCTCGGCGAGGTCGGGCACGAGCCGCTGACCCGCCTTGCCCGGCGCGGTGTCGAACGTGACGAGTGTCCGGCCGATGAGCCGCAGGAAGTTCCAGGTGTACGCGTAGTAGGTGTTCCCCGGGTCCAGTGAGTCGAAGTCGTCGGTGCGTACCAGTCGGAGCGTGCCCCCTGTCGCGGTGGTCGGCCGGACCACACCGTGCACACCGGCATCGAAGCCGCTGCCGGTCTCCGTCGGCTTACTGGTCGTCATGTCCCGTAACCCTTCCTCGCGTTGCTCTTCCGCTTACATCCTGTGCGTGGGGATTCGTACGGTGCTGTGGCCGGCGGGTCCGCGCATAGCGGGCGGCCGGTCGGCATAGCGTCCGTGCGGTGACCGCTCAGGCCTGGTCGGTCGGCCGGATGAAGATCTCGTTGACGGTCGCGTGCGCCGGCGCCGTCACCGCGTAACGGACCGCCTCCGCGATGTCCGCGCTCTGCAACTGGCGGATCTTCGTGACCCGTTCCTGGATGGCGGCCTTCGACGGGGCGTGCGTGATGTGGTCGCGCAGCTCGGTCTCGACGGTGCCGGGCTCGATGACCACGACACGGACACCGCGCTCGGTGACCTCCTGGCGCAGACCCTCGCTGAAGCCGTTCACCGCGAACTTGCTGGCGTTGTACGCGGCGCTGCCGCGGCCCACCACACGCGCGGCGATCGAGGAGATCTGCACGACCGCGCCCCGGCTGCGGATCAGGTGCGGCAGCGCGGCGTGGGTCATGTACATCAGGCCGAGGACGTTGACGTCCATCATGCGGGTCCAGTCCGTGGTGTCGGCGCCCTCCACGGGGCCGAGCAGCATCAGACCGGCGCTGTTCACGAGGATGTCGAGGGAGCCGAGCGTCTCCACGGTCGAGGCGACCGCGGCGTGGACCGCCTGCTCGTCGGCGACGTCGAGCGGCAGGACCAGCACGGTGGCGCCACCGGCCTCCAGCTCGGCGCGCAGCGCCTCCAGCCGGTCGGTACGGCGTGCCGCGATGGCGACCTTCGCCCCGTCGGCTGCCAGCGCGCGTGCGGTGGCCTCACCGATACCGGAGCTCGCTCCGGTGACGAGCGCGACCTTTCCCTGCAGAATTCCGGACATGTGTAACCCCCAGTGTGCGAGCCGGTGTGTTCACTTGAAATGCTTATGCGCATCCCTGCGGAATCGGTGACGTTATCAGCCCGGTCACGGCGCGTGAATACCCATTGTCACCTCGGGTTATGTGCACTCCGCGCCGGTTATGCACAGTGGGCCGGGGCAGCAGACGCGCGCCCGCCATATCGGGCAGATTGTGACAGCGATCCCACGTCGGCATGACCTTTGTGTACTGATGGGCGGAACATGATGCGAGACGATGTAGCGGTCCAGGACGGGCAGGCGGCACCGTCCTACCCGATGCTCCGGGGCTGTCCGGTCGATCCGCCGCCGCAGCTCGCCGAGTTGAGGGCGGGCCCGGCGGCGAGCCGCGTGACGCTGTGGGACGGCAGCCAGGTGTGGCTGGTGACCGCGCACGCCCATGTCCGCGCCGTGCTCGGCGACCGCAGGTTCACCGCGGTGACCAGCGCTCCCGGATTTCCCATGATGACGCCCACATCGCAGTTGGTACGGGCCCAGCCGAAATCCGCCTCGTTCATCCGCGCGGACGATCCGGAGCACTCACGGCTCCGCTCGATGCTCACGCGTGAATTCCTTCAGCGTCGCGCCGATGAAATGCGTCCGATGCTCCGGGAAATGCTGGACGAAATTCTTTCGGAGCTGGTCGAAGGTGAACGCCCCGTCGATCTCGTGGCGAATCTGACGATCCCCGTGCCGTCCCGCGTCATCGCCGCGATGTTCGGCATACCCGCGGGCGAGCGAGCCCTCATGGAGGACCGCAGCGCCATTCTGATCGACCGCGGCTACACCCCCAAGCAGGTGGCCGCGGCCCGCGACGAACTGGACGGCTTCCTGCGCGAGCTCGTCGAGTCACGCATCAAGGAACCCGGCGACGACCTGATCAGCCGGCTCGTCGTCGACCAGGTGCGCGAGGGCAAGCTCGACATCGACGAGATGGTCCCGATGTGCCGGCTGCTGCTGGTCGCCGGACACGGCACGACCACCAGCCAGGCCGGACTCAGCCTGCTCAGCCTGGTCACCGACAAGAACCTCGCCACCTCGCTGCGCGAGAACCCGGAGCTGCTGCCCGCGGCCGTCGAGGAACTGCTGCGCTTCCACTCCATCGTGCAGAACGGCCTGGCCCGCGCCGCCACCGAGGACGTCCAGCTCGGCGACACGGTCATCAAGGCCGGCGAGGGTGTCGTGCTGTCCCTGTCCGCGGGCAACCGCGACGAGGAACTCTTCCCGTCCCCCGACACCCTGGACCCCCACCGCGACGCCCGCAGGCACCTGGCGTTCGGCCACGGCATCCACCAGTGCCTCGGCCAGTGGCTCGCCAAGGCCGAGATCGAGGAGATGCTCGCCGCCGTACTGCGCTGGATGCCCGGAGTGCAGCTTGCAGTGCCCTTCGACGATCTGGAATTCCGTCACGAGGTGTCGAGTTACGGCCTCGGCAGCCTCCCGGTGACCTGGTGAGCGACCCCGGCCGGCTGACCGTCGCCGTCGACGTGACCGCCTGCTGCGCCATGGGCAAGTGCGCGGCGACGGAGCCCGATATCTTCGGCCAGGACCCCGACACCGGCACCGTGGTGCTGCTCGACCCCACCCCGCCGCCCGCGCTCCACGAGGGAGCCCGGCTGTGCGCGGACCTGTGTCCGTGCGGCGCCATCACGGTCACCGAGAACTGACCGGACAAGGAGTGAAGATGACCGAAGTCCCTGGTACCACCACATCCGCCGTCCGGACAGCGGCCGAGGCGGAACTCGCCGACGACAGCTCTCCCCTGGCCGCCCCCTGCCGCTGGGCGATGGAGCTGCTGACAGCCACGGACCTCCCGGCCGAGGAGGACATGGCCGCGTCCCTGGTGCCCGGCTTCCTCGACAAGTACCCGCGGGGATTCACGGCGACCCTGGAGGAGTGGCGCAAGCTCGGCCCGTTCACCGTGACGACCTACCAACCCGTCGCCCACAAGGGCTGGTTGGTACTCACCGACCCGTCCGGGCGGGATTTCTCGCTCACCGTGATCATCGACTCGACGGGTCTCGTCCGCATCCTGCACCTCCAGCCGGACATCTTCGTCCCCGAGATCCGCGACTGGGCGGACCTCGACGAGGCGCTGCGGATCGAGGGAGTCACCTCGTCGGTGCTCGCCGTCCGCATCGAAGAGGGCCGGCACATCGTGCTGCACGAGAAGGACGCCCACCAGGCGCTCCCGACCGGTTCGGCGTACAAGCTCTACCTCATGCGGGCCCTCATCCACGCCATCGACAACGGTGAGCTCGACTGGGACGACGAGGTGGTCACCCGCCCCGACCTGCGCAGCCTGCCCACCGGCGACATGCAGGAACTCCCGGACGGCACCCGGGTCCCGGTCCGCGAGACGGCGCACAAGATGATCGCCATGAGCGACAACACGGCCGCCGACCTCCTCGCCGACAAGGTCGGGCGCGAGGCCGTCGAGCGCGCCGTCGTGGCGTCCGGTCACCACGATCCGTCGCTGCTGCGGCCCTTCCTGTCCAGCCGCGAGGTCTTCGAGATCGGCTGGGGCGCGAGCGGACTCCGCGGAGCCTGGGCCGAAGGCGACGAGAAGGCCCGCCGCGAACTGCTGCACCAGGTTGCCAAACCGCTCACCGTGCGCGGCTCCGACCTCGGCGAGACCGTCCACCAGCTGGGCCTGGACTGGCACATGAGCGCGTACGACGTGTTCAGGGTCCTCGAAGCCCTCGTCCAGGACGGCGCCCGGGACGCGAGCGGGACGGTCGACGCCATCCTGACCGCCTACCCCGGCATCCTCGTCGACCGCAAGAAGTGGTCCAAGGCCGTCTTCAAGGGCGGCTCCTGCCCCGGCGTCATGATGTTCTGCTGGCTCCTTGAGGACCACCAGGGCACCCCGCACGTCCTCGTACTGCAACAGGCCGCAGATGAGCAGAAGCTCATCGGAGACGGTCAGTTGCTGCGTCGACTCGGCGCGAAGGTCATCGAATCCGGGCTCCTCGAATCCGGGCTTCTGGAAGGCGAGAAGGAACCCACTCCGTGAGCACCAGGGACCGGCTGCTCGCCGTCCTCGTCGCGGTGCTGTGGGGGCTGAACTTCCTCGCCGTGCGGGTGGGTCTCGACCACTTCCCGCCGTTCTTCCTCGCAGCGCTGCGCTTCCTGGTCCTCGCGGTGCCCGTGGTCCTGTTCGTACCCCGCCCGCAGGTCCCGCTGAAGTGGCTGCTGGGTTACGGACTGGGCTTCGGTGCCATGCAGTTCGGGCTGCTCTTCCTGGCCATCGACAACGGAATGCCCTCGGGCCAGGCTTCCGTGGTGGTGCAGGCGGCGGCCCCGCTGACCGTGCTGCTCGGCGCGCTCCTGCTGCACGAGCGGCTGTCGTGGCAGCAGCTTGCGGGGATGGCGGCGGCGGTCCTGGGCCTGACGGTGATAGCCGTCGACCGGGCCAGGACCGCGGCACTGCTGCCGCTCTTCCTCACCCTGCTCGCGGCGCTCGGCTGGGCGCTCGGCAACCTCGCCAGCCGGCAGGCCAGGCCCGAGCATCCGCTGCGCTTCGCGCTGTGGATGTCCGTGGTTCCGCCCCTGCCCCTGCTGGCGCTCTCCGCGGTCATGGAGGGACCCGGCACGGGCTGGCGGGCCTTCGGCGGCGCGTTCGACTCCGACGGCTGGCCCGGTCTGGTGGCGCTGCTGTACATCGCGCTCGCGGGTTCCGTGGTGGGCTCGGGCATCTGGACGGCGCTGCTGAAGCGGTACGAGGCAGGCACCGTGGCCCCGTACTCGATGCTCGTACCGGTCGTCGGCATCGCGGTCGCCTGGCCGGCGCTCGACGAGCAGCCGAGCGCTCTGTCGCTGGCCGGGGCCGCGATCGTGGTCATCGGTGTACTGGCCGGAATGGGGCTCAAATTGCCCGGGCGTAGGAACGGCGAAGGCCCCGGCCCCGAAGGGAAACCGGGGCCGGGGCCTGTGGTCGCTCAGCCGGACGATCCGACCGCGAAGGTCCAGGACACCCAGCGGTCCTGAGGCACGAAACCCATCGCGCTGTTGACGGCGATCATCGAGTGGTTGTCCTCGGCATTCGCCGTCTCCAGCAGCCGGACCGCGGGCTGCTGCCGCAGCACGTTCTCCAGGTTCGAGAGCTTCAGCAGCAGCCCCAGCCGGTGCCCGCGGTGGCCGCGGTGGACGACCGTCATGCCCTGGAGCGCGTACTCCGGGTTGCCGGTGGTCTTGGAGACGCTGGTGTAGCCGGCCAGCGTTCCGCTCGCGTCGTGGACGACACCGGTGTGGTACGCCCTGCGTCCCCGGCCCACCCGCATGGTCTCGAAGGCGCGCGCGTAGCTCGTCTCGACCTCCTGGTCGGGATCGGGCTCCGCCCCGCTGTCGCCGAGGGACTGCTCCAGCAGCGAGACCGGGACCGCGTAGGCGTCGGGGGTGACGGTGCCCCAGCGCACCAGGCTGTAGCCCACGGGCAGGGCGGGCACGCCGTCCGCCAGCGGGTCGTGGCGGCGCAGGTCGAGCCACTGGTGCAGACCCGAAGGGCCTTCCGCCTGTTCGGCTCCCATCGCGGCGGCGAAGGCCGAAGGGGCCGAGTCGCGCGCCGGACCGTCCTCCAGCGCGTCGACGGTCATACCGGCGAGCGTGGTGCGCCCGTGCTCGGCGGCCAGTTCGAGGGCCCGGCCGAACAGCGCACGGCCTATGCCGCGGCGGCGCAGCTTGGGGTGGACCAGGAGCTGGTCCACCCGGGCCACCGGTGCGCCGTTCGGCAGCGCGACCCGCAGCGCGCCGACGACCTGCCCGTCGCGCAGGGCGACCCAGTCCTCCAGCGCGGTGGCGGGCGGGGCGAAGCGCAGGGAGCCGATCATGTCGACGGGGCAGGGCGGCGCGGACCCGGGGACGTCGTCCGCGGCCTCCGCCATCAACTCGAGCCACTGGCCCGCCGTGTCGTCGTCGTCCGCGCTCAGCGGGATGAAGCGGAGCTCCGGTGTGCTGTCGGTCATGGAGTGTTCTCCCGGTCGGGGCGGTCGGGGCGGTCGAGTTGGTCGGCAGAGGCGGTGGGGTCGAGGCCCATGGCCTGGATGTCGTACAGGCCGAACGCCGGCTGTACGTAGACGTTGGTGACCCAGGGGTTGCGGAAGGACAGGGTCTTGTCGTGGACCAGCGGAAGGATCACGGCGTGTTCCATCACCAGTCTCTCCACCACCCGCCACAGCCGCGTGCGTTCGGCCGGATCGGTGGTGTGCAGGCTCCGGTCGATCAGCTCGTTGATCTCCGGGGCGTCCAGCTCGGCGATGTTCCAGTTCCCGCCGTTCCGCTTGATCTGGCGGCCGTCGACGAGCGGGGCGAGGAATCCGTACTCCGTCGGGAAGTCCGCACCCCAGTCCGTGACGACGAGCCCCAGGTTGTGCTTCCGGATGGTCTCCGGTGAGCCCGCGCCCAGGCTGAAGTAGCTGGCCACGTCCAGTTCCTTGACCGTCAGCCGGATACCGACCCTGGCCAGCGACTCGACGACCGCGTCGGCGACCAGCCGGAACTTCCCGCGCTGGGTGCCGATCACCGCGTCGAAACCGTCCGGCAGCCCGGCGGCCTCCAGCTCCGCCCGCGCCTTGTCGAGATCGCCCCGCAGGTCGGGACCTGCCGGGTAGCGGTCCAGGCCCTGGTGGGCGGGGAGCCGGGGCGGGAACAGCGCGGGGGTCAGGTCACCACCGGTGACGGGACCGCCGCGGGCCTCCTGGAGCAGCAGCCGGTCCGCCGCGTAGTGCACCGCCCGGCGCACGTGCACGTTGTCGAACGGCGGGATGTGCGGCTGGAGCGAGACGAAGTGCAGGAAGCTTGTACGGGGGTTGTCCGTGTGGGTGCGCAGGACCTCGTCCGCAGTGACCCGCTGCTGGGCCGCGTGCTGGAGCCCGCGCCCTTCGAGGTTGATGTCGAAGACCCCGTCGATCAGCTGGGTGTCGAGGTCGTCGACGCCCACCCCGATGGTCAGCTCCACCCGGTCGGGCAGCGCGGGCCGTACCGGGTCGGTCGCCCGGTCCCAGTGCGGGTTGCGCTCCAGGTGCAGATGCGAGCCCGGCCGGTGCTCCGCGATCCGGTACGGGCCGCTGCACCGGGGGTCCTCCCCGTAACGGGCACCGGTGTCGGCCTGCCGGGGTACGGGGGACACACAGGGCTGCGCCATCAGATGGTCGAAGTCGGCGAACGGGCTGCGCAGCCGGAAGACGATGGTGCGCGCGTCAGGGGTCTCCACCGACTCCAGGGGCTCGCTGCTCCGGTACGGACCCGGGTAGGGCCGCGCCGGATCGTCCAGGAGCGGCACGAGATACGTCGGCCCGCCCGGCAGCACGTCCTGCGCGAAGATCCGCTCCACCGCGTAGCGCACGTCGGCGGAGGTGATCGGGGAACCGTCGTCGAAGCGCAGGTTCTCGCGCAGCCGGTACGTCCACGTCCTGGCCCCGTCGCTCGCCTGACCCGGCCCCTCGGCGAGGTCCGGGACCGGGACGAGTCCGGCGGGTCCGGGGTCCGTGGGGTAGGCCATCAGCGTGCGGTTGAGCATCCGCTGCAACAGCCACACCCACACGTAGTACGTACGGGCGGGGTCGAGGGAGTCCACGTCCGCCGACGACACCAGGCGCAGCGTGCCGCCGCGCCGGTCCGAGGGGTTCACCATCGCCCCGACGGCGGCGTCCCAGCCGGCGCCGGTCAGGTGTTGGGTACGGGCACTCATCGGGGTGCGGTCCTCCGGTCTCGGTCCTTACGGGGCAGGCGCAGCAGGTACGAGCGCTCCTCGCTGGCCTGGCAGCCGCGCGCCAGCTTCGCCTCGACGCTGCCGATCCCGGCGTGCAGCACGGTGACACCGGCCTCGGCCGCGGCTTCGAGCACCCGGTAGTACAGGACGTCGTAGTAGAGCGGCAGCTTGCCCTGGGCCTCGTAGTCGAAGCCGGCGCGGTGGCCGAACCAGTGCTCCTCACCGCGCGCCCTGGAGCGCAGGACCATGCCGAAACCGATGACGATGCCGTTCTGCCGGGCCACGGAGACCATGACGTCGTCGCCCATCACATCGGCGATCCAGGACAGCAGACCGGCGGAGTGCTCAGGGCTCGCCGGATTGCCGTACTTCTTCAGGAGGTTGGAGTCCAGCTCGCCGAGGCGCGGGACCAGATCCTGGGTCAGCGGTTCGACGGTGACCTCCACCCCGGCCTCGGCCAGGGCGCGGCGTTCCAGACGCACCCGCCGGCGCCGGTGCTTGCTCATCCCGGCGAGGAACTCGTCCCAGCCGCCCGGCGGAATGGGCAGCCAGGCGTAGTGCGCGGAGGTGTGCGAGCGGTAGCCGCGGCTCTCCAGCAGGTCGACGAGTGTGAGGTCGCGGACGTCCACGTGCGGGAAGCAGACCGAGGCCGCCTTCCGCTCCTCGGCGAGCCCTTCGGCGTGGTCGAGGAGCGCCGCGATGTCCTCGGGCCGGGCTCCGGTGGTGGCGAGCGTCCTCGTACGTCCGAGGTGCCTGCCCCCGCACACCATCGAGGGCAGCAGGGAGGAGGCGTCACCTTCCGCCACATCGGCGAGGATGCTCACCGCCTCCGGGTCGTCCTCCTCGGCGGCCCGGGAGAGCATCGCGTCGGGGCGGGCGAGCAGCCAGGGCACGGAGTCGGTCGCCCAGGCCGCGACGAGCCCGGCGACGGGCGCCCCGTTGCGGTGCTGGACGAGGAAGTCCATCGTGGTGCCGGAGTTGCGCTCCTGCACCGCCAGCCAGCGCGGCGTCTGGAAGAAGTCCTCCACGCCCGCGAGATCGTTCCACCCATGGTCCACGAGCGCTGCGGCATCCGGGACCGCCCGCACCCCGTCCAGGCTCTGTACGTCGTGCGGAAGGCTCACGCCTGCTCCTCCTCGACGACGAAGTCGAGGTACGAGGCGGCCTTGTCGGCGAGTGCCTGCGCCTCCAGCCGGTCGGGTCCGTTGCAGTAGGTGAAGCCGACGCAGGAGGAGTTGTCCATGCGCTGGAGGAGCGAGTCGCCCTTCTCCACGTGCAGCAGCACCTGGACACCCGGCACCGCCTCGGCGGCCTCCACACCGTCGACCCGCTTCAGCGTGCCGCGCTTCGCCGGGTAGATCATGCGGACGGCGGCGCCGCCGGAATGGACGACGGGCTCGATCGCGGGGGTCGCGCCGATGGTCAGCAGCCAGGCGTCCAGGATGGGGCTGCGGCCGGTGACGTCGGTGACCAGCATCGTCATACAGCTGGACGGCGTACGGGGGTTGGCCTCGATGATCCGCCAGCCCGACTCGGTGTGCCGCACCTCGGTGTGGCAGGGCCCGTGCCGGTAGCCGATGGCCTCCAGGGTCTTGCGGACGACGGAGTACAGCTCGTCGCGCGACTCGTCGGAGAGCGGTACGGGGAAGGTGTGACCGCACTCGATGTACGCGGGGTCGCCGAACAGGTCCTTCGACGTGACGCCGAAGATGTGGGTGTGGCCGTCCACGGTCATCGTCTCGACGCTGACCTCGACGCCCTCGACGTACGTCTCCAGCAGGACGTCCCCGGAGCGCTGCTGGCCCCGCAGGCTCTTGCGGATGCCGGACAGCTCGTTCCACGCCTCGGTCAGTTCGGCCATGTCGTCGACGCGGCGCACCCCGTAACTGATGGCCTCCGCCGGGGGCTTGGCGATCATCGGGAAGCCCAGTCGGCGTGCCGCGGCCTCCAGCTGGTCCTTGTCGCTGACCAGCACGTGAGGAATGTTGAACGGTACGTCGCCGAGCGCGACCCGCAGCCGGTCCTTGACGTTGGCGATCTCCACGGCCTCCGGGTCGGGCCCCGGCAGGCCGAGCCGCTGGGCCGCCTGCGCGGCGATCACCGTGTGGTAGTCGGAGAACGAGGTCAGCCCGTCGACCATGGGCTTGCCGTCATCGCCGGTCACCGAGGTGAGGACCGCGTCGAGGTCGGTGGTGTCCACGTCGATCACCCGGTCGACGACCTGGGCGAGCGGGTGGGAGTCCCAGTCGTGGCCGTGGGTGTACCAGGAGCGGTCACCGGTCAGCAGCCACACCTCCAGGCCGTGCTCGCGGGCCTGGCGCAGACCGAGGACGAATGGGTGGTTCTGCATGTGCTCGACGATGGCGATCCGCTTGTCCGCGAACTGCGCGTAGTCAGCCAGGGGTGTTGTCATCGAACCGCCTCCATGCGTCGGCCGTCGCTCACAGCGTGGGTATGGGGACCAGTTCAGCGGCTCGCTCCCGGCCGTGGCCATGAAGCGGCGGCGGTGCGCATAGGCCGTCTCCGAAGCGCATAGGCGGTGGCAACGATCGATTCTCGGTCAAGTTCCCCGGGCAGGCAGGGGACAAGAGGGAGCGAATCCGGCGGAGGGAACGACGGGGGAATGGAGGTGGCCGGAACCTTCTCGCAATGGGAGGACGTAAGGAGAACCCGCGTATACCGTTCGAGCATGGCTCGACGAGACGACGATTACTACAGTCCTGCCCCGCACGGAAAGCGGCGTTCCACGGGAAGCCGTGTGCTGGTGGCCCTGTTGGTGCTGGCGGTGGTGTCAGGCGTCGGCTACTGGGGATACACCTCATTGGCCGGTGACGAAGGCGAGGACGATCCCGAAGTCACCGCCGCCGCGGCTCAGCTGGAGAAGTTCATCGGCGCGTGGGAGACGGGCGACGCGAAGGCGGCTGCTTCGTTCACGGACACCCCGTCGAATGCGGAATCACTCATCACGTCCGTGACGAAGAATCTGGATCCGTCGAAGACCGAGATCACCCCGGGTGACGGCGAGAAGAAGACTTCCGGTGGAGTTCAATTCCCGTTCAATGTCGAGATGAGGATTCCGGGCTCCGGGGACTACACGTGGGACTCCCGGGCCAATGTCCTGAAGAAGGACGGCGCCTGGCTGGTCGAGTTCAACACTCCCATGATCCATCCGAAGATGGTCGCCGGGCAGACGCTGGCCCTCCAGTCCCAGGAGCGCGCCTCGGTCCTCGATGCGAACGGCGACGAACTCCGGGCCGCCTCGGTGGTCGGCGCGGTCGATCCGAAGACCGGCAAGGGAATCTCGGGACTGGAGGCGCGTTACGACAAGCAGCTCTCCGGCGGGGCCGGCGGGGCGAAGTCCGTGGTGGTCGTGGACCGTAATTCCGGACAAGTGGTGAAGCGGCTCACGAAGACCTCCGGAGTGAAACGCGAGCCGGTCACCACGACCATCGATCCGAAGATCCAGGAAGCGGCGGCGGACGCACTGGAAGGAGTCAAGAAGAACGCGGCCATTGTCGCGATCGACCCCTCCACCGGGAACATCCTCGCGGCGGCCAACAAACCCGGCGGGCAGAACCGCGCACTGAGCGGCCAGTATCCGCCGGGTTCGACGTTCAAAGTCGTTACGGCGGCCGCACTGCTGAAGCAGGGTATGCGCCCCGACGACATGGCGGAATGCCCGAAGTTCGCCTATGTGGACGGTCAGCGGTTCGAGAACCAGGACCAGTTCGTACTCCCCGCGGGATCGACCTTCAGGGACTCCTTCGCCCACTCGTGCAATACCTTCTTCGTCAATTCGGCCGGAAAGCTGTCCGAGTCCGCGCTGAACGAAACCTCGCGGGCGTTCGGGATCGGCGGATCGTGGGACGTCGGCGTCACCACGTACGACGGCAGTGTGCCGGTGGCCAACGGCGTCAACGACAAGGCGGCGTCCACCATCGGCCAGGCCCGGGTGCTGGCCTCGCCCCTGGTGATGGCCTCTCTCGCGGCGACGGTGAAGGCCGGGGAGTTCAAGCAGCCGGTGCTGGTGCCGGACGCGGTGAAGAAGAAGTACGAGGCCACCGACAAGCTCGACCCGGGCGTGACGTCGGCGCTCCGCGAGATGATGCGGGCCACCGTCACCCGGGGCGCGGGCAAGGCGCTCCAGGGCATCGCGGGGGAGCCGCACGCCAAGACCGGCACGGCGGAGTTCGGCAACGACACCCCGCTGCGTACCCACGCCTGGATGATCGGCTACCAGGGGGAGGGGAACCTCGCCTGGTCGGTGCTGCTGGAGGACGGCGGCTCGGGCGGTTCGGACGCGGGCCCGATCGCGGCCAAGTTCCTGGCGAACCTGGGCTGATTCCGGCTCAGCCGGGCTCAGTTCAGCTCGACCGGCTCAGCTCGGCCGTGATGTCCATCGGGACCAGGGGCTGCGGTGTCAGTACCCGGCTGGCCGTGACCGCGCGGTCGCCGGCGGCCGCGCCCAGCGCGGTCACCGCGGTTCTGGTCGGCGCCGCCCAGAGGGTGTTCGTGGCGCCGGCCCGCAGGTCCGAGACCATGTCGTCGTGGTGGCTGGGGATGATCAGCGGCGGGTCGCCGAGCACGTCGAGCAGCCGGTCCAGGTAGCGGTACACCCCGGAGTGCGCGGTCATGCTGATCACCGCGACGTCCGGGCGCAGGCCCTCCAGTTCGCGGGCGATGTAGTTGCTGGCGCCGGAGAGCAGCACGGAGGGTCCGCCGTCGAAGGCGACCAGGTACATCAGCGTCCCGCCCTCGGGCAGTTCGCCGAGCGTCGTGGGCCGCTTCGGCAGCGGTGCGGTGAGGGCGTCGGGGGCGAAGTAGCCGTGGTCCGCGCCCTGGCTGTGGAGGCTCGGGATCACCTGCACGGTGTAGCCGTCGAACTGGAGGTATTCGCCGCCCCGTACGGGGATCATGTCGGCGACCCGCTCGGCGGGCGTACCGAGCGCGGTGAGCAGATGCCGCGAGGTCACGTCGCACAGGGTGCGGATGCGGCGTCGCCGCCACTGCGGGTGGGCGAGGAGCTGCGGTACGTCGGCGATGTGGTCGAAGTGCCCGTGGCTGACGAGGACGAGTTCGGGAGCCCCCACGAGCTGTTCGGCGGCCACCTGCGCCACCGCCGCCCGGTCCACGCGCAGGGGGAGCCGCGGATCGAGCGCGCCGTCCTCGCCCTGGTACGGCATGCGGCTCAGATAGGGGTCGAAGAGCAGGCTGCGGCCACCGAAGGCGAGCTCCCAGCCCGCCACCCCGAGCCAGCGCATGCTCAGCCGGGTGCTGACGATGTCGCGATCCGGCCGCCGTGGAGCCGCCGCGGGCAGGACCGGGGCGGCCCCGGCCGTCAGTAAGCCGGCGCTGCCGACCGCCAGCATCCTCTGGAGCACCGATCGCCGCATCCGCAGCATGCGCAAACCTTCCGTTCTGTCACCAAGTGTGATCGGAAGGGTACAGACGGTGGGGTGCGAGTCGTCGGCTTTGGGCCATGGGGCGATGCCGTGTCCGGCAGCACGAAGCCCCCCGGCCCGGTGCGGGCCGCGGGGCTTCGTGGAGCCTGACGAAGGTGCGGGTCAGGTCGTGTACTCGGAGTTGAGGCGTACGTATCCGGGGGTGAGGTCGCATCCGTACACGGTGAACTCGCCCTGGCCGATGCCCAGTCCGATGCTGATCAGCACCTCGTCGCCGCGCAGGTGGTCGGCGATCTGCTTGCGTACGAGGGTGTCGTCCTCCGCGCTGCCCGCCGGGTAGACGTCGGTGCCGCCGAAGCCGATGGAGACCTTCTCGGGGACGATGTCGGTGTCGTCCTGGCACTTGCCGATGGCCATGGCCACGCGGCCCCAGTTGGGGTCGCTGCCGTGCACGGCCGTCTTGACGAGCGGCGAGTTGACCACGGTCTTGCCGACCCGCTTGGCCTGCGCGGTGTCCCGCGCGCCGGTGACCCGGATCTCGATGAGCTTGCCCGCGCCCTCGCCGTCCTTGGCGATCATCCGGACCAGCGACAGCGCCACCTCGTGCAGTGCGGATTCGAACTCCGCCGCGTCCACGGGACCCGCGAGGCCGTTGGCGAAGACGGCCGCGGTGTCGCTGGTGGAGGTGTCGGTGTCGATGGACACCGCGTTGAAGGTGACGTCCATGACCCGGCGGAAGATGCGGTCGAGCTCGGGCTGCGGCAGCTCCGCGTCGGTGGCGAAGAACGTGAGCAGCGTGGCCATGTCCGGCTCCAGCATCCCCACCCCCTTCGCGATCCCGGTGACCGTCGCGGCGCCGCAGCGCGCGGTGACGAGCTTGGAGTGGGTGTCCGTGGTCATGATGGCCTCGGCCGCCCGCTCCAGGCCGCGGTCCTCCGGCGGCCAGCTGAGCGAGTCGAGGTGGGCGCGGATGTCGTCCATCGGGTACTGCTTGCCGATGACTCCGGTCGAGGCGATCAGCAGCTCGTCCTCGGGCAGTCCGGCGATCTCGGCGGTCCTGCGCCGGACCTCCCGCGCGTTGCGGTCCCCTTCGGCGCCGGTCGCCACATTGGCGTTACGGGCCAGGACGACCACGCCGCGGGCCGCGGCGAGCCTGGTCTCGTCCCGGCACAGGACCACGCTGGGTCCGGCGAACCGCGACTTGGTGAACACCGCGGCGGAGACGGCGGGCACGGTGGAGACCAGGACGGTGAAGTCGTCCCGGCCGTCGTCGTTGAGTCCGGCCGGAGCCGTGTGGACCAGGAAGCCCTGGGGTGTGGTCACTGCTGATGTCCCTTTTCTCTTCATGCACTCGGTCGAGCCCGGTACGTCACATCTTCTCTGCGCAGCATCTTCCATGCGGAGCGTTTTCTATGCGGACATGGCCGAACGCAGGTGTGTCGCCGAGGTCTTCGGAGTCCTGGAGAAGGCGGAGGTGCTGGTCAGAAAGAACTCGTCCTGGTGCAGCACGGCCTGGAGCGCGTCCTTGAGCTTGACGCCCGGGCTGATGCCGATCTGCTCGCGCAGCATCTCCTTCGCCCGGTGGAAGACCTGGATGGCGTCCGCCGGGCGGCCCGCCCCGTAGTACGCCTTCATCAGCCAGACGTAGAGGTCCTCGCGCAGCGGGTCCTGGTCGAGGAGCTCCGACAGCTGTCCGATCGCCTCTTCGTACCGTTCCATCTCGATGTCTATCTGGGTGCGCAGTTCGACCGCGGCGGCGCGCTCGCGGTCGAGCCCTTCGGCCTGGAGGCGGAGCCTGCCGGACGCGATGTCGGCGAGGGCGGTGCCCTTCCACATGGAGAGACAGGTGTCGAGCTTGACGACGGCCGCTTCGTACTCGGCGCGTGCGCACAGGGCCCGGACGTCCCGGAGCGCGTCCCGGAAGAGGAACAGGTCGATGCGCTCCACGGGGACGTGCAGTTGGTAGCCGAGGTGGTTGGAGGTGAGGACGTCCTTCGGGAGGCCCGCTTCCCGCAGGGCCGCCCGTATCTTCCATGCCGAGGTCTGGAGCTGCCCCGACACGGTGCGCGGCGGCTCACTGTCCCAGGAGTCCTGGATGATCGCTTCCTTGGTGACGAACTGACCGGGCCTGAGGGCGAGCGACGTCAGGAACCTGAGCTGCCGTTGACCCTGGATCAGGATGGGTACGCTTGCGTTCAGCAAGGTCACGGGACCGAGGAGCTGGACCGTCAATCGCTGCACGGCGCTCATGAAGCTTCCCCCTTCTCGATGATGCGTTCAACTGTGTTTCGACTGACGTAGAAGTTAATGTGCCCGTATCCAACATGAGTTGACGATCAAGCGGCGATGCTACCCGCGTGGATTGGTGTCGTCAACGAGGGTGGATGTACCCCGACGTCGACGTCAACATGAGTCGAGAGTACGGTGATCCGCACGAAAGGCGGTGCAACTTTGAACAGCACAGACGGACCGGAGAACCCTCTGGCCAAGAAGCTGGACCACCTGTTCACGAACGTGGTTCCCGCCGGCCGGCTCCCGTACAGCTCCGAGGAGGTCGCGCGTGCCATCACCGCCGATGGCACGCCGATCTCGGGCAGTTACATCTGGTTGCTCCGCAAGGGGCAGCGCGACAACCCCACGCTGCGCCATCTCGAAGGACTGGCCAAATTCTTCGGGGTGCCGCCTGCCTACTTCTTCGACGACCAGGTGACCGCGGCCGTGGACACGGACCTCGAGCTACTCACGGCCCTGCGGGACGCGCAGGTGCAGAAGGTCGCCCTCCGGACGGCCGGCCTCTCGGTCAAGAGCCTCAAGTCGATCGCCGAAGTCATTGAGCGCGTACGTGAGTTGGAGGGGTTGTCGGAAGAACAGCCCCCGAACGGCGCCTAGCTCCCCCCTTTCGCCCGGGTAAATCGAATTCGGTCAATTCCCTGCCGAGCAGCGGAAAGGGCAAAGGCTCTTGCGGACAATGCGACCCCCTTCTCGGGGGTCGCATTGCCGTGGCCGGAAGTGGCCCTAGACCGCCCATGGGCACACGTGTTTGGATCTTTGTGGAGCGTAGGTGGATCCCGCCGCCTGAAGCGTTCCGAGTCGGCATTGATCGACCCCAGGGGGGCTGGAGGTCACGTGGAACTTCGGCATGCGTGTACGAGGGGATCTCGACGGTCCCGGAATCCGGTCCCGGCTTCCGGCGGCGCCATGGGGTCGCACCTCTCCCGCACGGACGGGTCGAGGTGATCGGCATGCGCTGGCCGGTTCTGTTCGGACGCCGCGAGAGGAACGGCCGCGACGGCCGCTGCGAGCAGCGGGTGCGCGCCCTGGGCCTCCCCGTCGACACGACACTGACGATCGATCAGCTCTGCGAGCACGTCGGCCGGCTGCGTGGCCGCCCGGTGCAGCTGATCTCCCTGACGCTCCCGCTGGGGAGCCCGCACGGCCTGTGGGTCTCGACGGAGAGCCGCGAGTACGTCGTGTTCGAGCGGCGCCTCGCTCCCGTGCACCAGCGTCAGGTCATCCTCCACGAGATCGGGCACATCGTCTGCGACCACTCGGCCTCGCCCGCGCTGGCCGCGGAGGACGCCGGGCTGCTGCTGCCCTCGCTCAGCCCTGAACTGGTACGTCGTGTGCTGGGCCGGGAGCACGGGCAGTCCGAGGCGGAGATCGAGGCGGAGCTCGTCGGCTCGCTCATCGGCCACCGGATCGGCGACTGGACCGCGAGCCCGGTGTGGCCCGTGGCGCCGGAGGCCCGGAGGCTCGCCGCGCGCCTGGCGGAGCTGGAGCCCCCCGTCGTGCCGGGCAGGGGATGAGCGCCGCCCCGCATCTGGTCTGTGCCGTGCTCGCCCTCGTGGCCTTCGTCGAGAAGGTGCGGGTCCTGCGGGCCGGCTACTCGGCCATCAGGCTCGCCCTGGCGGAGAGCTACTTCCTGCTTCTCGTGCTCTCGCTGGTCTCGGTCCCCGCCGTGTGGTCGGAGACGAACCGCGTGATCGGCGTCGAGAACTTCTCCGGACTCGTCGGCCAGACCTGCGTCATTCTGGTGACGGTATGTCAGCACCTCGTGCTGATACGGCTTTCCCACGAGAGGGTCACGGCCTACCGAAAGGCCATTTTCCCGCTTATCGGTCTCGCCGTGACCCTTACGGGCATGACGACCTTTTTCTTCGCCGTGCCCATGGACCGGGCGGCGCCCACCGACTTCAGCGCCGAGGCCGCGGCACAGAACCCGGTGTATCTGACCTTCTACCTCATTGCCTTCGCGGTGGGGCAGATCAGTATCGGCATCACGTGCCGACGTCATGCGCATATTCCGCAATCGGTTTGGCTCCGCAGGGGTTTGAGCCTTATGGCCCTGACCTTGCCTCTCGGTCTCATATATGTCGCATGCCGTGCCATGGGCATATTTGCGGAACATCTTGGAATCTCGGCGGGCCGGTTGGAGCCGATGGCGCAGCTCTGCCTGGCGCTGATCGGCGTCATGCAGGCCCTGGGCTGGGCGCTGCCGGATCTCGGCAAGCGCATCACGGCCGTGGGGCAGTGGGCCGAACACCGGCGCGCCTTCCGCGCGTTGAGGCCGCTGCACCGTGCGGTGACGGAGCGGGCGCCCGAGGTGGTCATCCCCATGAAGGCGTGCGCGGGCCTGGACGCGCGGCTGTACCGGGTGCTGATCGAGATCCGGGACGCCCAGTGGGCCCTGCGGCCCTGGATGGACCCGGCGCTCGCCGGCACCCTCCGGCGCCTCGGCGCGGACGCCGGACTGGCCGGCGACGAACTGGCCGCCGCCGTCGAGGCGGCGCAGATCCGGGCGGCGATCGAGGCGAAGGACCGCGACGACCTGCCTCCGGAGCCCGTGGAGACCCCGCTCTCGGCGGAGCCGGGCGACCTGGCGGCCGAGCTGGTGTTCCAGCGCAGGCTGGCCCGGCACTTCGCGCTCCCCCCGGGAGCCGCCCTGGGCGCGGGGTGCCTTGACTGCGCAGGGGTGCGGGCATAGCGTCGCCAGGCTACTGAGCAAGCGCTTAGGAAGGTCGCTCGTGCCGCACACCGAATCGCCCGTACCCACCCCGGCCCCGGACGCCACAGCCCGTATCGAGGCAGGGCTGACCGCCCCCGGCGCTCCCTTCGCCGTCGTCCGCGGGGAGGGGGGAACGCTTGTGTACGAGGGCGGGCCCCGCACCCTCCGGGAGTTCGTGGAGACCACCTGGGCGCTGGGCGACCGGCCGTTCCTGATCTCCGGGGAGCGGTCCTACTCGTACGCGGAGTTCTTCGCCGCCGCCTCGTCCCTGGCCTGTCACCTGACCGGCACCTACGGCCTGCGGCCGGGCGACCGGGCCGTCATCGCGATGCGCAACCACCCCGAGTGGCAGATCGCGTTCTGGGCGACGCAGCTGGCGGGCCTCGTCTCCGTACCCCTCAACGCCTGGTGGACCGAGGACGAGTTCACGTACGCCCTCGACGACTGCGAACCGCGGGTGCTGCTCGTCGACGGGGAGCGGCTGCCCAAGGTGGCCGCCTGGCGGGAACGCGCGGGGGCCCGCGCGGTCGTCTTCCACCCGGCGGACCGGGAGGGTCCCGCGGGCGAGGGGATCGAGCGGTACGAGGACCTGCCCGCCCCGGACCCGCTGGCCGCGCCGCCCGAGGTGGAGATCAGGCCCGAGGACGACGCCACGATCATCTACACCTCCGGCACCACCGGCCGCCCCAAGGGCGCCGTGGCCACCCAGCTCGCCCAGATCGGCGCGGCCGTCAATCCGCGCTTCCACGCGGCGGTCTCGGCGCTGGGCCGGGGCGTCATCCCGGGCCAGGGGCCGGCACCGGTCTCCCTGATGACGTTCCCGTTCTTCCACGTCGCCGCCTTCACCAGCCTCTACGCGACCATGGCCGCGGGCGGCGCGGTCGTCCTGATGCGCAAGTGGGACGCCGACGAGGCGCTGCGGCTGATCGGCCGCCACCGGGTCACGCACTACGCGGGCGTCCCGGCCACCGCCCTCCAGCTGCTCGCCGCCGCCGAGCGGGCGGGCGACGGCCTGGAGAGCCTGCTGATGCTGAACACCGGCGGCGCCGCGGCCCCGCCCGACCTGGTCGCACAGCTCACCGCCCGGCACGGGGAGCGGATCGAGCCCCGCAACGGCTACGGGCTGACCGAGACCAGCGGCGGTGTGACGGCGAACTTCGGCGCCGACTACCGGAACCACCCCGCGAGCGTCGGCCGCCCGACGCCCGTCACCGAGGTCCGGATCGCAGGACCGGCGGGCGAGGCGCTGCCCGACGGCGAGGTCGGTGAGCTGTGGCTGCGTGGCCAGTCACTGGTCCGCGGCTACTGGCGGGACGAGGAGGCCACCGCCGCGGCGTTCACCGACGGCTGGTTCCGCACGGGGGATCTCGCGGTCGTGCGCGACGGCCGTGTCGGCATCGTCGACCGGATCAAGGACATGGTGATCCGCGGCGGCGAGAACGTGTACTGCGTCGAGGTCGAGTCCGTGCTGCACGACCACCCCGACGTCGAGGACGCGGCCGTGCTCGGCGTTCCGCATCCCGTGCTCGGCGAGGAGGTCGCGGCCGTGGTCCGGCTGCGCCCCGGCGCCGCTGCCACGGCCGAGGATCTGCGGTCGCATGTCGGCCGGAGCCTCGCCGGGTTCAAGATCCCCGCCCACGTACTCGTGAGCGAGGAGCCGCTGCCGCGGAACGCGACGGGGAAGATCCTCAAGCGTGAGCTGCGGGGCCCGGTCGGTGACCACGTCAGGGGCGGGTGATCCGCACCCGGTAGTTGCCGTCCGTGTCCTTGGAGAGCACGGATATGCGGATGTCGTTGGTCCGGTCGGTGAACGTCTGGCCCGGCCGGAACGGGGCGTCGGAGAGCTCGGCGTGCACATTGGGCCGCCGGGTGCAGCCGCCGCTGTCCTCGGTGCTGTCGGCGACCGACACCGGTCCCTGGCCGGTGTCCACGTCGGAGCTGACCTTGTAGATCAGCACACCGGGCCGGCAGACCGCCGCGTCGTTGCCGCCCGCGGTCCGTACCTCCAGCGCGTAGCCGGACTCGGAGCTCAGGGGTATGAAGGCCAGTTTGGTGCCGCCCGTCGTGGCCAGCGGTTCGACGGTGTGCTCGCTCGTGCCGGACTCCGAGGCGCACTCGATCTGGTCGTCGTCGAGCCAGCCGAGCTTCCACTTGTGCCAGCCGAGGAAGTCGTTGTTGGCCCCCCAGTCCTCGGACATGATGTCCCAGTGCCCGACGGAGCCGCCGCCCTCCATGGTGTAGAGGTCGGGCAGGCCGAAGACATGGCCGTTCTCGTGCGGCAGGACCCGGTAGCCGGTCTCGTCGTACGAGCCCGAGCCGTCGTCCTGGCGGCTGTAGACGAACGAGGTGTTGGCGAGCGGGACGCCGTCCGCGTACGGGGCGTCCTCGTTGGCCGAGAAGGTCACCGACAGCACGGTGTCCAGGGCCGAGGGGCCGGCGTTCGGGGTGACCAGCACATTGACCAGGTCGTACGCGGAGAAGTCGACCTTGGGGTCGGCCGCCGCCACGAGGTCCTTCACGAGGTCGCGGTAGCCCGGCTCGTAGGGCGAGCCGCGCTCGATCCCGTACTCGGAGAACGGCAGCGGCATCCGCAGCCAGTCCTTCACCGGCGCCTCGGGCAGATAGGTGAGCCGCCCGTAGGAGCTGGTGCGGAACCATTCGGAGGTCTGCGGGAAGAATTCCGCGAGGCGGTCCTTCGCCGTGCCCGAGCCCGGGGCGTCCGGGAAGTCGATCATGAGGTTGAGGGCCCTGACCGTGCCCGTGGAGCGGGAGTATCCGGGGGCGGTCGGCATACCCTCCGACATCTGTACGCCCATGGCCGCGGATATCCGGCACCGGCCGAGGGGGGAGTCCTCGGCCGCGGCGGACGGGCCGGCGGAGGCCCGGCTGGGGGCGGGGAGTGTGCTGCTGGCGGTGGCCATGGCCGCGATGACCAGGGCTGTCGCTCCGGCGAGTGCGATCGCGCGGCGGTGTCTGCGTATCCGGTGGCGGGGCTGCTGCATAGAGGCGCCTTCGGGGTCCGCGGCAGTCGGCCGACTCTGACTGCGCTCTGGCGATCAGCCTGTGCCGGGTGTTCCGGGGCCGCTCGTTGAGTGCGCCGATCGGAGGTTTTTACCCATTTCGAGTGTGACTCAGGTCACATCATGAGGTGAAATACCGGGGGCGCTTTCCCCGTTTGAACCTGTGTCCCCCGCTAACCGGGGAAGCAGTCCCCGCTTAACTTGTGAGCCGGGGAGTGCCACACACCGAAAGGGAAGGGCCGCCGTCGTGAAGACCGTTGCCGAAACCGACTCCTGCGCCGTGCGGCGCCGTGCGTCCCGTCCGCGGGCCGACGCGCTGCGCAACCGGGAGCGGATCGTCACGGCCGCCCTGGAGATGTTCGTCGAGTTCGGGCCGGATGTGCCCCTCGATGAGATCGCGCGCCGGGCGGGCGTCGGCAACGCCACGCTCTACCGGAACTTCCCCGACCGGGCCGCCCTCACGCACGAGGTCGTCCTCTCGGTCACCTCCCGCACCACGGACCGGGCCGAAGAGGCCGTCGCGGCGGAATCCGATCCGTTCGCCGCGCTCAGCCGCTTCGTGCACGCCGCCGCCGACGAGCGGATCGGCGCCCTGTGCCCGATGCTCTCCGGCAGTTTCGACAAGAACCACCCGGATCTGCTCGCCGAGCGCCGTCGCCTCGAAGAGGCCGTCGAAGGACTCGTGGAGCGCGCCATGTCCGCGGGGCGCCTGCGTACCGACATCGCCGTCGGTGACGTACTGGTCGCCCTCTCCCAGCTCACCCGGCCGCTGCCCGGCATCGCCTGCCTGGACATCGACCGGTTCACCCACCGTCATCTGCAGCTGTTCCTGGACGGACTGGAGACTCCGGCCCGTTCCGTGCTGCCCGGATCGGCGGCGACCCTGGAGGACCTGCGGCGTGGGCACTGACGCCCACCACGACGACCTGAACCATCCGGTGTAACCCACCGCCGAACGCCCACCGCCGAACCCCGGACCTCCGGACCGGTCCCCACGACACGGGGCCCGGCCGCGATACCGCACGCCCGTTTTCGCCGACATCACGACTCCCGCGCCCCGATGCGCCCTTAGGTGGCTACCCCCATGTCAAAAACAGCCGACGTCCGGCTCCCCGATCCCAGTCGCTGGAAAGCACTGGCCTTCATCGCCCTCGCCCAGCTGATGGTCGTGCTCGACGCGACGATCGTGAACATCGCCCTGCCGTCGGCCCAGCTCGACCTGGGTATCTCCGAGGGCAACAGGCAGTGGGTCATCACCGCCTACGCGCTCGCGTTCGGCGGGCTGCTCCTGTTCGGCGGGCGCCTCGCCGACCTCTACGGCCGTAAGCGCGTCTTCGTGATCGGCCTCCTCGGCTTCGCCGCGGCCTCCGCCCTCGGCGGCGCCGCGCAGGGCGAGGCGATGATGTTCGGCTCGCGTGCGCTGCAGGGTGCCTTCGGCGCACTGCTCGCCCCTGCGGCGCTCTCGCTGCTCGCCGTGATGTTCACCGATGCCAAGGAGCGGGCCAAGGCGTTCGGCATCTACGGTGCGATCGCCGGTGGCGGTGGCGCGGTCGGCCTGATCCTGGGCGGCTTCCTCACCGAGTACCTCAACTGGCGCTGGACGTTCTTCGTCAACATCCCCTTCGCCATCGTCGCCGCGGTGGGCGCCTACTTCGTCATCCGTGAGCCGGCCGAGGGCCGCAACCGCTCGTCGCTCGACATCCCCGGCGTCATCCTGTCCACGCTGGGCCTCGTCTCGCTGGTGTACGGCTTCACCCGCGCCGAGTCGTCCGGCTGGACGGACACCCTGACCATCGTCATGTTCGGGTCGTCGGCTGTGCTGCTCATCGCCTTCCTCATCACCGAGTGGCTGGTGAAGTCGCCGCTGATGCCGCTGCGCGTGCTGGCCGAGCGCAACCGCTTCGGCGTCTACCTCTCGCTGGGTCTCGCGGTCATCGCGATGTTCGGGCTCTTCCTGTTCCTCACGTACTACCTCCAGATCGTCAAGGGCTACTCGCCGGTCAAGACCGGCTTCGCCTTCATGCCGATGATCGTGGGCATGATCGTCGGGTCCACCCAGATCGGTGCCCGCCTCATGACCCGGGTGCCGCCGCGCCTGCTGATGGGCCCCGGCTTCCTGGTCGCCGCGTCCGGCATGCTGCTGCTCACCCAGCTGGAGACCGACACCGGCTACGCGGGCATCATCCTCTTCGGGCAGCTGCTGCTCGGCCTGGGTATGGGTACGGCGTTCATGCCGGCGATGTCCCTGGCCACGCACGGCATCGAGCCGCGCGACGCGGGTGTGGCATCGGCGATGGTCAACACCTCGCAGCAGGTCGGCGGCGCCATCGGCACCGCTCTGCTGAACACCATCGCGGCGGGCGCCACCACGGCGTACTTCGCGGACCACGCGGCAGGCAGTACGGATCCCGAGCTGCTGCAGTTCCAGGCCATGGTCGCCGGCTACACCAGCGCGATCTGGTGGGCGGTCGGCATCCTCGTCGCCGCCTCGCTGATCGCGGCGTGGCTGATCAACACCGGACGCCCGGGTGCCGGAACGGGCGGCCCGGTCACCGGGTCCGCCGACGGGGCCCAGGACGTCGTCAAGATCCCGGTCGTCGCGCACTGACACGGGTGGCGCGCCCGTCGTGATCCTCGGCGTCCGCCCCGGCTCCGTTCATCGGAGCCGGGGCGGACGCGTGTTGGAGGCCTTGGGGGTACTTGGAGTCCTTGGCGCCTGAGGGGCTCAGCGGAGCCAGGGCAGGTCCGCGTCCGTGCCCTCCGGTTCCAGGCCGGCGGCCATCACCCGCATGATCTCGCCGAGCCCGTGCACCTGCTCCGGCGTGAGCCGGTCGAACATCGCCTGGCGTACGGCGGTGACGTGGCCCGGCGCGGAACGGCGCAGCATCTCGAAGCCGTCCTCGGTGAGGACGGCGTTCTGGCCGCGCTTGTCGGAGGGGCAGTCCTCGCGCCGTACCCAGCCGCTCTTCTCCAGCCGGGCCACGGCGTGCGAGAGCCGGGACCGGGTGATCTTGGCGTCCTTGGCCAGCTCGGTCATCCGCTTCTGCCGGCGCGGTGCCTGGGAGAGCTGGACCAGCAGGCCGTAATAGATGTGCGGCATCCCGGCATCGCGCTGCAACTGGCGGTCGAGGTGATCCTCCAGGAGCGTGGTGGCGTGGAGGTAGGCACGCCAGACGCTCTGTTCTTCGTCGGTGAGCCAGTGCGGCCCGCCGGTGGATGGCGTGGTCATACGGTCCACTCTACGACCTTTCCTTGAAAGTTGAACTAGATGGAGCTAAGGTCTCCAGGTATTAGAACTTGAAGTTTCAATAAATGCTTCAGGAAGGGGAGTGCCATGACTGTCACCGCGGAGCGCATGCCCGCCCTCTACCTCTCCCACGGGGCACCTCCGCTCGCCGACGACCCGGTCTGGCCCGGCCAGCTGGCCGCCTGGTCCGCCGAACTGCCCCGCCCCACCGCGATCCTGATGGTCTCCGCCCACTGGGAGGAAGCTCCTCTCGCCCTCGGGGCCACCGAGACCGTGCCACTGGTCTACGACTTCTGGGGCTTCCCCGAGCACTACTACCAGGTGCGGTACGCGGCCCCGGGCGCCCCGAAGCTCGCGGAGAGCGTCCGCAAGCTGCTGCGCGGTGCCGGTACACCGGTCCAGGACATCCCGGACCGCGGCCTCGACCACGGTGCGTACGTGCCGCTGGTGGAGATGTTCCCGGACGCCGGCATTCCCGTACTCCAGATCTCCATGCCCACCCTGGACCCGCAGAAGCTGATGGAGATCGGGCGCAAGCTCTCCCCGTTGCGCGACGAGGGGGTGCTGATCGTCGGGAGCGGCTTCTTCACCCACAACCTGGCCGCGCTGAGGCACCAGGGCGGCGGCGTCCCCGGCTGGTCGGCGGAGTTCGACGACTGGGGGCACAGGGCGCTCCGGGCGCGGGACGTCGACGCCCTGCTGGACTTCGAGCGCAAGTCCCCGGCGGGCCGGCTGGCCCACCCACGTACGGAACACTTCGCTCCGCTGTTCGTGACGATGGGCGCAGCGGAGGATGAACTCGATCAGGAGCGGAGCGTCATCGACGGCTTCTGGATGGGTCTTGCCAAGCGCTCGGTTCAGTTCGGCTGAGTGCCAGGCGGGGCCTGGGTGCCGCTGCGGCCCGGCGGGGCTCAGGAATCCCGGCCCATGCGCTTCTCGTACCAGGCCACGTCCCAGTACCGGCCGAACTTCCGGCCCACCTCCGAGTACGTGCCGATGTGGCGGAAGCCGAACGTGTCGTGCAGCCGGACGGAGCCCTCGTTCGGCTGGGCGATGGCCGCGTACGCCCGGTGGACGTCCTCGTCGGTCAGCGCCTCGAACAGAGCCTTGTACAGCAATGTGCCCAGTCCCTGCCCCCTCGTGTCCGGTGCGCAGTAGACGCTGACCTCGACGGATGTGCTGTACGCGGCCTTGGGCCGGTACGGGCTGCTGGTCGCGTATCCCAGGATTCCGGACGCGTCTCCCGCCCCCTGGGCAACCAGGAGGCGGTGGGGGCCGTCTTCAGGGTGGGAGCGCAACCAGGGGAGGCGCTGCTCGGGAGTGAAGGGGACCGTGTCGAATGTGAGGGCGGTCTCACGGACGTAATGGTTGTAGATGTCGGTGAGCGCCACCACATCCCCCTCCAGGCCCGGCCTGACCTGCACTTCTGTGGGTATCTGCACCATGTGTCCTCCCGCTGGGGCCGACAGGGTACTGCATGATCGCGAAAGTGAATGCGGCCCAGGGGAATTCTGTCCGGATTCCAGTCGTTGTTTCCATCGGATGCAGGGCACCCGAAAGGGTGTCGCGACCTACTCAGCAAGGGAGCACGCATGGCAACCCGTGCCGTCGCCCGTCGTTCGTCCGCCACCGGTGGGACAAGCCGGGCAAGCAGTGTTCGCGCCGTGGGCGGGGAAATCGCCGATCGCGACCTGGTCGGCATGTACCTGGAGGAAATCGCCCGGACACCGCTGCTCGACGCCGCCAAGGAAGTCGAGCTCTCGCAGATCCTCGAGGCGGGCGTCTACGCCCAGCAGATACTCGACGGTGAGGTGGAGAGCGAAGCCGGCGGAGCGAAGCGTGAGGAGCTGGAGGCGCTCGTCGCCGAAGGCGAACGCGCGAAGGACGTATTCATCCGGTCCAACCTCCGCCTGGTCGTCGCCGTGGCCCGACGCTACCCGCGAGCGGGTCTGCCGCTGCTCGACCTGATCCAGGAGGGCAACGCCGGACTGGTGCGCGCGGTCGAGAAGTTCGACTACGCCAAGGGATTCAAGTTCTCCACGTATGCGACGTGGTGGATCCGCCAGGCCATCACGCGCTCGATAGCCGACCAGTCCCGAACGATCCGGCTCCCCGTCCACCTGGTGGAGGAGCTCGGCCGTATCCGACGGGTGCAGCGCGAGTTCAACCGCGAGCACGGGCGCGACCCGGAGCACGCGGAGATCGCCGCGGAGCTGGACTCCAACACGGAGCGTGTGGGCAATGTGCTCGACTGGGCCCGTGACCCGGTCAGTCTCAACATGTCCGTGGACGACGAGGGCGACACACAGTTCGGTGACCTCCTCGAGGACACCTCCGCCGTCTCTCCCGAGACGTCGGTGATGACGCTGCTGCGCAGCGAGGAGCTGGAAGACCTCATCGGCAAGCTCGACAACAGGACAGCGTCGATCATCCGTATGAGGTACGGCATCGAGGACGGCCGCGAGCGGACCCTCACCGAAGTCGGCAAGCAGCACGGCCTCACCCGGGAGCGAATCCGCCAGATCGAGAAGCACGCACTGCTCGAATTGAAGCGAATGGCTCACGACACGGGCTTTGACGCTGCGGCGTGAGCCAATAACCCGTAACCTCACAATCAAGCCGGTTCGCACCGGCACCATGAGCTGAGTCCCGGCGCCCACCCCCCCCGGCGCCGGGGCTCATTCATGTCCCGGCCCTTCTCCACCGGGGCGGGAGCCGACGGGAGCGCGCTTCAGGACGAAGCGGGAGCCCGCTTCAGGAGGCCGCGGAGGCCCGGGTCAGCCGGGCGCCCAGGTCGCTCAGGTACTCCACGAGCTGCGGCGGCCCGTGCGCCGTGAACTCGCAGTCGACGAGTGCCAGCCTCAGCGCCACCCACTCCAGGGAGTCCGACGAGATTGCCCGCAGCCGGCAGCTGTTCTCGCCGGTCGGCTCCGGTACGCCCAGCGGCGAGGGCAGCCGCGCCGCCACGAAGTCCGCCGGGGCCCGGAAACTCACATCGACATGCAGCTCCGGCTGCATCCGGGACATCGACCGGGCGAAGAACCGTGCGGCGTCCCCGCCCTCCCCGTCGTCCCCGGGCAGCTCGCGCGGAGTGAAGCGGGCGCCGGTCGCCACCGGCTCACTGACCCGGTCCACCCGGAACGTACGCCAGTCCTCGCGCTCCAGGTCGTACGCGACGAGATACCAGCGGTGCCCCGTGCTCACCAGCCGGACCGGTTCGACCAGCCGCTTCGTCTCGGCGCCGTCGCCCGCGCGGTACGCGAAGCGCAGCCGCTCCCGCCCCGTGACCGTCGACGCCATCGCCGTCAGCGTGCGCGGATCGATCGTGGCGCCGTCGCCCCTGGTGAGCGGAAGCGTGGCGTTCTGCAGGGACGAGACCCGGTGCCGCAGCCGCGAGGGCAGCACCTGCTCCAGCTTGGCCAGAGCCCGTACGGACGCCTCGTCGACGCCCTCGATCGCGTGCCCCGCCCCCGCCCGCAGCCCGACCGCGATGGCCACCGCCTCCTCGTCGTCGAGCAGCAGGGGCGGCATGGCCGCGCCCGCGACCAGGCGGTAGCCGCCGATCGAGCCGCGCGTCGCCTCGACCGGATAGCCGAGGTCCCGGAGCCGGTCGATATCGCGGCGGATGGTGCGCGGGCTCACGTCGAGCCGGTCGGCCAGCTCCGTGCCCGGCCACTCGCGCGGTGTCTGGAGGAGCGACAGCAGATTCAGCAGTCGTGCCGGCGTATCGGTCATGTCCTCAGGATGCCCGTCCATCAGGTCACGAACTGTCCTAATGGGCCTCTAGATTTCTTCCCATGACTTCTTCCGAATCTCTTCCGTCCACGGCGGCCGTGGGGGCCGAGGGCTCCGCGTCGCCCTCGGCCCCGGCCGACCGGCGCCGCTGGTTCGCGCTCGCCATCGTGATGACCGCGGCCTTCATGGACCTGGTCGACGTCACGATCGTCAACATCGCCATCCCGAGCATCATGGAGGACACCGGCGCCTCGGTGAGCTCGATCCAGTGGATCACCGCCGGATACGCCCTCGCCTTCGCCGCAGGGCTGATCACGGGCGGCCGACTCGGTGACATCTACGGCCGCAAGCGGATCTTCCTCATCGGCATAGCGGGCTTCACCCTCGCCTCCGCGCTCTGCGGCTTCGCGGCCAACCCCGAGATGCTGGTCGCCTCCCGCATCCTGCAGGGCGCCATGGCGGCGCTGATGGTCCCGCAGGTGCTGTCGATCGTGCACGCCACGTTCCCGGCGCACGAGCGCGGCAAGGTCTTCGGTCTCTTCGGCGCGGTCATCGGCCTCGGCGCGGTTTCCGGGCCGCTGCTGGGCGCGCTGCTCACCCAGTGGAACCTCTTCGGTCTCGAATGGCGCCCGATCTTCCTGATCAACCTGCCGGTCGGTATCGCGGGCCTCATTCTGGGACGGAAGTTCATCAGCGAGTCCAAGGCGCCGAAGGCGCTGCGCCTCGACGTGGTCGGAGTCGTCCTCGTGACGCTCGGTCTGCTGATGCTGCTCTACCCGCTGATCATGGGACGCGAGCTGGACTGGCCGGTGTGGGGATTCGTGCTGATGGCGGGCAGTCTGCTGGTGCTCGCGGCGCTGATCACGCACGAGCGGCGGAAGGCGGCCAAGGACGGTTCCCCGCTCATCGAGCTGTCGCTGTTCCGGGTCAAGAGCTTCGCGGCGGGCATCGCCGTCCAGCTGACCTTCGGCATCGTCCTCGGCATCTTCTTCCTCGTCTGGACGCTCTACATGCAGATGGGTCTGGGCTGGAGCGAGCTGCGGGCGGGCACGACGGGCATCCCGTTCTCGATCGCCGTCTCGGTCGCCGCCGGGATCTCCGTACAGAAGCTGGTGCCCCGCTTCGGCCGCAAGGTCCTCCAGTCGGGCGCCCTGCTGATGATCGCCGGACTGCTGCTCTACATGTGGGAGTCCGAGCGCTACGGCATGGACATCGCGCCCTGGCAGATGGCGCTGCCGCTGGTGGTCATGGGCGCGGGGATGGGGCTGATCGTGGCCCCGCTGACGGACGCAGTGCTCTCCGAGGTCCCCAAGGAGCACTCCGGATCGGCGTCCGGGCTGATCAACACGGTGGGGCAGATGGGCAACGCGCTGGGGCTCGGCCTCGTCTCGGTGGTCTTCTTCGGCGTGATCGACGACAGCACGGCATCGCAGGCACCGGAGGCATCGCAGGCGCCGCAGTCGATGGGGCCGGTGTTCGCCGACGCGTTCCAGAACTCGCTGTGGTGGGTGGCCGGGGTGCTCGCCGTGATCTTCCTGGTGATGTTCGCCCTGCCGGCCAGGCCGAAGGTCCATGTGGAGGGCTCGGCCGACGAGGGCTACGACACGAGCGCCGACGCGGGCGACGGTACGGGCGACGACGGGGGCGCGGCGCCGGACGACGGCACCGCCAAGGAGCCCGTCCTGACGCACTGACGCAGCTGAGCCACATGTACGGACGCGACGGCGGCCCGTGCGCCTCCCACCGGTGGGA
>NZ_JBSHFH010000070.1:0-32778 GCF_053617235.1 Streptomyces sp. NPDC055749 | reverse complement strand
CGCAGAGGTCGGCGATGGCGGACCGGGGAACGGGACTGCCGGAGAGGATCAGGTGCAGGAGGCGACGGCGCAGCGCCTCGCTCTGCTCGCCCGCCCCGCTTCAAGAGAGGAACCAGCGATGCGCGTCCGCATGAAGGTCACGATCTCCGGCACCCGCGACGGCCAGCCCTGGCCCGAGCGCGGACAGAGCGTGGACCTGCCCGACGGCGAGGCCAAGCAGATGGTCGCGGCAGGCCTGGCCGAGCCGCACGACGACAGCGACGACGGCGAGGACGGCCAGCCGCCCGAGGAGAACACCGCCAACCCGGGCGAGCCGGAGAAGGCCACCGGCCGCCGCAAGCCCACGACGAAGTCGGCCGTCGAGAAGTAGCCCGGGAGGCTTCCATGGCGCTGCTCACCCTCGCCGAGGCGAAAGCCCAGCTCGACAACGACACGGACACCGACGACCTCGAGCTGCAGGTGTACATCGAGGCACTGACCGCAGCGATCGAACGGCACGTCGGGCCGGTGGAAACCCGGGAGTTCGCCGAGACGATCGAGGGCCGCAGCAGCTCCCTGTGCCTGTCCCACATTCCGGCCGTCGCCCTGGTGTCGGTCGTCCCGGCCGTGGACGCGGGCGACGCTCTCGACCTGGACGCGCTCGTCCTGGACGGCGCCACGGGCATCGTCCGCTACCGGGGCGGCTCGTTCACGGGGACGCTGTGGCGGGTCACGTACACGGCCGGCCGCGGCGAGGTGCCGCCCACCATCAACCTGGCCGCGCGGATCCTGCTTCAGCACCTGTGGCGTACCCAGTACGGGGCATCCCGGGGGCTGGGCAGCATCGGCGGCGGCGACGACTTCTCCGTGACCGAGCCGGTGCCCGGCTGGGGCTACGCGATCCCGAACAGGGTCCTGCAGCTGCTGGAGCCGTACAAGGTCCCGCCGGGGGTGGCCTGATGCTGACCTCTCGTGTCCCGGCCGCTGTGGACGGGCTGCTGGCGGTGCTGCGGGCGGCACCCGGCCTGGCGGACGTGACGGTCGTCGACGGGCCGCCAGCGGTCAACCTGACCCCGCGGCGCCTGCTCTTCGTGGGCTGGCAGCCTGGGGGCGAGTCGGCGGTGTCTCTCGCCCAGACGTTCAACGGCGCTGGCGCCAGGACCCGCGACGAGACGTTCCAGATCGCCGGGTACATCGAGGCCCGCACCGGCGACAAGGACATGCAGGCCCGCCGGGCTGCAGTGTTCGCGATCCTCGGGGAGATCGAGACGGCGCTGCGCGCCACGACCGACGCGCCGGACGCGCCCACGCTGGGCGGGGCGGTGCTGTGGGCGCACCTGACCGCGGGCGACCTCACCCAGATCCAGAGCGAGGGCAGCACCGCCGGGCTGGCGTTCACGGTGACCTGCCAGGCCCGTATCTGATCCACCACCACAAGGGAGCAAGTGATGGCGCGTGTGCGCTTTCTGGGGCCGGAGCCGGTGACCGTGCCCGAACTCGGCCGGACTGTCCACCCGGACGAGGTCGTCGAAGTCTCGGACGAAAGGTTCGACGGCTACGTGTGCCAGCCCGCGAACTGGGAGTCCGTCGAAGAGCCCGGGGCGAAGGCCTCGAAGAAGACCGCGGTCAAGCCGCAGAAGGAGGGCTGATCCATGGCGATCGGATCCGGGCTCGGTGCCCAGCTCGGCATCGCAGCCGAGACGACCTACGGCACCTACGTGGCGCCGTCGAAGTTCATCGAGTTCACGCAGGAATCGCTGGCGCTGAAGAAGACCACGGCGCAGTCGGCGGGGATCGCGGCCGGCCGTCTGCTGGCGCTGTCGTCGCGGCGCGTGCTCACCCGCCGCGAGGTGGAGGGCAGCCTGGACATCGAGGTCGCCAACAAGGGCATGGGCGCCCTGGTCCAGGCGCTCATGGGCACGTCGGTGACGCCGGTGAAGCAGTCGACCACCACGGCGTACATGCAGACGCACCTCCTGGCGGACACCCGGGGCAAGTCCCTGACGATCCAGAAGGGCGTGCCGCTGACGACTGGCACGGTCACGGCTAAGTCTTTCGTGGGCTGCAAGGTCACCTCGGCGGAGTTCGCGTGCGAGGTCGGCGGCATGCTCACCGGGTCGTTCGAGTTCGACGGCAAGGACTGCGACGAGGCGCAGCCCCTGGCGGTCGCGTCGTATGGCAACTCGTCCCCGTTCCACTTCGGGCAGATGACCCTGAAGACGGGCGCGTTCGGGTCGGAGACGGCGCTGGACGGCATCCGCAAGGTGTCGGTGAAGGTGGAGCGGCCGCAGGATGTGGAGCGGTTCTACGCGAACCAGGCGTCGCTGAAGAAGGAGCCGATCGCCAACGACCAGGTGAAGATCACCGGGTCGCTGGAGACGGACTACGCCGCCACCACCCTGGACGACCTCCACACCTCGGACGCAGCGTTCTCCCTGGTGTGGGAGTTCACCGGCGCCCTGATCGAGACGACCTACGCCGACACGTTCCGGGTCACGCTCCCGGCCGTCCGCCTGGACGAGGGCCCGCCCACCGTGGATGGCTTCGGCGTCGTCAAGCCGACGTTCAACTTCACCGGCCTGTACGACGGCACGAACCAGCCGAAGATCGAGATCATCTCGACCGAAGCGACTCTGTGAGCCCGGCGTGGTTCAGAACATTCGCGTGATCGGTACCGGCCAGCTGCTGGAGTTGTCGGCGCGGCTGCGCCGGGCCGGTCACGAGAACATCCGCTCCAGCTTCCACCGGCGCATCCGGCGGGCGGCGGAACCCCTGCGCGACGACCTGCAGGACGCCATCCGCCGCCTGGACATCCGCTCGCAGGGCCGGGGGTTCGGCAAGCGTGGCGGGCGGTCGCCGACCACGCGCCCCCTGCGCCGGTCGATCGCCGCAGCCATCCGCATCTCGGTCCGCAACACCGGCAATCCGGGCGCCCGCGTCTGGCTCGACAAGGGACTCCTGCCGCCAGACATCCCCATGGGCGTCGTGAACCGGCTCAACGAAGGCCGCCTCCGGCACCCCGTGTTCGGCAACAAGCGCCGGTGGGCGCAGCAGAACGCCACGCCTCTGTGGTGGGACCGGACCGTGCGCTCTCACCACGACCGCATCACCCGTGAAGTCGGCCGCGTCGTCGATGACGTGCGCCGGCACCTCGAATAGGAGCAACACCCGTGATCGTTGTCTACACCCCTGCGGGCGGCGAGCCCGAGCAGTACGACGCGTCCAGCCTGCGCGTGTCCGAGGCCGCGATCGTGCAGCGCACCGTCGACATGAAGTGGCAGGAGATCAAGGAGGGGTTGGAGAGCGACGACCTGGACGCGATGCGCGGCATCGTCTGGGTCATCAAGAAGCGCTCCCAGCCCAGCCTGCGGTTCGGGGAGTTCGACCCGGGCGTGGACGAGATGGTCTCCCGCATGGACCGGCGGGAAGTCGAGGCCTACGTCGACAACGCGTTCGCGACCACGCAGGACGACAGCGAGCTGACCCCGGAGACGGTGGCCGGCATCCTCCTCGAGCGGCTGCCGAGTGTGGCCGCCGATCCTGAGCACGCGCGCGCCCTGATCGACGCCCGGGCCACCAGCCCAAAAGCGGCGGCCGACGAGCCGCTGCCGGAGGAGACACCGGGCGAGGCTACGAGCCCGAGCCCGACATCGAACGAGCCCGAGGCCTCTACCTCGGACTCTTCGCCCACGTCCTCCACATCCCCCCTGCAGCCGTCGACGAGCTGACCATCGACGACTTCTACAACCTGACCGCCTGGATCGACCAGCACCAGGCAGCCCTCCAGGCGGAAGGTGGTTGAGCCGTGCCGTCGATGAACTTCCTCCTCACCGGCCAGGACCGGTTGAGCCACGTCTTCGACCGGATTGGGGACCGCGCGCAGCGGCTTCACCGGCGCATCGACGATGCGACCACTCGCGGCAATGTCGCAATGAGCCGCTTCACCAGTAACACGTCCCGACGCCTGTCCCAGATGCAGCAGGACAGCGAGGCCGGCGGGAAGGCGCTGGAGAAGCTGGCGGGCGCCGCGCTGCTGCTGGCTCCGGCCGCGATCCCGGTCGCCGCAACGCTGGCGCCGATCGCAGCCGGGGCGGGCACGGTCGCCGTCGCGATCGCAGCGATGGGTGCCGCCCTGGTCCCGCAAATCTCTGCTCTGGGCGACGCGGCTGAGGCGGAGACGAAGTGGCAGGACGCGGTCGCCAAGAGTGGCGCCACCTCGGCGGAAGCAGCGCAGGCGCAGGCTGCCTACGCCAAGACCGTGGCCGAACTGCCGCCCGCCACACGTCAGGCGGCGGCCGCGTTCAGCGTGCTCAAGGACGAGTTCGCGGACTGGTCCGACGAGCTGGCCGGCGACACGATGGCCCCAGTCATCAAGAGCATCGGCATCGCCAACGCCCTGTTGCCGAAGACGTCCGGCCTAGTCCGTGCCGCCTCGTCGGAGACCGACCGCTTCCTGACGATCATCGGCGGCTCGATGGCCTCTCCTGGCTTCGACCGCCTCAACGACAAGTTCACCACGTTCACACAGCGCACGTTGCGCAACCTGAACGACGGATTGGTGCACCTGCTGCGCACCAGCGACGGCAAGGTCGGCAGCAACCTGGCAGAGTTCATGGACTACGCCAGAGCCCAGGGGCCGTTGGTCTCCAGCGTCCTGCGCAACATTGGCACCACGCTGATGAACGTGCTGCGGGCGGGCAGCGACGTCGGCGTGGGCATGCTGCAGGTCATCAACGTCCTCGCCAAGCTCGTCTCGGCGGTCCCGCCTGGCACCATCGCCGCCCTCCTGCAGCTGGCGTTCGCGATGAAGGTGACTAAGGCGGCCGCGTTCGGTCTGGCCGCGGCGCGCACGGCCGTGGCTGCGTTCATGACGCAGCTCATCGCGATGGGGAACGCGGCCGCGGGCACGCCTGGGCGGCTGCGCGCGGTCGGCGCGGCGATCGGCGCCCTGTCCCGCAGCGCGAAGGTGGCGCTGGCTGGCACGGGTATCGGTCTGCTGCTGGTCGCGCTCGCCGAGCTGCAGCAGCGGGGCAAGTCGGTGCCTCCGGACGTCGACAAGCTGACCACGTCGCTGGGCACGCTGGGCCGCACCGGGCGGGTCACGGGCGAGGCCGCGCGGGTGATGGGCAAGGACATGGAGGGCCTGGCCTCCGCTGTCGAGCGTGTCGCTGGCCACAGCGGCGGCATGGACTCGTTCAACGACGTCATGAACCGGATCTTCACTCTGGGCATGGCGGACAGCAACTCCATGAAGGTGGCCAAGGAGGACCTGGACGGTATCGACCAGGCGCTCGCCAACCTCGTCAAGGGCGGCAACGCCAGCTTGGCCGAGGCCGCGCTGAAGCGGATGAGCGACGCCTACGGCAAGGGCGGCCGGGACACCCGTGAGTTCACCTCGCGGCTGGACGCCTACAAGCAGGCTCTGGCTGACGCCAAGTTCGAGCAGCAGCTCGCCGCCGACAGCATGGGCCTGTTCGGCGCGCAGGCGCAGGCCGTGCAGCAGAAGCTGAACGCGCAGAAGATGAGTGCGGACGGGCTGCGCCAGTCGATCCAGGCGCTGTCGGAGACGTCCCGGAACGCGTTCGACGCCGAGACGAAGTTCGAAGCGGCGATCGACAACGTCACCAAGTCGCTGAAGGCCAACGGCAAGACCCTCGACGTCGGCACGGACAAGGGCCGCGCAAACCGGGACGCCCTGTCGCAGATGGCGGCGGCGACCGAGGACGCCGCGGCCAAGGCCCGCGAGAACGGCGCCTCGTGGACAGAGGTCACCCGGATCTACGACAAGGGCCGCAAGACCCTCGTCGACAACGCGTTTGCGATCACCGGCAACCGGAAGGAAGCCGAGCGGCTCGCGGGCACGCTGCTGAAGATGCCGTCGCCGAAGATGCGCCTGGAGATGCGCACCGAGGGCGCGATCACAAGCCTCAACGGTGTCGTGGCGGCGATGAAGAAGGCGCCCGACTCGAAGAAGGTCACGGTCAAGGCGCTCACCGCGGACGCGGTCAGCATGCTGCGCGACCTCGGTTTCAAGGTCACGCGGCTGAAGGACGGCCGGTTCAAGATTACGGCCGAGACCGCGAACGCCAAGGGCAACATCGCTGCGGTCCAGAAGGCCCGCGACGCGCTCAAGGACAAGACGATCACGCTGGAGGCGCGGGACCGGGCCAGCGCCGCCGCCCGCGCGATCCAGCAGGCCCTCGCGGGACTGCGGAACAAGACCGTCACCATCACGACCGTTCGGCAGACGATCGCCCAGTACAGCACCGACACCCGGCCCTACACCGGGCAGGGCGGTGTCAGCAAGAACGCCGCAGGCGGCCCGGTCGAAGCGGGCGAGGTGTCCTTGGTCGGTGAGAACGGGCCCGAGCTGGTCGTGTTCGGTCAGGCGGGACGTGTCATCGACGCCACCACCACGCGCGCTCTGAAGGCGGGCACGGCCAGTGCCGGGCGGGACGCTGCCCGAGGCCTGACCACCGGGATGGGCGGCTCGACGGGAGGGGTGTTCTCCGCTGCGCAGACGATGGCGGCCGCGGTCACGGCCGGCATCCGGACGGAGTTGGAGATCGCGTCACCGTCGAAGAAGACGCGGGCGCTCGCCAAGGACGTTGGGCGCGGCTTCATTCAGGGGCTGACCAGCACCCGGGCGAAGATCAAGTCGGTGTCGGCTGACCTGGTCAAGGACATCAAGACGGCGTTCTCCGGCAAGAAGGAGTCCAGCCTGGTCGCCGCCGTTAACTTCCAGACGAGTCGACTGATGGCCCTGGCGGCCAAGCGGGACAAGCTCGCCGCGAAGATCGCCGAGGCGAAGCAGTACGCCAAGGACGTCACGAGGAACGCACGGGACCAGGCCAGCCTCGGCAACTTGGGCATGCAGCCCGAGGAGGTCACCGCGGGCGGCATCAAGGCCGGCCTGGCGGCCAAGCTCGCGAAGATCAAGCAGTTCAGCAAGTACATCGACATCCTCGCCAAGAAGGGCCTGAACAAGGGGCTGTTGCGGCAGATCCTCAACATGGGCCCGGAGGACGGCTACGCCTACGCGTCCGCTCTGGTCGGCGCGGACAAGAACACGTTCAAGCAGATCAACAGCCTGCAGAGCCAGCTCGACAAGTCCACGGACAAGCTGGGCAAGCGGGGCGCGGACATCCTGTACGACTCCGGCAAGAACGCCAGCAAGGGGTTCCTCACGGGCCTGGCTTCTCAGCAGAAAGACATCGAGAAGCTCATGCTGAAGATCGCCCAGGGGATGCAGAAGAGCATCAAGAAAGCGTTGGGGATCAAGAGCCCGTCCACGGTGATGGCCAAGCTGGGGCGCTTCTCCACGCAGGGCCTGGCCCGCGGTCTGGTCGGCGCGCTGCCGGAAGTCGACCGCGCCCTCGGCGTCGTCACCGGCCGCGTCGCCTCGGCTCAGCCTGTGCTGGGGCGGCCCGCTGTCGTGGCCGGCGGGGGCGGCGGGGTCATGCAGGTACAGGTCGACATCAACGGGGCAATGGACCCGGTCGCTGTCGGCAAGGAACTGCAGCGCGTACTGCTCATGCTCAAAAGAACGCAGGGCCTGAACGTGAAGCTGGGGGTGGCGTAGTGGCGTGGCTGGTGGAAATGGGCTGGGGCGGCCTGGTGCAGTACCCCGACACCATCACCTGGACGGACATCAGTCAGTACGTCAGCACAGCGCGGGCAATCACCATCACCCGAGGCGCCGCCGACGAGTTGTCCGAGACGCAGCCTGGCACGGCGACCTTGGCCCTGGACAACGACGACGGCCGGTTCACCCCGGGCAACTCCTCGTCGCCGTACTACCCGTTCGTGCGGCGCAACGCGCCGATCCGGATCGCGGTCGCGCACATGCCGACGCGGTCCGGGGCGGCGCCCTACCCGGTCGGGCAGCTGGGCGACGACTTCGACGATGGCCGCGTCGACTCGGTGCTGTGGCCCAACTCCTACGGCGGGGTCGTCGAGCGGGGCGGCGTGGTCCGCATCCCGGTGAGCACTGCCGGGGATGCGGGCCTGCAGTCGGTGCGGCAGTGGACGCTGAAGGGCAGCCGCCTCACTGCCAAGCTGGTCACCGTCCCGAAGGCGGGCGGTTCGTCGAACGTGGCCGCGTCGATGTGGGTCAACTCCACTACGGCGGGCACGCGGATCGGCTGGCGGTACGACGCGCTCACCGGCCTCCTCGCCGCGTCGAACCAGGCGGCGTACTTCGACGGGTCCGCCGTGAACCTCACCTACTCGCCGATCGACCACGCGTGGCTGCGGGTCCGGGAGTCCGGCGGCACCGTCTACTGGGAGACGTCCCGCGACGGTTTCAGCTGGACCGTGCGCCGCACCCTCGCTGCGCCCGCGTGGGTGTCCAGCCAGACGCACGCGGTCGAGTTCCCCGCCACCCGCACCGGCGGCACCAACGACTTCATCGAGTGGGACCTGGTCGGCGCCATCATCAAGCCCCGCTTCTGCGGCACGGCCAACGAGTTCCCCGTCGACTGGGAGGGCCTCTCCAGCACGGTCACGGTCACGTGCACCGACCTGTTCAAGCGGCTCAACCGGCTCCCCGTGCTCCGGAGCATGGCGGCCGAGGAGGTCCTCGCGTCCGGGCCGCTCGCGTTCTACCCGCTGACCGAGCCGTCCGACTCCACCAGCGCGGGCGACCTGTCCGGCATCGGCGCGGGATCCCTGACCATTCAGCAGGTCGGTACGGGCGGCACCCTCGCCATGGCTGCCGCGCCGGGGCCGCCCGCCACCGAGGACCAGGTCCCGCTGTTCACTCCGTCCTCGGCGACGGCCGGGAAATGGTTGTCGGCCAACATGGGCGACGACGTCCAAACGCAGCTCAATGGCGGCCGGCCAGTGCTCGAGTGCTGGTTCCAGACCACCACCGCCGGCCGGGCCATCATGGCTCTGGCGTCCCCGGACCTGCAGTACGTGCACGTGCTGTCCCTGTCCGGCAGCGGCCAGCTGCAGATCGAATGGACCGACACCGGCGGCACGCTGGCGACGGCACCGATCCCCTTTACGCCTGGCCTGGCGGACGGAAACTGGCACCACGTGGCCTTTGGCCAATATTCGAAGCTTGTGTTCCTCGACGGCGCGCTGGCGATGGCCGGCGTATCCGTGCCCTATGGCACCGACCAGCGCATCTTGCATATCGGCGGCTACCGTGGCACCCGCCTGTGGTCCGGGTCGATCGCCTACGTTGCCCTGTACGGGGTGGCCCAGGCCGCCGAGTCCCGGCTCGCCAGCCACTACAGGGCCGGGGCGACCGGGTACGCGGGCGAGAGTGCGGCCGAGCGGATCCAGCGGCTGGCTCGGTATGCGGGCGTGGACAGCGTGACGATTCTCGGTGGCACGTTCGACCCGATCGCGTCCCAGGCGGCGGGCGGCACGCAGGTCGTCGCCCGCATGCGTGAGGTGGAGTACACCGAGTCCGCGAAGCTGTACGCCGAGCGGGACTACTTCGGGCTCGCATTCCAAAGCCGCGACCTGCGCTACAACCCGGACCCGTCCGGCGAGGTGTTCACGGTCACCTACGCCGACCTCGAGCCGGGAACGAGCATCTCCGACGACGACCAGAAGATGGTCAACTCGCTGCAGGCTTCCCGGCCCGGCGGCGCCACCCAGCGGGTCACCGCGCCCTCGAGCATCACGGCGTTCGGACTGTACGAGCCGCAGCCCCTCGACATCCTCAAGACCAGCGACAACAGCGTCTTGGACGCCGCCTACTGGGTCGTGTCCCGGTACGCAAACCCGGGGCCGGAGTTGCGCGAGGTGGTGATCGAGGCGTACACGATGCCCAACTATCTGGACATCCTCGACGCCGACATCTCCAGCTACTTCACCGTCTACGGCCTGCCCTCGCAGGCGCCCGCGTCCTCGATGCGGGTCACGGTCGAGGGCTACACCGAGACGATCAAAGAGCGCAGCCACGTGATCCAGTTCCACACCAGCGCCTCCTTCAACGACTCCGTGTGGGTCCTCGGCGATCCCGTGTACTCCAGGCTCGACTCCACCACCCGCCTCGCCTACTGATCGGAGCACGCCCATGGCCGTGTCCGCCCTGCCCGCCGCGTCCATCGTGACCGCCGAAACGTTCTACCTGCCGCCGCCCCCGCGCCGGGGCCAGCCCGCGGAAGACTGGTCGCAGATCCCCGGGGCCGAGCTGGTCTACGCGTGGGTCGAGTACCGGCTGGGCCGCCGCGTCCCCGTCCCGACCGAGTCGGTGCCGGACCATCCGGGGCTGTACGCCTGGATCGATGACGGCCGGTGGATCACCGAGTGCGATGCCTGCCGGACAGCGTGGGCCGTCTCCGTGGCCGACCCGCGTTTCGGGTGCGCGGAATGCCGGCGGGACTGGGTGCCGCTCATCGTCCCCGATGACATCGAGGCCGCCGAGGCCGAGGCGCTGAGCCTGACTCGCCGGTTCTGGTGGCACCCGGACGACCCGCGCAACCCGGTGCAGCCCGAGCCGGAACCGGAACCCACGCCCGAGCCCGAGCCCACGCCCGAGCCGGAGGCCCCGGAGGTGGGGGCGTGACGTTCGCACCGAAGACGTGGATCGTCGGCGAGACCGTCACGGCGGCCTTGTTGAACCAGGAGATCCGCGACCAGTTCAACAGCATGTTCGACGCGTGGACCACGTACACGCCGACGTGGACAGCGACGACCAACCCGGCCCTCGGGAACGGGGTGCTGACCGGCCGGTATCTCAAGGTCGGCCGGAAGTGCCTTGCCGACATCCGCCTGGAGATGGGGTCGACCACCACCTACGGCAGCGGCGCCTACGCCTTCAGCGTCCCGTTCGCAGCAACGTCCGCCGTCGTCGACTACCTCGGCACGGCCCGGCTCGCGGCTGGCGCCTCAACATGGGCCGGGCAGGCCGTGATGAGCGCTGGCAGCACCGTCTTCTCCTGCACTTTCCCCACATCGGCCACGGACTCGCGAGCCGCATCCATGACCGGCGCCGCCCCGTCCACCCTCGCCGCCGGCCACATCCTGCGCGCGCAGATCGAATACCAGACCGCCAACTGACCCAGCCCTACCCCGCCCGCCCCGCGCCGATGGCCGGGGCCTTTCTCATGCCTGGAGGCATCCCGTGGCAACTCCACTCACCGCTGCCCAGTTCCTCGCCGCCCTGAAGGCTGAGGGCGTGACCGTCGTCGAGGTCGGCGACTGGAAGAACCACAACCGCAACGCGAAGGGCCCGTGGGGTCCGGTGCACGGCGTGATGATCCACCACACCGTCACCAAGGGCACGGCGAACACGGTGAAGATCGTGCGCGACGGGTACGCCGGACTGCCCGGCCCGCTCTGCCACGGCATGATCGCCAAGGACGGGCGCGTGCACACGGTCGGCTGGGGCCGCGCCAACCACGCCGGCCTCGGTGACCCGGACGTCTTGTCCGCGGTCATCGCAGAGCGGCGGCCGCCCGTCGACAACGAGGCCACCGCCGACGGCAACCGGGCCTTCTACGGCTTCGAGTGCGAGAACCTCGGCGACGGCAAGGACCCGTGGCCGACCGAGCAGATCGAGGCCATCGTCCGCGTGATAGCCGCGATCTGCCGGCAGCACGGGTGGGGCGCCCGGTCGGCGCTGCGGCACCTGGACTGGCAGCCCGGCAAGGTCGACCCGCGCGGGCCCGGCATGGACTGGGAGCAGATCCTCGACCGCGTCGCGAAGCGGCTCGACAGCAAGCCGCCCACCACCAGCCTGCCCGCCCCGGCCAAGCCCACGGTGTCGCTGTCCAAGCTGGTCAAGGCGGCGAAGACCGACCCGCAGGCCAAGGGGACGCCGGTCACCTACGCCGGGGTGCGCGCCGTGGAGGCCGCGCTCGTCGACGAGGGCCTGCTCGCCAAGACGTACCTGGACGGCCACTACGGCACGGCCACCAAGGACGCGATGAGCGGCTGGCAGGAGCGGTGCGGGTTCCGCGGCCGCAAGCCTGGCCAGAGCGCCGACGGCATCCCCGGCAAGGACTCCCTTAGCCGCCTCGCCGCGAAGCACGGTTTCACCGTCACCGCCTGATCCCAGAAGGACACCATGAAGATCTCCAGCATCGCCAAGTCCATCGTGGCCGGCCTCGCCGCGGGCGCCACGGCTGCAGTCACCGCCGTGCAGGACGGTCAGGTCACGGCCACCGAGGGCATCACCATCGCGCTCGCGGTCCTGGGCGCCTGGGGCGTCACCTACGCCGTGCCCAACAAGCAGCCTTCGACGGGCGCCTGATGGGTGCCGTGGCGGTCCGGCGGCTCACCCGACGACTGCCGCGGCGCCCTGCTCACCCCCCACTGCACCATCGGAGGTCCTGCGTGGACGCTGCGCAGCTCGGCGCCGTCGGAGCCATCGCCGTCGGGCTCGCATCTGCGGTCGGCGCACTGATCGGGCAGCGGGGCGCGAATAGGGCCTCGCAGTCCGGCGCCGTGCTCGGCGGCTACTCGACACTCGTCGACAACCTGCAAGAGGAACGCGACAAGTTGCGCGACCGGCTCGTCGAAAACGAACGGCAGCTCGCCGCCGCCTACGCCGAACTCGCCAGCGAACGCGCCGACAAGGCGGCACTACAGCGGCAGATCACCGAACTCAGCAGTGAGAACACGCGGCTGCGCGCACAGATCGTCGAGCTGGGAGGACACCCCACGTGAACACACGTCGCCACGCGAGGCCGCTCCACGTACAGCAATGGCGATTCCTCGCGGTCGCAGCCGTGCTACTCGTGCTGTCAGGTGCGGTCGTCCTCGTGTGGCTACGCATCGACGCGGGAGACCGCCGGGCGGATGACCTCGCCGCCGAGGCGGACCTGCGCGGGGACGCCGTGGCCACACTGGCGACGGATGTGCGGGTGCTGCGCTCGCAGATCAAAGCGGGGGGAGGGACGCCGGCGGCGCCGGACCCGTCGCGGGCGGTCGATGATCTGCCCGCGCGTGCTCAGGTGCCTGTGCCAATCCCGGGCCCGGCCGGGCCTCGCGGTCCGCAGGGCGAGCCAGGACGGCCGGGTGCGACGGGCCCGCCCGGCTCGCCCGGCCCTGCAGGACCGTCCGGCGGGCAAGGCGAGCCCGGCGCTACGGTGACCGGTCCAGCAGGCCCGGCGGGGTCGGCAGGGTCGGTAGGGCCCGCAGGACCCGCAGGACCCGCAGGACCCGCAGGACCGCCCGGCAAGGACGGCAGGGACGGCCACGACGGCAAGGACGGCAGGGCCGGGCAGGCATGCCCCGACGGGTACAGCCTGCAGGCGCCGTCATGGGATGCCGACGCGCTCGTCTGCAGGCGGGACGGCGCCCCGCCGCCGAACCAGCCCGGCAACAACGGCAACGGCAACACCCCGGAGGCGTTAGGCCTCGACCCGCACCGCCGCCAGTACCCATGACCACGGCCCCGTCCTCCTTCGGGAGGGCGGGGCCGCTTCGTCGTTACCGCAGCCCTTAGCCGGTCGGCCCCGAGGAGTTGACCGTCACCGATACCGCCGGCACCCAGTACCCGGTCAGTCCGCCCGCCGTGATCTGGAAGCACGGCCGCCCGTTGACGATCGCCCGCCGGTCCGTCGGCGCGTTCGACGGGTTCACGAAGGACACCGTCCTGATGGTCGCCGTGCCGTCCGTCGCCACCTTGTACGTGTCCACCGGCACGCTGCCGCCGGGGAACGTCACCGTGCGGGTGGGCCGGTACAGGGTCGTCAGGTACTGCCCGAGCAGGTGCGAGTTGGGCCATGCCTCGCCCACCCACCAGCCCTCATACGGGCCCGCGCTGATCCGGTAGTAGATGCCCCGGTTCTGGATCCGGCGCCGCATCGACGCCGGGGCCTGCGTCGCCCGGCTGAACGTCACCGACTTGGTCTCCAAGACCTTGTCCGCCCTGGACTCCACCCAGGAGCCGTCCGCAGCCGTGTCGTACCGGTACAGGGTGTGCGTGCCGGCCGCGAACTGGACCGTGCCCGTCACGCTGGCCGGGTAGTCGTCGACGAGCCGATCCGTGTGGTCGGCGAAGTCCGGGCTGCCAGTCTGCCAATGCAGTTGCCGCAGCAGGTTGATGTGGTGCTGGTGGTAGGAGGGCGCGGGTATCCGGTGCGTCTGGCAGTAGTGCGAGGCCCACTTGGTGTTCCGCAGCTGAGGGAAGTACCTGGCGATGGTGGTCGCGCACCCGTCGTACAGGGCTGCCGCATCCTGGCTGCCCGTGGCGACGTAGTAGTCCCACAACCCGAACATCGCGAAGACCATCCCGTTGTATGTGTAGTCGCCGGTGCCCGGCTCGCTGCCCGGGTACTCCTGAAGCCACACATAGCCAGCGCCGTCGACGTTGACCGCCCACGGGTAGCCGTCGTCCGCGACCTGAAGCGACGCGAACGCCGCGTCGGCCGCCGCGAGATACCTGGCCCGGTCCTCGCCACAGACGCCGTCCAGCTGGGACAGCTGCGCGAACAGGGAGATGGCCTCGCCCTGCGCCATCCCCGAATACCACGGCGCCTTGTACGAGACACCGGTGTGCACGGCGTGCGTGAACGGGAAGGGGTACGGGAACCACCAGCTGCCCCGGGCCTCAAGCCGTTTGGCGATGAGCCGGTCCGCCTGCGTCTTCGCCCGCGTCAGGAACACCGCCCGGCGAGCCGGGTCCGTCTCCGCGCGGTAGCTGGAGATACAGCCCAGCCCGAACTGCGCCTGACCCACGGGGTGGTCGAGTCCGGCGCTGCCGACGTCCGGGTAGTACAGGTACACGCCGCCAGAGTCGAGATGATAGGTGCCGGTTGCGGGGGAGACGTTCTCCCACTTGGTCGGCCGGTCACGCCACGGCCGCATCTCCTCCGGCAGATCAGTGACGAGACGGTAGCCAGCCTGCTGAAAGGTAAGTTGCATATTACAAGTGTCCCCGGCAGCGGCACGGATAGCGAGGGCCTGACGTGGCGTCCGCCGGCACCTGGGCGCGCTCAGCCGTCGAGGGGCGGCCGGTCGGCGACGAAGGTTCCAATCCCGGTCTCGCCGCGCAACCAGCCCTCACGACGCAGATAGGCGAGCGCCTTCTGGCTCGTCGACGCCGCGACCCCCAGCTCGGTTGCCAGCTCCAGCGTCGAGGGCACTCGGGTCCCGGGCGGATAGGTGCCGTCCTTGATCCGGCCGATGACGATCTGCGCGGCCTGCCTCCATACCGCCCGCGTCCGGTCGAGATCAGCGCTCATACCGGCGACCGTAGGTTCCCGCACCATGCCGCGCGACCGCAGGACCCCTCGGCAACCCTCGGTAAGGCGCGGTATGGTCTGGGTCACAAGAAACCCCCGCGGCCTGGCAGGGCCCGGGGGGTGTGGCCACCGCTACATAGGGAGCAGTGACGCATGGATCGTAGAACACAAGCGCCGACGCCGGCAGTGCCCGGGTGTTCCGAATGCCGACGACTCAAAGTCGAGGAGGCCAGCGCGGAGCGGGCGGGCGACCTCTCGCGGGCGATCGACTGCCGGGTGTGGCTCCGCCGGCATCGTGCCACCGCGCACCGGGGCGAGCAGTGAGCGCCGGGCAGGCCGGCAAGGCGCCCATGCGGCTGATGACGATGCGGGTGACCCGTATCCACGACGGCGAGATCATCGAGCGGCGTGACGAGGTGTGCGTGACGGCTGATGAGCCGCTTGACCCGTTCGCGCTGACTTCGGCGTGGCCGCCGTGCCGGTGCCCGCGGTGCCGCCACTGAACTCCCGGACCCGGCAAGAACGCAGGCCGGGCACGGGCAGGGGCCCCGCCCCCGCCCCCCGTCGGGGACGGGGCCCCATCACGTAACAACCACCAGAAAGGCAACACATGGACAGCACCACTCTGCCCTGGCACGTGTCGAGCTACAGCACCGGCAACGGCGCCTGCATCGAGGTCGCCAAGACGTCGTCCGGCGCGTACTTCCGGGACACCAAGGACCGTCCCCGCGGCGCCGCAGCCGTGGCGCCCACGCGCCTGGACCACGTTCCTCGGCGCGGTGAAGGTGGGCACGCTCGGCGCCTGACCCTTGCGCGCTGCGGCCCCGGCTGGTGTCCACACCGGCCGGGGCCGCTTCATCGCACAAGGTCGGCGAGCGGCACGCCCAGGACCCGGGCGACGCGCGCCAGCGTGGACAGCTTCACGTCCCGGCCGGCCTCCACGTGCTGCAGCGTCCGCCGATCGATGCGCGCGGCCTGCCACACAGCGTCTTGGGTCAGGTTCTGCCGGAGCCGCTCGGCGCGCACCCGGTCCCCGATGGCCTGATGGACCTCGGAGAGCCAGCTGTCGTCATCGTCGTCGGGCAGGGCAAGCACTCGACAAACGTCGATGCCGCGTGATCATGTGTCTGCGGAATACGTTCCGCCTTTTCCGATCTTGATTGACCGGCATGCACCGTGGGACACGGGGCATCCGGTCCGCATGGCGTGACATTCCATCAAGTTCGACCCGTAGCCTTGCGGTTCTGGCATATGCCGCAGGGCTGTGTGTAGTGTGCATATTCGAACGGGTGTTCACACGAACGGGTGAATGACCAGGTCGGCATCCGTTTGTTAGACATGGTGTTGACCGGGCAAACCAGCCGTGCCGGACCGTTCACACAGTGGTCCCCCCCTCTGTACGGTCCGGCACTCCGGGCGCCCCTGCCCTCCCGCCAGTGGGAGCGCAGGGGCGCCCGGTTCGTCTGCTGACCTGCAGCAACGCCATGATCATTTAGGGGATATTTAGGAGACCAACTCCCGTAGTGAGTGTGTAGTCAGCCCGTAGTGAGTGTGTAGTCAGAGTGAGTGCGACCGCACGACGAAGGCCCCGGCCCCCATCTGACCTGGGGAAACCGGGGCCTTTGCCCTGATCAACAGTGTGCCCCCGGCAGGATTCGAACCTGCGACACCCGCTTTAGGAGAGGGATTCTCTAGCCGCTGGTCTTCCCTGATGGCACCTGCCGGGGGAGTACCGGTCAAGATCATTTAGGAGAGATTTAGGAGATCAACTCCGTGGGATGCTTCATCAGGTCCACGCGGCCCCACAGCGTGCGCAGCCCCACGTTCGCCATCGCCTTCCAGAATACGGACTCCAGCCCGTCCAGCCGTTCCGCGCGCATCGCCGGAGTCGGCCGCTGATAGTGCCGCTTGATGCCGGGCCGCCGGTGACCGGCCGCCTCGAACGCCAGCGGCTCCTTCACACCGATCTCCGACTGCATCGTGTCGTGCAGCGCCCGCAACGCCCGCATGTCCAAGCCCGGCAGGATCGGCTCCCACGCCGCCCGGTACGCGACGCCCTGCCGCTTCGACCGCTCCTCACGCCCGTCGCACGCCGGCCGGAAAGACCGTGACCAGTTCCCCCGGCGCCAGGGCGTCCCGCTCGGCGTGCTGAACGGCCGCTCGTGCGGCCAGTCCTGACGGTGGTTCCGCAGCAGCACGGCCAGGAACGGCGGCACGTCCACGTCGCGCGTCGAGCCGTCGTTCTTCGTCGGCTCCAGCTTCAGGACGTACCCCTTCTTACGGCCCCGCTCGTCGCGCTCCTGGTACTCCGCATACTCCTCGACCACCCGCAGGATCGGGCACACGAACTCGCCCGCGCCCCACGGCTGGCGCCGCATCAGCAGCACGTTGTCCCGATGCAGTCCGAGGCCCTCGCCCCAGCGCAGGCCCGTGAACGCCGTCGCCAGCACGTGCACGCCGATGGCCGGCCCGAGGCGCTCCGCGACGAGCACGGCATCCTCCGGGCGGGCCCCGCCATCCCGGCGGACCTTCGGTGGCTTCGTCCAGGCCGCCTCACCCGACGTGTCGCGGGTGCGGCGTCGGCCGAACAACGGGTTCACTGTGATGTACCCGGCGTCCACAGCCGCCGTCATGATGGTGGACATCAGCGACACGCAGTGCCCGCGGGTAACGTCCTCCACCGTCATGCTCTGCTGCCAGGAGTCGACGTCGAACCACGAAATGGCGCCCAGCGGCACGTCTTTCCACCTGGGCAGGATGTGGTTGTCCAGCCGGTCCCACCGGGTCCCGACCGTGCGCCCCCGCTTACGGCGGGCCGCCATGAACGCCTCGGCGAACTCGCCGAACGTCGTGGCCCGCTTGTCGGGGTCAATCCATGTGCCGGCCTTGATGAGGCGCTCCTGCTCGTCGCCCCACTCCTCGGCCAACTTCTTGGTGGCGAAACCAGGTTCGGACCCCCAGGTGCCGTCCGGTTTCTTGTACCTCGAGCGCCACGTGAACTGCTTGGTCTGCTTGCCGTTCCGGACCTTGTACACCTTCTCTGCGAAGGCCATTGCCCCGCTCCCTCCCCCTTCAGATCGCCGTGCGGCTGGTCCGCCGCGCAGGCCTGCGCTGCCAGTTCGCTGATTCCTTGGACTGGGCGCGGGTGAGCGCCCGGGCCGCTCGCTCGGTGATGAGCGAAGCCCGGACGGTGTAGTGGATGAAGTCGGGCCGGTCCTCGACGATCAGCGGAATGTCGTGCTCGATGCGTTGTCGTCGATCCATAGTGAAGGGAATCTGGCGCCCGCGGGGGCTTCCCGGGGAACGCGGCTCCCAACGCTGCATCTGCTCGGCGAGCGCGTCCTCGAACGCTTTCCGGCCTTCCTCCGTGACGTCGTCTTCGTGGACCCAGACGACGAGCCCGGAGGGCTGATCACCTATGTGCGGCGTGAAGTAGTTCCCACTGCGTCGCACCACTCGCGCAAACATGTAATGCCCCGATCCGCCGAGTGGTCCCCCCCTCCCGGTGACGGTACGTGCATGCAACCACACTTTGCGCGGTAGCACACTAGGGCAGCACTGTTTTCTTAGGGCTCTGCAACCTCATCAGTCTCAGAAGCAATGCTCTGGAGGTACCGGCGGGCCTTGCGGTAGCGCGCCGCGACCCGTGCCATCTCTTCCCGCGTCGCGCCCTTGCGGCTCTGCAGGACGACGATGATGTGCCCGTCGTCCTCGTCCGGGCCGAGGTTGATGACGTTCGACTCCAGCGTCTCGCCGGCCTGCAGCTCCATCTCCACTGCGGGCGAGAGGCCGAGCGCGGCCGGGGCGGACGGCTCCGCGGTGGCCGGCGGCTCGTCGGGCGGGCGGACCGTGCCGCCTTCCATGACGCGCTCGGCGGCGCCCTCGGGCCAGCCGAGCAGGCGCGCGTAGTCGCGGATGTTCGCGTTGACCCGCTGGAAGCGGCCTGCCTCGATGTTCTGGATCGTGGTCCGGCTGACGCCCAGGTGCTCCGCTACCTGGGGCTGGGTGAGCCGGGGGCGCCGGCCTTCGCGGGCAGCCTGCAGCTCAGTTCCCAGTCGCTTCGTTGCCTCATCCATAAGTCTCCATCATGCCCCATCAGGTTGCATGCGCGTAGCCAAGTTTCGGCGCTTTGACCTGCGCGTTGTTGAGCCTTTTACGTCTCACGAGTTGCATACCGCCCCTATCGGCTGCCACTGGCATAGGCCAGAAGCACAGAATCTGTGCCCAGAGTGTAGGCAGGCTGCTTGCGTCCGTAGCCAAGGTGTGCTCAGAATGTAGGCGTGAAGCCAAGAGGACCACTCATCCGGGACATCCGACGTGCACGGAAAATGAGCCTGCCTGAGCTTGAAGCGCAGACCGGCTTGAACAGGGGCTACCTCTCCCGCCTTGAGCGTGAGCAGATCCAGGACACCGGAACTGAGCAGGTCCGCAAGGTCGCCACCGCCCTCCGGGTCGACGAGGACCTGATCGCCGAAGAGGAGAAGAAGCCGTGACCGTGAAGGCCACGAAGATCGTCCGCCGCATCGCGGACCCCAGCACCGACGAGGCCGAGTTCCGCCGGTGGACGCCCGAAGAGGTCGTCGCCCGGCAGCTCCTGCCGTACCGGAGCGTCCGCGTCCTGAAGGAGCGCTGCTACCGCCGCGAGGTGCACCACCACCGCGACGGCGGCCGCATCACCTTCACCGCCGAGGACCTGCGCCGCCAGAACGAGCGGCACGCGGTCAAGCCGTTCGCGCGGACCGCCTGAACCCCTGAACGCGCCGAAGGGCCGCTCACAGCTTCCCGGCCCGAGCGACCCCACGACCGGCGCCCCTACACAGCAGAGAAAGCAGAGGTCACCGTGACCGCAATCATCCCAGACCACCCCCTGCCGCGTCGAAGCGAGTCCGGCATGGCCACCCGCAGCGTGAACGCCGCCGCCGGCGTCATCCTCGCCCTCGACTCCGCCCGCCTCCTCAACTCGCCCCAGCAGGCCGCCGAGCACGAGCAGCTGCGGAACGACATCACCGGCGCCTGCCTTGCTCGGTGGGAGGAAGAGCAGGACAACGCGCGGCTGCGGTTGGCGCTCGCGTCGGCACAGCGCGGCCGCCAGGAGCTGCGGGCCCGCGTCGCCGAGCTGGAAGAGCTGCTCGTCGCCAAGGACCGGCCCGTCGACGAAGACCCGATCGCCCACGCGCTCACCGACAAGGCCACGGCCCTCGAGGAGAACGTCGAGCCGCAGGTGCGGCGCCTGCGCGCCCTCCTCGCCGGACAGCGCGAGGACGCCGCCGCCGAGGCCGACGGCATCACCCGCCGCATCGCCCCCACGCAGGCCCTGCGCGAAGAGACGAGGGCCGCCCAGTGATCGCGCTCCCCGTCACCCTTGCCGCGCTCGCCCTGTACGTCCTCGGCTCGATCGCCGTGGTTCGGGGGTGCGAGCGATGAGCGCCCTCGACGACATCCGCCGCGCCCTGTCCGACGCCTACGGCACCGGTGTTGCGCTGCACGACCTGACCGCAGACGACCTGATCCGCTCGGCCGTGGCCGAGTTCGAGATGGACGCGGAGGCGTACCCCGGCGAGCTGGCCATGTACCGGCAGCTCGTCCGCACCCTCCGCACCGTGGTTCGCGTCGACGACGCGGACATGGACGAGGTCCGGCGCTTGCTGCACCACCACGCGAGCGACGACGACGTGGCCCGCGAGGAAGCGAAAGGGCTCACCGAGCGGCAGGCCCGACTCCTCGACGCCATCCGCACCCACGGCGGCGCCTGGAACACCCACCGCGTCCTCAGCCTCTACGCGCTGACCGACCCCGGCGTAGTGCAGCGCGGCACCGCCCGCCACGACCTCACCGCCCTGCAGCGAGCCGGACACCTCGTGCTGGTCGACGACCCCGACAACCGCCACTACGCCCTCAACACCCGTGGGGGCGGCGCCCGGTGAACGTCGAACGCGGCAGCGACCACCTGCACACCGCCAAGGCAGACACCACCCGCGAGGAGCGCGCCGCCGCATCCCGCGCGGTCCTCAAGGCCGCCCGCGACCGCGGCGACCTCCGGCTCCTCCTCGACGCCCTCGGCCTCAACAACCAGACCAGCAAGGAAGCCTCATGAAGTGCAACGAGCCATACCCGCAGGGCTCCTACGAGGAGTGCCGCCTGGACCTCGGGCACACCGGCGACCACGAGTACTTCGACAAGAAGTGGTCGCGGCCCGAGCCGGCCGACCCCGACCCGGCCGTTGAGGCGCTGCTCGACCAAGCCGCCCGCGAGGCCCGCGTGTGGGGAGTCGGGGAGCGGAAGTTCCCGGTCGTCATCGAGCGGACGCTGACCTACGTCCTCTGGGTCGACGCCGACTGCGAGGACAACGCCCTGCTGAACGCGGCCGACGACTCGTGGGAGACCGACCTCAGCAAGGAGACGCCGACCAACGGCTCCGACGAGGTACGCAGGCTCGACGAGTTCGAACGGCAAGACGCCTTCGAGAGCGAGATGGGCCGCGAGTTCGGCCCGCAGATTCAGTGCCCGGGCTGCCGCCGCCTGTCCTTCCGTCGCGAGTGGTTCCACGACCCGTACCGCAAGTGTCACGGCCCGATCGCCTGGCGCCAGCCCTTCAAGTCAGTCCTCCCCTGGCGCGAGCACAACGCCACCCCGGTGTACGGCGGCGCCCGGACGGCGGTGGTGGCGTAACCATGGCCAGCACCAGCGGCAGCGACGAGGTCGGCGAGATGCTCGCCGAGCGCATCGCCGGCCTCATCGTCGACACCGCCCACAACGCCCCCCGGTCGCTCCAGAAGCGGCTCGGGCCCAGCGAGGTCGGCGACCCGTGCGAGCGGCGCCTGACGTACAAGCTGCTCGACTGGCCGCGCGCGGCCGCCGCGAGCGACCCGGCCGCGAGCATCATCGGCACCGGATTCCACACCTGGATGGAAGAAGCCTTCGAGCGGCGCCAGACAGCGCTCCCGGACGGCCGGCCCCGCTACAAGATCGAAGAGCGGGTCACCGTCCACGCCTCCCCGATCGAGGCCGCCGTCATCGCGGGCAGCACCGACCTGTTCGACCGCGCCACCGGCACCGTCTGGGACTGGAAGCTCGTCGGCCACAGCACGCAGGACGACTACCGGCGCAAAGGGCCCGGCCCTCAGTACCGCATCCAGGCCCACCTGTACGGGCTCGGCCAGGAGAACGCGGGCGAGACCGTGAACCGGGTCGCGATCTGCTTCGTCGCCCGCTACCACGAACTCCGCGTCCACGTCTGGACCGAGCCGTACAACCGGCAGGTCGCCCTCGACGGGCTCGCCCGCCTCGACCACATCAAGCAGCGCATCGCCAGCTCGGAAGCCGCTCTCAGCGACTACGGCCCCGACTGGTGGTCCCAGATCCCCACCGACGAACTGGCGAAGTGCCGGTTCTGCGAGTGGTTCAAGCCCGGCAGCACCGACCCCAGCGTCGGCTGCCCCGGCATCCAGCAGTCGGCCGCGCCGCGGCACGGCTTCGAATCCCTCATCGCATAAGCGAAGGAGCATCAGCATGGACGCGAACAGCTTCCTCATGGGCGGCGGCGGAGCACCCACCGCCAAGTTCCCCACCCCCGGCACCACCGTCGGCGGCCGCATCACCGAACAGCCCAAGGTCGAACAGCAGCGGGACATCCAGACCGGCGAGAAGAAGTTCTGGAACAACGGCGACCCGATGATGCAGCTCGTCGTCACCGTCCAGACCGACCAGCGCGACCACGCCCTGGAGGACGACGACGGCAAGCGCCGCATCTTCGTCAAGGGCCAGATGAAGAACGCCGTCGCCGACGCCGTCCGCGCCGCCGGCGCCCGCGGCCTCGAGGTCGGCGGCACCCTCGCCGTCACCTACACCCACGACGGCGAGCAGAAGCAGCGCGGCTTCTCCGCACCGAAGCAGTACACGGCGCGCTACATCCCCGCCGCCCAGTCCGAGCTGAACGCCCCGGCCGCCCAGGCCGCGCCCGCGCAGTACGCCGCCCCGGCCGCCGCCCCGCAGTACCAGGCCCCGCCGCCCGCGGTCCCGGCTGGCGTGAACGCCGTCACCGGCGAGATCGGCCCCGGCTACGCCGCCCCGCAGCAGGGCAACGAGCCCCCCTTCTAAGCCCGCCCAGCCACCGCCCGCCGCCGCTGACCAGCCGCGACGGCGGGCGGCCCAACCAGCAGAAGGAGATCGGCCGTGACCGATCAGCCATACACCGACGACGACCTGCGGGTCGAAGCCGCAGCCCAGCACGCCACGCTCACCGAGGACCCCGAGTTCATGTGCGTCGGCGAGCAGATGGACGACGACATCGTCGCCTCCACTGAGCACGAGGACGGCGGCAAGACGTGGAGCGAGCTGCTCCCGTTCGAGGCCGACAGCGGCGAGGCGTACAACACCGTCCAGCGGAAGATCCACGCCCTGATCAACGGCGCGGCCGACGTCTCGAAGTGGGCCGTCGACCTCGGCGCCGACGGCCTCGAGCCCGAGGACCACACGCTCACCGTCGACGGCGACGACACGCCCCTCGTCCGCCTGCACTGCGCCTTCAGCCCCGACATCGACGACCGGGCCCGCATTGCCTTCATGACCCGCCTGGCCAGCGTCATGGCCAACGCCCTCTGATCCGCCTGCCTATCAGCCCGTGAGGAACACCGCATGCAGACCGCACCGCCCATCGGCAGCGAGACCGCCCGCCACGTCCTGTGGCACTACGGCCGCCCCGGCGGCTTCCGGCCCGGCCGCTTCACCGAGCTGCTCATGCAGACCATCGACGCCGCCGACCTCCAGCACACCGCCCGCCTCCGCGCCGCCTACCCCGAACTCGTCGACGCCATGAACCTCGCCGCCAACCAGGCCGACGGCACCGCCCACCTCACCGCCATCGCCAACGACACCGCCAGCAAGGAGGCGTGACCCATGGGCATGTACCACTCCACCTACTTCGCCTACGGCGTCCACGTTCCGCTTCCGGACGGCGTCCACCCGTGGGCCGAGAACGACCGCATTGAGGCCGAACTCAAGTCGCTCAAGGACCGGTGCCCCGAGGTCGGATACCTGTCCGCAGGCAACTACGACGCCGACGAGCTGTTCCTCACCACCCAGTGCGACGAAGTCGAGCTCGGCACGTACAAGCACGTCACGCCCGAGACCGTTACGCCCGAGCAGCTCGCCGACTGGAATCACCAACTCGCCGCCGCGGTCGACGCCCTCGGTTACGGCACGCTCCCCGATCTCGCTGGGCCTGGCTGGCTCTGCGTCCCCGACCTGAGCTGACCGCCTTCCCCCGAGCCCGCCCGCCGTCCTTCCCCGCCCGCGGCGGGCGGGCCCCGCCCAACCAACCCGAGGAGCACACCCGTTGAGCACGACCACGGTCCGCGACACGCCACTCGACGGCGCCCTGTGGCTCATCCGCCACGGCTTCGCCGTCTTCCCCGTGGACCACCCGGGCCTGCTCCATTGCATCGGCATCGGCCAGGGCCACGACCCCGCCACCTGCACCCAGCGCGGCAAGCACCCCGCCGTCGCCTTCACCCGCAGCCACACCCTCGACGAACACCAGGCCCGCGCCCAGTTCGGCACCCAGCTCCGCAACGTCGGCGTCGCCGTCGGCGCCTGCACCGGCCCCGACGGCGAGCAGCTCCTCGTCATCGACTCCGACCGGCCCGGCGCCATCGAAGACGCGGCCGCCGCGCTCGGCCACCGGCACACGCCGACGATGCGCGTGCACACCGCGCAGGGCCACCACGACTACTACTGGGCGCCCGCCAGCATGAAGCTCGGCAACAGCCTCGGCACGCTCAAGGGCCGCTTCGACGGCGACGTCCGCGCCGGCAACGCCTACGTCATCGGCCCCGGCTCCGTCCACGCCACCGGCGTCGTCTACGAATTGGAAGACGCCGACCGGCCGCCGGTTGCCGCGCCCACCTGGCTCCTCACCGCCCTCACCACCAAGCCCGCACCCGCCCCGGTCGCGGCCGGCCCCGCCCCGGCGCTGCAGCTGCCGCCCGCGCAGCTCGACGCCTACACCCGCCGCGCCGTCCAGGACGAGTGCGACGCCATCGCCCGCGCCGCCGACGGCGACCAGAACAACCAGATCAACACCAGCGCCTTCAACATCGGCACCCTCGTCGGCGCCGGAGCCCTCACCGAGGCCGAGGCCCGGCAGGCGCTGCTTGCCGCGGCCCGCGCGGGCGGCCATCCCGACGATCGTGCCATGCCCACCATCAACTCGGGGCTCACCGCTGGCATGGCCCACCCGCGCACCCCCTGGCCGCCCGCCGCGCGCGACCGCAACGCCTTCGCCGGACTCCTCCCCCCGCAGTCCGCCCCCGCCCCGCAGACGGCCACCAGCGGCTGGACCGAGCCCACCGAGGAGCCCGCCCCCACCCCAGTGCCGATGCCCGCCCGCGAATGGGACGACCTCGGCAACGCCGAACGCGTCATCGACCGCCACGGCAGCGAAATCCGATGGCTCGCCGACATCGAACGCTGGGCCTACTACGACAAAGGCCGCTGGAACCTCAAGGCCGCCAACACCGGCGTGTGGACCCGCGTCGTCGACACCATCAACCAGCTCGAGGACGAAGCCCCCAACTACAGCGACGAGCCCGTCACCGACGACAAGGGCAAGGAAACCGCCAGCCAGCACGAACAGTTCCTCGCCTGGGCCCGCAAGCAGCGCATGCGGCCCAAGCTCGCCGCCGCCCGCGAAGTCCTCCAGGCCTACCCCGCCGTCCACACCACCATGGACGCCTTCGACAAGCCCGAGATGCTCCTCAACGTCGCCAACGGCATCGTCGACCTCACCACCGGCGACCTCCGCGCCCACGACCGCGGCCTCTACCTCATGCAGCAGTCCCCGATCTGCTACGACCCGAACGCCACCTGCCCCATGTGGGACAAGTTCCTCGACGGCGTCATGCCCGACCTCGAGCGCCGCGCCTACCTCGCCCGCGTCGTCGGCTACAGCGTCACCGCCTGCACCGGCGAGCAGGTCATGTTCATCCACCACGGCGAGGGCCAGAACGGCAAAGGCGTATTCATGCGCGTCGTCATGGGCCTCCTCGGCGAGTACGCCCAGGCCGTGCCCGCCTCCACCCTGATGGCCAAGCACGGCGACGGCGGCATCCCCAACGACATCGCCCGCATGGTCGGCAAACGGCTCCTGTCGACGTCCGAGACCGGCCGCAACGCGGAAGGCCGCGGCAAGCCCCTCGACGAGGAACTCGTCAAGCGGCTCACCGGCGAAGACCCCGTGTCCGCCCGGTTCCTGAACGCCGAGTTCTTCGAGTTCAAGCCCGTCGGGAAGATCCACCTGGCGACCAACCACCTGCCCGACGTGTCCGGCAGCCACAGCATGGCCCGCCGCCTCCAGGACATCGGCTGGGACGTCATCGTCCCGCCGGCCAAGCGGATCCAGGGCCTCGCCGAGAAGATCCTCGCCCGCGAAGCGGCAGGCGTCCTCAACTGGGCCATCCGCGGCTGCCTCGACTGGCAGAAGCAAGGCCTGGCCGTCCCCGAGTCCGTCACCGCCAAGACCCGCGAGCACATCGCCCAGTCCAACCCGCTCGCCACATGGCTGGAAGAGGAGACCGACGACGTCGCCGACGCCGTCACCGAGAACGGCCATCTGTACGGCAGCTACAAGACGTGGGCCGAGAAGGCCGGGATCCGGCACCCCATGTCGATGAAGGCGTTCACCGTCCGCCTGCAGGAGCAGGGCTACGCCCAGTCCAAGGACTCCAGGACCCGCCGCGCCGTGACGCTCGGTCTCGCCATGGCCTTGCTCGGAGGTGCCCGATGACCGGCCGTGCGAAGGGGTCTGCGAAGGGGTGCGAAGGGGTTGCGAAGGGGTTTGCGAAGGGGTCTGCGAAGGCTTTGACCTGCAAGTCGAAGGGGTCGAAGGGGTTTTTCTACGCCCACGCACATAAGGAGAAGGAAAACCAGCAGTGCCTCTATGCAAGGGGAGCAGCGCAAAACCCCTTCGACCCCTTCGCACCGCAGGTCAACCCCTTCGCGCACCCCTTCGCACATGCCTTCGCAACCCCTTCGCACCCCTTCGGCGGCGCCTGATGGCCAGCCTGCCCGCGCACCTCGTCGCCGCCCGCGCTGAGGCCTCCGCCCAACGCCCCCGGCACCAGCCGTGCCCCCGCTGCCAAGCGGACACGATCGTCGCCCGCACCGCGGACCGCGTCGCCGCCGTCGACGTCCGCGCCGACCCGCACCCCGTCGACCCGGCCACTGCGCCGGCCGGACGGCTCCTGTGGTGCCTCGTCCAGCACAAGCACCTCCCGGCGCGCATCCGCTGGCGCGACCGCTGGCACGCCACCGCCTGCACCCATCAAGTCCTCGCCGACCACGAATGCCGACCCCGACCCGTCCAGGAGACCCTGCTGTGAGCCAGTCCTTCACCATCGAACTTCCCGCCGGGCTGCCGCTGCTGAACGCGAACCGGCGCACCCACCACCACGTCCGCGCCGAGCGCACCCGCACGATCCGCGCGGCTGCCATCGAGGCCGTGGCCGGGCACCGCCCGCTGGTGGAGGCGCTCGCCGCGGCCAAACCCAACGCGCTGTTCGAGCGGGCCCGCATCGTCGGCTACTACCGCCCGGCCCGCGCCGGCCGCGCCGACCCCGCGAACTGGTACCCCTCGTTCAAGGCCGCCGTCGACGGCCTGGTCGACGCCGGGCTCCTGGACGACGACGACCACACCCGCCTCGTCGGCCCGGACATGCGCCTGGGCAGCAAGACTGCGGGCGGGCAACTCGTCCTCGTCATCAGCGACGCCACCGGCTGGACGGACATCAGGGAATGCCAGACGCCCGCCTACGCCGAGGGGCCGTGCCACTGCACGCACTGCGACCCCAGGTCGCGCGGTCTGGTCGCCGAGGACGGTGCCGCGTGAGCGAGCAGCCCACCCTCGTGTCCGGCATCCCGGCCGGCCTCACCGTCCGCGGCCTGGACCGCGACGACACCCCGGTCGCGGACTGGCTGTGCGGCTGCGGCCACCACCAGCGCGCCACCGGCCGTCGCGACGTTCTCGCCCTGACCGCCCGCGTCACCGTCGGCCACTGCCCCCACGGAGCCGCCGCGTGATCCCCGACGCCGTGCGCGCCGTCATCGCCTCCGTCATGCAAGAACACCCCGCAGCCAGCCCCGACCTGTTGTCCCGCCTCGTCGTCGCCGAACTCAAGGCGCTCGGCTGGCACATCACCGCCGGCCGCCCCGCCACCGCCTCAAGGAGCAACTGATGTCCAGCGCCGAACTCTTCGCCGACGCCATCGACACCGCAGTTGCGCTCGGCTGGGCTCTCCTCGCCTGGGTCGCCGTCTTCGCCGCGGCCGGCACCCTCGCCCTCCTCGGCACGATTGCCGTCCTCACGGCCGCCGCACGCGCCCTGTGGCGGCGCACTGTCCGCCCGTCCTGGGCGCGCAGCAGGCGCGCAGCCGCTCACGACTACCGGGAAGCCGCGTGATCGCCTACGCGCTCGCGTTCGGCCTCGTCGCAGGCCCGTTCATCAGCGCCGCCCTGCTTGGCCTCCACCGGGCAGGGCGCGCGATCCGCCGCCACACCCGAAAGAGGCACCCGTGACCTACCTCCTCGCCGCCCTCTTGGCCCTTGCCGCCGGCTGGTGCTGGGGCCACCGAACGGCCCGCATCCGGTACGTGCCCGTCGGCGCCGCCGCCCGCGACGACGACGCCGCGTTCATCGCCAACGAGCGCGCCCGCTTCGACGCGATCGTGGCCGGCCTGGACATCCCCGACGACCCGCGGAGCGCACGATGACCGAGCCCACCGACCCGCTGAACCTTCTCCGCGTCCTCGCCGACCGAGCCGCCCGCGGCGTCCTCAGCGAGGCCGAGGGCGTGGCACTGCGCCGCCGTGTCGAGCAGATCATCAACGGCCGCGCCACGTGGAAGGCCAAGGCCGAGGAGATCGAACGTGATCGCGACCGGATCGCCGCCGAGCTGGCTGCTGAGCGGCGCCGGACCGGGCAACGACGCGCGGCGACCCAGCAGGCGGAGGCCGCCATCGAGCGCGTGCGGCAGATGACCGACGCGTGGGAGCAGCGGCTGCCGGACACGATCCGCACCGCTACCGCTGTCGAGGCGATTCGGACCGCCCTCCCGGAGCCGAAGGAGCAGAGCACCCCGTGAACGACTGCGGACTGTGCGAGCGGCAGCTGGAGCACGGCTACCTGTGCGACGGCTGCACTCGCGCCACCACCCAGCGCCTGGAGCGCATGCCGCGGCTCTGGGCCGCGCTGGAGGCGTTCCTCGCCCCCGGCAGCAGCGGCAGCCCCCAGTACGGGCGCACCCGGCCTTGCGAGGCGCCGCTGCCCGCTCGCGAGGACGTGCTCAGCCTCCGCGCGGCCGGCGGTATCGCCGGAGTCCTCGAGGACTGGCGGGCCGCCATGCAAGCCGACCGCGGCTGGGGCACCCCCGCCGTCCCCGCCGACATTGGCCGCCGCGTCACCGTGGCCGCCCGCGCCCTCACCATCAACATGGACTGGATCGCGAGCAGCTGGCCGTTGGCCGGGGAGATGGCGGTCGAGGTGCGCGGCCTGGAGGGCGACGTGCTTACGATCGTCGACCCGGAGGACCCGGAGGAGCGCAAGCGCCAGCACGGCACACGCATTGGACTGTGTGTCGCCGCCTTCCCCGACGGCCAGGTGTGCGGGGCCGTCCTGCGCTCCTACCCCGGGGAGGCGACGCTGACGTGCCGCTGGTGCGGCACCGAGTACCAGCCGAAGGATTACTTGCTGCTGAAGCAGCTCCAGCCGAGCGAGGCCGCGTGAGCAGTACGCAATGGGGGGTTGCGCATAACGGGGGATGCGATACCCTTGGGGAGGTGAAGACGCCCCCATGGCGGGACCGGATCCGCACGGAGGACGAGTTGCTGGAACAGCTCGAAGCCCAAGCGGAACAGGCCCGCAGACGACGAGCGGAAGCCCTGAAGGAAGGGGCTGGCGAACTCGGCAGCGTCTACGCCCTGGCGAAACAGCTGAACCTCAGCTGGACCGCCGTAGCGAAGGCGATCAAGAAGTACACAACCGAATAGACAGCGAGGGCCGGACAGCAGCTCTCCACGGTGCTGGAACACCGAGGAGGCGCGCGCGCCGCCCGACCCTCTACCGAACATCCTGATCAGAGCAGGAGTCGGCATGCCCGATCATTTCGCGCGCCCCGTCGGGGCCGCAAGTTCCCCCACGCCCCGGCGGCTGGTCGCCGGAGGCTTCATCCGTCGCACGGCCGCCAACGCCCGCCTCGCCGAACTGCACCGGCTGTGCCGCGCCGACTACGAGAGCAACGCCGCCCGCCGCGTCCAGAACCACCGCGACGACGCGTTCCTCATCGCACGGGGCACCGAGCGAGGTGGTGCGCGATGAGCACCAAGCCCACCCCCGACGAGGTGCGCGACCTGCGCGCGCTCCTCACCGCCGTCCTCGACGCGATCACCCTCCCGTGCGACGCCCCCGGCTACGAGGCCCGCCTCGTCGAGCGTGCCGGCTGGGCTCTCACCGTGCGCAAGGCCCTCGACGAGGACCCCGCAGACCTCGGCTGGAACGTCGACTACCTCCGCCAAAAGCTCGCCCAGGAGGAGACCAAGGCGGCCAAGCGCCACGCCGAGCGAGGTGGCGCGCGATGAGCACTCCGATCGACGACGCCACCCGCGCCACCGTGCGCCAGCTCGCCGACAAGGGCATGAGCCACCGCGCCATCGGGCGCCAGCTCGGCATCCACCACAGCACCGTGGCGCGCGCCCTCCGCGCCACGGACGAGCCGGACGCGCCAGCCGCCGAGCCGGGCACCGAGCCGGACGAGCCGCGCCACGAGCCACAGGACGCGCCACCCCACGAGCCGGACGAGCCGGACGCCGCGCCACCCCCGCCGACCAGCGGCGCACCCCGCGCGCCACGGCTCATCCACGACCTGCCCGCGTGGCTCGTCCAGGACCTGAACATCCTCGTTGACCCGTTCACGGGCCGCCTGCCCGAGCCGGTGGCGCGCGCCATCCACACCGCCGCTGAGCAGCGGCGCGCCACCTGGCGCGCCAACGCCGTACGGCGCGCGAGCCACCCGAGCCACGACACCGCCACGGCGCAGTAGGCGGCGCGCCATGTGGCTCGCCGCGCTCGCCGCGTTCTTCGTCCTCGCCACCGGTGGCGCCCTCGTCGGCCTCGCCCTCGTCGACCGGCGCACCATCCCGCCCATTACCGGGACGTGCGCGCTCATCCTCACCCTCGTCGCGCTCGCCGTGACCGTCCTCCACTGAAGGACCCCGCTGTGCCGTACATGGCCATCAACCTCGGCGGCGTCGCCCTCGGCGTCGGCATCATCATCCTGTTCGTCATGCGCTGGGTCATGCGCGAGAAGCGCAGGCTCGGAGCCCTGATCCCCTTCGTCCTGTCCGTGCTGTACGGGATGCTCGCCGCCCTCGCAGCGCTCGGCTCCGTCTCCGCCCTCGGCGGTGTCACCTGGGTCGCCCTGTGGGCGGGCAACGTGGCCGGCTACGCCGCGCTGGTGTGGGGGATCGGCGGCAACGCCCCGGACGTCACCCGCGCGAATCAGCTGGTCCTCACCGACGGCGGGTACGTCGTCGTCTTCCTGATCACGCTCGTCCTTCTCGGCCTACTCAAGTGGGGCCCCCGCCAGGCCAACGCGAAGATCGTCCTCGGCTGCCTTGCCGGAGTCCTGATCGCCCTGTCCGGCAACGTCGCCGGGGTGGCCGCGATCCCGCTGGGGTCGAGCGCCAACCTCCTCGGCAGCGGCTTCACCGGGGTGTTCGGATGAGCACCACGGACACCGAGCAGCCGCTCGTCGAGGCCGAGGCCGGCGGGATGAGCGAGCGCACCGCCCGCCTGGTCCTCGTCGCAGTCCTGCTGCTCGCCATGTGGGGAGTGGTCGCCGCCGTCCCCGAGACCGCCTACGTCGTCGTCGGCGTACTGCTGTGCCTCGCCTGGCAGCGCGCCACCCGGTGGTTCGCCCGCCGCCGCCAGGACGACGAGGACGAGCCCGCGGCCGAGGAAGCCCCGGACGTCGCCGCCGCGCTGCGGACGCTGTCCGGCGACGGCCGGCACGTCCTCCTCACCGAGCTGCAGAAGGCGGTCGGCGCGCCCGACACGAAGGCCGTGCGCACCCTGCTGAAGGCCGCCGGCATCCGCGTCAGGTCGGGCGTGCGCACACCCGCAGGGAACGGGCCGGGCATCCACCAGGACGACATACCGGCCCCCTCCCCGGCCGAGAGCGACGCCCACTCAGACGCGTGTTGTTGCAGGTCAGGCAACAACACCAACGCCAACAACGCGCCCGAGGACCCCTCTCAGAAGGGGTTGCGTGTAGAGCCCATCGGCCTTGCGGGAGCCGTCGTACGCGACCCCGCAGACGCCGCCCGCCGCCACCAGGTCGGCGGCCACTAGACCCCGGGGCGGCCGCTCGCTGCCAGGCATCCCGGCCGCCCCGGTCCCATCCCAACGAAGAGACAGGAACGCCATCATGGCACTCGGATTCCCCAAGCCCATCCGCCAGGACGACCCCCGCCTGAAGGGGCACGAGACGACCTACCAGGCCTCCCGCGGCGGAACCGAACAGCAGGGGGAACTGGTTCTCGACGACGCCGCTCACGCGCGCGATGGTGATCCCGGCGGACACCATGCCGACGACGGT
>NZ_JBSHFH010000069.1:0-33226 GCF_053617235.1 Streptomyces sp. NPDC055749 | reverse complement strand
GCCCCGGACCGAACGGTCCGGGGCACTCGTGCGTCGCTCAACAGGCTGCTTTACGCGGGGACCGGTACCGCGTCCTTGCGGTCGGCGTCGACGTGAGCGTCCTCGATGACCTCGGTCTCCTCGATCTCGTCGACCGGGGACGACGAGGCCGAGTTGTACTTGTCGTGGTCGAGGATCTTCTCGCGGGAGGCGACGATCACCGGGACCAGCGCCTGACCTGCCACGTTCGTGGCCGTCCGCATCATGTCCAGGATCGGGTCGATCGCCAGCAGCAGGCCGACGCCCTCCAGCGGGAGGCCCAGCGTCGACAGGGTCAGCGTCAGCATGACCGTCGCACCGGTGAGACCGGCGGTGGCCGCCGAACCGATGACCGAGACGAACGCGATCAGGATGTAGTCACCGATACCCAGCTGCACGTCGAAGATCTGCGCGATGAAGATCGCCGCCAGCGCCGGGTAGATCGCGGCGCAGCCGTCCATCTTGGTCGTGGCGCCGAACGGCACGGCGAAGGACGCGTACTCCTTCGGGACACCGAGGCGCTCGGTGACCTTCTGGGTGACGGGCATCGTGCCGACCGAGGAGCGGGAGACGAAGGCCAGCTGGATCGCGGGCCAGGCACCCTTGAAGAACTGGAGCGGGCTGACCTTGGCGACCGTCGCGAGCAGCAGCGGGTAGACGCCGAACATCACGATGGCGCAGCCGATGTAGACGTCGGCGGTGAACGTCGCGTACTTGCCGATCAGGTCCCAGCCGTAGTCGGCGATCGCGTAGCCGATGAGGCCGACGGTGCCGAGCGGGGCGAGGCGGATGACCCACCACAGGGCCTTCTGGAGGAGCTGGAGGATCGACTCGCTGAGGGCAAGGATCGGCTTGGCCTTCTCGCCGAGCTGGAGCGCGGCGATACCGGCGACGGCGGCCATGAAGACGATCTGCAGCACGTTCAGCTCGGTGAACGGCGTGATGATGTCGGTCGGGATGATGCCCGTCAGGAAGTCCAGCCAGGAGCCCGCGCTCTCGGGCTTGGCGCCGTCCTTCGGGGTGAGGCCGGTGCCGGCGCCCGGGTTGGTGATCAGGCCGATCGCGAGGCCGATGGCCACGGCGATCAGCGAGGTGATCATGAACCAGAGCAGTGTGCGGGTGGCCAGCCTGGCGGCGTTGTTGACCTTGCGCAGGTTGGTGATCGACACCAGGATCGCGAAGAAGACGAGGGGCGCGACGGCCAGCTTCAGCAGCTGGACGAAGATGCTGCCGACCTGGTCGAGCGTGGTGACGAGCCAGTCGATCTGCTGGCTGCGGGCGAGCCAGCCGAGCAGGACACCGAGGACCAGACCGGCGACGATCTGGACCCAGAACGGGACCTTCGGTATACGGAAACCGGTACCGGCGCCGGAGGGCTTACCGGCGTCGGTCGTGGTGGACGCGGAGTTCGCGGACACGGACACACTCCTGGGGGACGCAGCGCGGCGTACGAGGACACACGTACGGCTTGCGCGGACGAACGGGGACGGGGGTGCGGCGCCCGCGACAAGGGCGGCGCCGCTGCATGGTGCCGGTTCAGACGTTGCGGCAACAGACCGCGGACATACAGCGGCAGAGATCGACATGCAGGCGCGCCACGAGCGGAATGCTCGCGGCAAGGCGGGGGCGCACTGCTGTCTTCATGCCGAACACGTTAACACTTGAACTTTGAGAACCTCAAAGGTCTTCTTTGGCAAGAAGGCACGCCGAGACCCCTCCCCCAGTACCGGGAAACGGCGAAACCCCAGCACTGGAGCGGTGGCTCCGGCCTGGGGTTCCGGGCGCCCGGGGGCGCGAGTGTGAGGAAGCTTACGCTCCGCTTACCGTTGTCCTGCCGACCTCGGACTTACTGGACAGCGTCCTCGCGGGTCCGGTTGGCTTCGAGGCGCGCCTTGGTCCGGTCGACCTTGGAGATCAGCTGCTCGGACATCTCGTCGCGCTGCTTGCGCAGGAGCACGAAGCTGAGCGGCGCCGAGAGCAGCAGGCCGAGCAGGATGACCCACACGAAGTTGGAGCCGGCGAGCCCGGCAGGCAGCACCCCGAAGTGGACGGCCACACCGGCGGCGAAGAAGCAGCCCACGAAGATCAACAGGCGCAACGCGGTGTACCGGATCGTTGCGCTCGGCTTGGCAGCGGACACGGCTGACCCTCTCTCTACGTACAACTCGTCACAATCCTGCCCGACCAGTGAAGCATGACCCGAATTCACTGGGTTCAGGGGGCTCCCAGCGGCAGCAGCATCGTGATGTCGTCGCGGTCGTCGCCGGGGGCGACCCGGATCGCGCCGGGGACGCGCCCCACCTCCTTGTAGCCGCAGGAGGCGTAGAAGCGGTCGGCTCCGGTGCCGCCCCGGCAGGTGAGGCGGATGGCCTCGATGCCGTCCATGCCGCGGGCCCCGTCGGCCGCGGCCGCCATGAGTTCGCGGCCGAGCCCCTTGCCCTGGAGGCGGGGGTGGATCATCACGGTGTGGAGCAGGACCCAGTGGGTCATCAGCCGGTGGGTCGTGCGGGCGAGGAAGGCGGTGGCGGCGACGGTTCCGTCCTCGTCGTAGCCGACGAGCAGCCGGGTGCGGCCCTCGGTGATCGCGGCGAGGTGCTTGAGCAGTTCGGGCCGGATCTCGTCGGGGTTCGCGGGCGGTACGAAGCCGACGGCGCCGCCCGCGTCGGTGACGTCGGCCCAGAGTGCGGTGATGCCGTCGTGCAGGGACCGGTCGAAGGCGGGGTCCAGCTCGAATGTAAGCGCCATGAGCGGAGGTTAGCCATTACGCGCAGTGGCCTCAACAAGCGTCCGAAAGGCGAGAAAGCCCCGGCCGACGGCCGGGGCTCTCGTGCAACCAGACACCTCAGACGCGCATCGGCTGCGGCTCTTCGCGCCGCCCCGCGTCCGGACCCGGGTACTCGCGCAGGATCTCGTACCGTGTGTTCCGCTCCACGGGCCGGAAGCCCGCGTCACGGATCAGGTCCAGCAGATCCTCACGGCCGAGCTTGCTGGGCGTGCCGTAGTTGTCCGCGTCGTGCGTGATCTTGTACTCGACGACCGAGCCGTCCATGTCGTCGGCGCCGTGCTGAAGGGCGAGCTGGGCGGTCTGCACACCGTGCATCACCCAGAACACCTTGACGTGCGGCACGTTGTCGAACAGGAGCCGCGAGACCGCGAAGGTCTTCAGCGCCTCCGCGCCCGTCGCCATCGTCGTCCGCGCCTGGAGCTTGTTGCGGACCTTGCCGTCCTTCATGTCCACGAAGTCGTGCTGGTAGCGCAGCGGGATGAAGACCTGGAAGCCGCCGGTCTCGTCCTGCATCTCCCGCAACCGCAGCACGTGGTCGACGCGGTGACGGGGCTCCTCGATGTGCCCGTACAGCATCGTCGCCGGGGTCTTGAGCCCCTTCTCGTGCGCGAGACGGTGGATCCGCGACCAGTCCTCCCAGTGGGTGTTGTGGTCGACGATGTGCTGGCGGACCTCCCAGTCGAAGATCTCCGCGCCGCCGCCGGTCAGCGACTCCAGACCGGCTTCGATCAGCTCGTCGAGGATCTCGGAGGCGGTCAGCCCGGAGATCGTCTCGAAGTGGTGGATCTCCGTCGCCGTGAACGCCTTGAGCCCCACGTTCGGCAGGGCTTCCTTCAGCGCGCTGAGCGACCGCGGGTAGTAACGCCACGGGAGGGTGGGGTGCAGCCCGTTGACGATGTGCAGCTCGGTGAGGTTCTCGTTCTCCATCGCCTTGGCGAGGCGGACGGCCTCCTCGATGCGCATCGTGTACGCGTCCTTCTCGCCCGGCTTCCGCTGGAACGAGCAGTACGCGCAGGACGCGGTGCACACGTTCGTCATGTTGAGGTGACGGTTGACGTTGAAGTGCACGACGTCGCCGTTCTTACGCGTGCGCACCTCATGGGCCAGTCCGCCGAGCCACGCAAGGTCGTCGGACTCGTAGAGGGCGATCCCGTCCTCGCGGGTCAGCCGCTCGCCGGCCCGGACCTTATCCTCCAGCTCGCGCTTGAGTCCCGCGTCCACTAGGGCGCCTCCCAATCTCCGTGTAACAGACTCCGACCACCGTACGCCTAGCTCTCCTCGGGCAGCTCTCCGACCCGGTTCTCCCACTTCGTGGACAGCACGATCGTCGTACGGGTCCGGGATACGCCCTTCGTGCCGCTCAGCCTGCGGATCGTCTTCTCCAGGCCGTCCACGTCACCGACACGGACCTTGAGCATGTACGAGTCGTCGCCCGCGATGAACCAGCAGTCCTCGATCTCCGCCAGGTCCTTCAGCCGGTGCGCCACGTCCTCGTGGTCGGCGGCGTCCGAGAGCGAGATACCGATCAGCGCGGTGACCCCGAGCCCGAGCGACGCGGAGTCGACGGTGGCGCGGTAGCCGGTGATGACACCGGCGGTTTCCAGCCGATTGATGCGGTCGGTGACGCTGGGCCCGGAGAGCCCGACGAGCCGTCCCAGCTCGGCGTACGAGGCCCTGCCGTTCTCCCTGAGGGCCTGGATGAGCTGCCTGTCCACCGCGTCCATATGACTGAAACCTTCCATTGTTCAGCAGTACCGCGAGTTTACGTATAGAATCTAAGGCATGCGGGCTTCAAACCCTGCAAATCTTTCAGAACATCCAAGAAACGCTTTCGAATCTTCAGGAGTGAACTTCACCGTGTACACGATCGAGATGGCCTACGCCCGGATGCGCGAGCTGCAGGACCTGGCCAACCGCTCGCGTGCCCACCAGCCCGCCGCCGCGCTCCGGATCGACAAGGCCCGGACCCCGCGCGCACCCAAGAAGCGCTGACCCGCACCCCTCGCGAGCAGCATCAGGACCGGGAGCCACCGAGCTCTCCCTCCCAACGGCGGTAGAGCTGGTGCGGCACCCCTGCCGCGTCCAGCACCCGCCCGGCGACGAAATCCACCAGATCCTGGATATGCGTCGCACCCGCGTAGAACGCCGGAGAGGCGGGCAGCACCACGGCGCCCGCCTCGTCCAGCGCGACCATCTGCTTCAGCGTCTGACCACTCAGCGGAGTCTCGCGCACCGCGACGACCAGCTTCCGCCGCTCCTTGAGCGTCACGCTCGCGGCCCGCTGCAGCAGATCCTTCGACAGACCCAGCGCCACCCCGGCCACACAGGCCGTCGACGCCGGAACGATCAGCATCCCCTTCGCCGGGTACGACCCCGAGGACGGCCCGGCGGCCAGATCTCCGGCCGCCCAGTGCCGTACGCCGTCGAGATCGCTCCCGCTCAGCGCGAAGGTGTCCGGCTTCCCGTCCGCGCCCCGCGCCAGCCAGCCGCGCAGATCCTCGCGCCAGTGCCCGTCGCGGAAAGCGATCCCGGTCTCGTCCAGCAGAGTGAGCCGCGAGGCACGGCTCACCACCAGGTCCACACTCTCCCCGGCGGCCAGCAGCCCCCGCAGAACCGCGGCGGCGAACGGGGTACCTGACGCGCCGGACACCCCGACAATCCAAGGCCGCCGCTGCTCTTGACGCTCTGAAGTCCCGGATTTCACACCTGTGAGCCTATCCGGCGCCCCGTACCAGGAACCGAGTCAGGGCCCCGGGACGTTCCGACAGATGAGGGGCACGACTGTGCAGGCCCGGGACAGGGGGAGCCATGACCGGCATCCGTAACTCCGCCACCACCACGACCACCCGTGCCCGGGCCCTGACGGCCGGCGTGCTGATGCTGGGCTGGGTCGCCCTGCTGTGGGCGCTGGAAGGCATCGACACGGCGACGGGCCATGCGCTGGACACGTACGGGATCAGCCCGCGCGAGCCGTCCGAGCTGTTCGACGTGGTGCCGTCCGCGTTCCTGCACAGCGGCTGGGACCACGTCGCGTCCAACAGCGTCCCGCTGCTGGTCCTCGGCTTCATCGCGGCGCTCGCCGGACTGCGCCGGTTCGCAGCCGTCGTCCTCACGATCGTCGTGATCGGCGGCCTGGGCGTCTGGCTCACCGCCCCGTCCAACACCGTCACCCTCGGCGCGTCCGGTGTGGTCTTCGGCCTCTTCGGCTATCTGCTGGTCCGCGGCTTCGTGGACCGGCGCCCCCTCGACATCGTGGTGGGCGTGATCATCGCCGGGGTCTACGGCTCGATCCTCTGGGGCGTCCTGCCCACCGACTCGGGAATCAGCTGGCAGGGACACCTCTTCGGCCTGATCGGCGGGGTGGTGGCGGCCTTCGCCTTCCGCCGGCCCCGCCGCACCGCCACCGCCGTCACGGCGTGAGGCCACGCACCAGCAGGTCCAGCAGCGCGCACGCGAAAAGGGCCATGCCGATGAAGCCGTTCACCGTGAAGAACGCGCGGTTCAGTCGGGACAGATCGTGCGGGCGCACCACCCGGTGCTCGTACACGAACGCCACCGCGACGATCACCATGCCGATCCAGTAGAGCAGCCCCGCCTCGGTCGCCAGACCGAACCAGACCAGCATCCCCGTCGTCACCACGTGGCAGACCCGCGCACCCCACAGGGCCGCCGGAATCCCGAAGCGCGCCGGGAACGAGTGCACCCCGTGGGCACGGTCGGCCTGTACGTCCTGGCACGCGAAGATCAGGTCGAAGCCGCCGATCCAGATCCCGACGGCAAGACCCAGGATCACCGCGTCCCACGACCAGCTGCCCGTCACCGCGAGCCAGGCGCCGATCGGCCCCATGGCCTGCGCGAGGCCCAGGATGGCGTGCGGGTAGTTCGTGAACCGCTTGCCGTACGGGTAGACGACCATCGGTACGACGGCGAGCGGCGCCAGCGCCAGACAGAGCGGGTTCAGCAGGGCCGCCGCACCGATGAACACGACGAGCGCGACGAGCGCCCCGGTCCACGCGGACTTCACCGACACCGCGCCGGTGACCAGTTCACGGCTCGCGGTACGGGGGTTACGGGCGTCGATCTCCCGGTCGATGATCCGGTTGGCGGCCATCGCGAACGTGCGCAGACCGATCATCGCGAGCGTGACGAGCAGCAGCGTCGCCCAGTGGATGGTCTCGTCGGTCCGGAACATCGCGGTCAGCGCGGCGATGTACGCGAAGGGCAGCGCGAAGACGGAGTGCTCGATCATCACCAGCCGGAGGAACGCCTTCGTCCTGCCCGGCTGGGGCAGTGCGGCGGCCGAGGCGCTCACAGGCCGTACTCCTTCCAGCGACGGTCGACCTTCGCCGCCGTGTCCGGGTCGGACTCGACCATGTCGGGCCAGCCGCCGTCCCGCGTGTAGCCCTCCTCGGGCCACTTCCTCGTCGCGTCGATACCCGCCTTGCCGCCCCAGAACTGCTGGTAGGAGGCATGGTCGAGATGATCGACCGGGCCCTCGGCGACGGTCAGGTCACGTGCGTAGTCGGTGTTCCCGAGCGCCCGCCACGCCACCTCGTGGAGGTCGTGGACATCGCAGTCGGAGTCCACGATCACGATCAGCTTGGTCAGCGACATCATGTGCGCGCCCCAGATGGCGCTCATGACCTTCTGGGCGTGCTTCGGGTACTTCTTGTCGATCGAGACGATCGCGCAGTTGTGGAAGCCGCCCGCCTCCGGCAGGTGGTAGTCCACGATGTCCGGCACGATGATCTTCAGGAGCGGCAGGAAGAAGCGCTCCGTGGCCCGGCCCAGCGGCCCGTCCTCGGTCGGCGGCCTGCCCACCACGATCGACTGGATCAGCGGACGCTTCCGCATCGTGACGCAGTCGATCGTCAGCGCGGGGAACGGCTCCTGCGGCGTGTAGAAGCCGGTGTGGTCGCCGAACGGCCCCTCCGGCAGCATCTCCCCCGGCTCCAGCCAGCCCTCGATGACGACCTCGGCCTGCGCCGGTACCTGGAGCGGCACGGTCTTGCAGTCGACCATCTCGATCCGCTTGCCCTGGATGAAGCCCGCGAAGAGGTACTCGTCGATGTCACCGGGCAGCGGGGCCGTGGAGGCGTACGTCACGGCGGGCGGCGCCCCGAACGCGATCGCGACCGGCAGCCGCTCGCCGCGCTTCGCGGCGACCTGGTAGTGGTTGCGGCTGTCCTTGTGGATCTGCCAGTGCATGCCGATGGTGCGCTTGTCGTGGCGCTGAAGGCGGTAGAGCCCCAGATTCCGGATGCCGGTCTCGGGGTGCTTGGTGTGCGTGAGCCCCAGGTTGAAGAAGGAGCCGCCGTCCTTCGGCCAGGTGAAGAGCGCCGGAAGCTGCTCCAGGTCCACGTCGTCGCCGGTGAGGACGACCTCCTGGACGGGAGCGTCGCCGGACTTCACCTTCTTCGGCGGCACGTGCACCATCGAGCCGAGCTTCCCGAACGCCTCGCGGACCCCGACGAAACCGTGCGGCAGCTCGGGCTTGAGCAGCCCGCCGATCTTGTCGCTGATCTCCGCGTACGACGTGAGACCGAGTGCCTTGAGGAGCCGCCGGTCCGTCCCGAAGACGTTCATGGCCAGGGGCATGGTCGCCCCCTTGACGTTCTCGAAGAGCAGGGCGGGCCCGCCCGCCTTGTTCACCCGGTCGACGATCTCGCCGACCTCCAGATGCGGGTCGACCTCGGCCTTGATGCGCTTGAGATCGCCCTCGCGCTCCAGAGCCCGGAGCAGGGAGCGAAGATCGTCGTAAGCCATGCCACCCAGTATCGGCCACCCGCTACCCTGGCCCCGTCACCGGGGCGGGACACCGCGCCCCCTCACCTCTTCTCGGGGGACCCTTCCACCATGCTCAGGGCCTTGATCTATCTTCTGCCGCTGGCACTGACGATCTACGCGTTCATCGACTGTCTGAACACCCCGGAGGACGAGGCCAAGCACCTTCCGAAGCTGGCCTGGGTCTTCATCATTCTGCTGTTCTGGATCGTCGGCCCGATCGTGTGGTTCGCCGCGGGCAAGATGCGTGTGGCACCCGAAGGGGGCCGTACGCCTTCGGAGTGGCACCGCAACCACCGCCAGAAGTGGGTGGCGCCCGACGACAATCCCGACTTCCTGAAGTCCCTCAAGGACGAGAACGAGAAGGACGAGTCCGTCCTCAAGGACTGGGAGGCCGACCTGCGCCGCCGCGAGGAGGAGCTGAAGCGCCGCGACGGCGACGGCGGAAACACCGAGGACCCGACGCCGCCGAAGGGCTGACCCCCGGATCATCCTTCTGCCCGGATCGTTCGAAAATCTTCACCCGCCTCCAACACCCTGCCGATATCCTGTTGTTGACGCTGTGACAGGTCGGACGGGGTGTCGGCACTGGGGGTGCGGTGGAACGAGAGCTGTACGGACGCGAGGCGATTTTCGGCAACGACGGCCTGGCTGCACGTCTGACAGGTCTCACTCCGTACGGCTCGGCGAAGGCGCCGTACGAGCACCGTGACGATCCGCCGGTGGTCGTGCTGACCGGCGGCCGCGGTATGGGCAAGACCGCGACGCTCAAGCAACTGCGCAATGTGTACCGGGAGATCACCCCGGTCGCCCTGGTCGACTGCGAGGCGGTCGCGCCGCCGGAGGACCCGGGGCCCGGCTGGACGCCGGTGACCGGAGCGCTGCCCGCGCTGGCCGTCCAGCTGACGCCGAGGGTGCGGGCGGCGAAGCCGGTGCAGTTCCCCCGGCTCAGCCTGGGTCTGGTGGCGGTGGCGTCCATCGCCTGGAGCCGTGAGGACGAGACGCAGGCGCAGCGCGATCTCCAGTCGCTCGGCCCCGTGCTGGCGACCGTGGACTCCCGGCCGGGTGCGGCGCAGGGCTGGGTCACCAAGGTGCTGACGAAGCTCGCGGCGACGGCGTTCGACGCGGTCGCGCCGCTGGCCGGGCTGATCGCCGAGGCGACCGTGGAATCGGTGCTGGAAGAGACGTTCAGCCGGTTCCAGCGCCGTACCGTCGACTGGTACGGCGCCTATCCGCACGCCGGGGGCGACGGCCGGATCGGGCTGCGGCAGCTCGCCGTCGACTTCGAGCGCGGCGGGGATCTGCGCAGGCGGGCCGAGGACCATCTCGTCGGGGCGCTGGTCGAGGACCTGTACCGGGCCTACCGGGGCACGGCGCTGGGGATGCGCCGGGGCCGTCCGGTGATCCTGCTGGACAACGCCCACAACGCGCTGGGCCGGCAGCTGCTCGAACCGGTGCTGCGGGCGCGCGCGTCCGGCCGCCGTGACCAGGTCGCCTTCTTCGCCGCTTCCCGCTCCCGGGACCACGAGGGGCTGCGGCACGCCGTCCACCACCGGCTGCCGGAGGTGGCTCACGCCTCGCACTGGACCCGCGGTACGGAGGTGACCTCGGGCATCCTCGCGGTGGGCCTGACCCCGCTGAGCGCCGCGCACACCCAGGCCGCGTTCGAGCGCCACGACCCGGCGGCCCGTACCCCGGCCGGTCTGGCGCGCGGCGTGCACCGGCTGACGGGCGGCCGGCCGCTGGGGGTCGCGCTGTTCGCGCAGGCGGCGGGCGAGGCGGACCGGCCGGGTTCACTGATGCCGGGCGCCCTGCTGGACTGCACGGTGCGGGTCCGCGAGGACCGGGAGCCGGTGCGGCTGGCGGACGAACTGCTGGAGCGGCTGCTGCCGGGCCGGCGGCTCGACGTACTGAGCGTGCTGGCCGCCGCGCACGGCGAGGAGCCGGCCAGGCTGCTGGCCGGACTCCGGCTGCGGGGCGAGTCGCTGGACGGCGATGTGGCGTTGCGCGTACGGGACGTGCTGCGCGCGGAGGACTGGCGGGTCGGTCCCGACCACTTCGTCGGCGACCCGTTGCTCCGCTCGCTGCTGCTGCACCGGCTGCGCTTCCAGGACGACGACCATCCGCGGTACGCGGTGTGGCGGGCGGTGCACGAGTCGCTGCGCGAGGTGTACCAGGCGGGGAGCGTCGCGAGCGCCCCGCACCGGCTGCACGAGGAGCTGGTGCTGGGCCGGGAGGGGGCGTGCGTGACGCATCTGCGGGTGCGGTTCCCGCGCCCCGATGTGCCGGCCTGGCTGGGCGAGCTGCGGCTGATCGCCTCGGCGCCGTATCCGCGTGAGCGCGCGGCCCGCGGCCCCGATCCGCGGCGGGCGGTCGCGCTCGGCCAGGACGTGGCCGAGGGACCGCTGCCCGAGGAGCGGACCGGGCTCGCCGGGCTCGACGAGGAGGCAGCGGAGCTCCAGTTGCGGATGCGCAGGCTGCTGCACGCCGTGTGGCTGCTGTCCGATCCGCTGGCCCTGCCGGACGACGAGGTGACCGACAAGATGGCGCACGAGCTGCGGCAGCTGTCCGGCAGGCATCTGACGGGCAACGCGGTGCTGTGGGACGCGGCGACGCACTGGCCGCGGGACATCAGGGCATGGCGAACGCTGTCCATGCCACCGGGAGCCTCGCCGGACGGGGCGCCGGACCGACGGGACCGACAGGGGGACGGTGGCTGGGATGCGTAATCCACTGCGTTATCGCGTCTGGTACACGACCCGGCAGAGGATCGTCACCACGGCTCTCGTGGCGGCGCTCGTGACGGGCGTCGGCTGGTACGGCATCGACCGGGTGACCGAGCCGGAGGACCGGAGCTGTGTGGCGGGCGTGGAGCGCCCGCAGGGCAGCGACGAGTGCGTGGGCGTGTCCGGTTCGGGCTACGACTTCGGGATGAAGAACCTGACGGAGGTCGCATCGGCGATCGGCCGGGAGAACAAGAAGCTGAAGCCGGGCGAGTACGCGACGGTCGCCCTGCTGCTGCCTCTGACGTCGACCGACCCGTCCATGGGGACGAAGATGCGGCGGGAGCTCCAGGGCGCGTTCGCGGAGCAGTACCGGGCCAACCATCTGTCGAACTCGCAGGTCCCGAAGATCCGGCTGGTGCTCGCCAACACCGGCAAGAACAACGTGTTCTGGGAGCGGACGGTCGACCGCCTGAAGACCATGACGGACGCGCCCGACCATCTGCGCGCGGTGTCCGGGGTCGCCACCAGCAGCTCCGAGGTGAAGCTCGCGGTCCAGGCGCTGACGAAGGCGCGGATCGCCGTCGTCGGCACCACGATCACGGCCGACGACATCGCCAACGGGCCCGGCGGGGACCCGTTCCCGGGCCTCGCACGGGTCTCGCCCACCAACCGGGACGAGGCGCGGGCGCTGGCGCAGTTCGGCAAGGTGGAGGCCGACAAGGCGCTGCTGGTCGAGGACACGCGCACCGGGGACCACTACACGGACACGCTGAAGGCGGCGTTCACGGCGCTGGTGAAGGGCACGAAGTACGAGGCCCAGTTGTTCACCTCGCCCCCGGACGCGACGGACGAGGGCACCACGTCCAATACGTTCAAACAGATCACGCACCTGATCTGCGACACGGACGCGGAGACGGTGTTCTTCGCCGGGCGCCACACACAGCTGCGGCAGTTCATCAACGAACTGGGCCGGCGCGGCTGCCAGAACAGGGCGTTCACCGTGCTCACCGGCGACGAGGGCTCGTACCTCGGCGGCGACGAGAAGCTGGACCGCAGCGCGCTCACCCGGAAGGTGACCGTCCGCTATGCCTCGCTGGCCCATCCGGACGCCTGGGTGGCCACGAAGAGCGCGCCGGTGCCGGCGACGGGCGGTTCCGCGCAGGACTTCCGGAACTTCCAGGAGCTGCTGGCCCTGGTGGCGAAGAAGCCCGTCGGCCCGATCGGTCCGACGGGCCGGGCCACGATGACGGACGGCCAGGTGATCATCGCGTACGACGCGATGGCGACGGCCGTGCACGGCATCCGGCAGGCGACCCCGGACGGCAAGCGGCTGCCGACCAAGACCGATGTGGGCGGTCAGTGGCCGCAGGTGAAGTCCTCGCTGAAGGTCTCGGGAGCGAGCGGCTGGATCTGCTTGGACAACCACGGCAACCCGTACAACAAGGCGGTTCCGGTGGTGGAACTGACGGACAAGGGTGTGCAGCGCTTCGTGGAGATCGCCTGGCCGGAGGGCCGGCCGCCGGACCGGCGCTGTCTGCCGCCGTCGGGGCGCTAGACAGGGACGGCGAGCGCGGCGGCGAGGCGCTCGAAGTGCCCGTGCCAGGCCGCTAGGCGATCCAGGCGCAGGACGTCGTCACCGCGGAACTCGTGCGTGAAGCGGAGTACGACGTGATCGCCGCGCGGCGGTTCCAGGTGGAAACGGATGCGGCTGTGCGGCTCCCCGACGGTGTACTCGGCGACGCGCTCGACGTCCCAGGCGGTGACCGTGCCGGAGGCGTCGGCGGCAGCCCCCGCCAAGCCGGTACGCAGCCCGCGCAGGGTGACCGCGCCGCCGATCCGCGGCTCGAAGGGCTCGGCGTCGGCGAGCCAGCTCCGCAGCCCTTCGGAACTGGCGACGGCTGCCCACACCCGGGGAACGGGATGGGGCAGCCGCAGCGTGAATCTCAGAAAATGCGTGCCGTCGCGCGTCTCGCTGGTACCTCGCTCGATCGCATCGGTCGGGGTCATACGACAAGCGTGACGCGCCGGGAGGCGATCCGCACCCCGGTCACCCCACCCGCTACACGCCCGCGTACGAGTGCTTGCCGGTGACGAAGATGTTCACGCCGTAGTAGTTGAACAGCCAGCACCCGAAGGCGATCAACGCCAGGTAGGCGGCCTTGCGCCCCTTCCACCCCGCTGTGGCACGCGCGTGCAGGTAGCAGGCGTACGCGACCCATGTGATGAAGGACCAGACCTCCTTGGGGTCCCAGCCCCAGTAGCGCCCCCACGCGTCGCCCGCCCAGATCGCGCCCGCGATGATCGTGAACGTCCACAACGGGAAGACGGCGGCGTTGACGCGGTACGAGAACTTGTCCAGGCTCGACGCCGAGGGCAGCCGCTCCAGCACCGACCGGGCGAACGCACCGGGCGCCCCGCCGTTGGCGAGCTTGTTCTCGTAGCTGTCGCGGAACAGGTAGAGCAGCGTGCCGACCGCACCGAGGTAGAACACCGCGCCGCAGATGATGGCGGTGGAGACGTGGATCCACAGCCAGATCGAGTCGAGCGCGGGAACCAGCTGGTCACTCTCGGTGTAGAGCGTGGTGGTGGCGATGCCCAGGTCCAGCAGGACCGTGGTGACGAGCATCAGGCCCATCCACCGGACGTTCTTCCTCAGCGCGAGAAGGACGAGGTACGCGCCGACCGCCACCGTGGAGAAGGTGATCGAGAACTCGTACATGTTGCCCCAGGGGGCACGCTGCACGGACATGGCGCGGGTGACGACGCCACCGGCCTCGACGAGGAACGCCACGACGGTCAGGGAGACCGCGATCCGTCCCCACAGATCACCCTTGAACGTGCCGCCGGCCGCTCCGGGGCCGTCCGGGACGTCCCGGGTCCCGGCGGCGGAGCGCGTGACGATCTTCGGGCGCTCCAGCACGGCGGTGCCGCCGCCCTTCTGCGCGACCTGCACCTTCACGGTGGAAGCCGGGGTTCCGGCCAGCGCGGCGGCCGTACGCCCGACCTTGCTGCGGCTGCCGAACACCCACTCCGCGATGTGCGCGAAGAAGGCCAGGGTGTAGACGGCCATCGACGAATAGATCAGCACATTGCTGGTGTGTGCCAGATTCTCGTTGGTTGCGGCGGCGAGATTCACTTCTCAGCCCCTTCGGCAGGTTCTTCGGAAGGTACTTCGGGACCGGAACCGGCATCGGTCTCCGGGTCGTTCGTGGCTTCGGGCGCGGTGGGCGCCACGCTGTTGAGCTCGACCGCGAGATCGCCCAGCTCCTCGGGGAGCTTCGCGGACTCACTGCGGCCCAGGCCGGCCATCTCGACGACGGTGACGCCGTCCGTTCCCCGTACGGCCCTGACCCACACCCGGCGGCGCTGGATGAACAGCGAACCGGCGAGCCCGGCGATCGCGGCGATCGACCCGGCCAGGGCCCAGCCGGTGCCCGGCTGCTCCGAGACCTGGAAACTGGCCCATTCCTCGACGCCCTCGAAGGTGATCGAGCCCGCCCCGTCGGGCAGCTCCATCGTCTCGCCGGGAAGCAGCCGCTTCTTGAGCTTCTGCCCGCCGGTGTCCTTGAACTCCTTCATCTTGGTGGAGTCCAGCTGGTACACGTTCTGCGGCAGCCCGGAGTCGACGCCGAGGCTGCCGTGGAAGCCGTTGAGGGCGAGCACGGGGAACTCGGCGCCGGGGAACTGCGAGAACATCGTGCCCTTGCCCGCGCCCGCGAACGTCGGGACGAAGAACGCCTCGAAGCCCAGCTGGGTCTTCTTGCCGCTCTTGTCGCGGTAGCCGTCCATCACCTTGATCGCGCCGGTCGAGGTGATGTTGTTGTCGATGGGCAGCAGCGGTACGGCGGCCCGGTAGACCTCCTTGCCCTTGCCGTCCTTGACGGAGACGACGGGGGCGTACCCGTGCGAGATCAGATAGACCTTGGTGCCGTCGACGATCAGCGGTTCGTTGACCCGGATGACGGACTTCTTCGGCTTGCCGTCGGCGCCCTCCGCGTACGAGACACGGGCCTCGAAGGTGCGCGGGGTGCCGCGCTGGGGGCCGCTCTTCTCGTACGTACCGACGAATTCGTCGAGGGTGAAGCTGAACGGGGCGAGGGAGTCCGTGTCGTACATCGAGCCGGACTTGAAGTCGTCGTACTGCGTGAGCGTGTTGGAGAAGCCGTCGCCCTCGACGATCAGCTTGCCGCCCTCGGACTTGAAGAGCTGTCCGGCGGCGAAGGCCACCAGCATCACGATCAGCGCGATGTGGAACATCAGGTTCCCGGCCTCGCGCAGATAGCCCTTCTCGGCGGCGACCGCGTCACCCACCGCGTGCGAGCGGAAGCGCCGCTTGCGGAGCATGGCGACCGCGGCCTCGCGGACCTGCTCGGGCTCGGCCTCGGTACGCCACGTCGTGTACGCGGGAAGCCTGGTGAGCCGCTTCGGGGCGACCGGCGGCCGACTGCGCAGCTGGCCGACGAACTGGCCGGTGCGCGGCACGATGCAGCCGATGAGGGAGACGAACAGCAGGATGTAGATCGCGGAGAACCACACCGAGCTGTAGACGTCGAACAGCTGGAGCTTCTCGTAGATCGGCGTGACCGTGGTGTGGGCCTCCTGGAAGGTCTGCACCTTCAGCTCGTCCACGCTGTTCTGCGGGATCAGCGAACCGGGGATCGCGCCGAGCGACAGCAGGAAGAGCAGGATCAGCGCGACCCGCATCGAGGTGAGCTGCCGCCAGAACCAGCGGGCCCAGCCGATGACTCCCATCGCGGGCACCGCCCCCGCGGACTCCTCGCGCGGGGCGGTGGAGAGCTGCTCTCCGGCCGCGCCGAGCTCGCGCTCTTCCGTGGTGTTCGTGTTGCTCATGACTCAGATCCCCACAGTGAAGCCGTTTGACCAGACCTGCATCTCCTGCATGAGCGAGTCCCAGACGCCCGTGAGCAGGAGGATTCCGGTCGCGATCATCATGCCGCCGCCGATGCGCATGACCCATGCGTAGTGCCGCTTGACCCAGCCGAACGCACCGAGTGCCTTGCGGAAGGCCACCGCTGCCAGGACGAACGGGACACCGAGTCCGAGACAGTACGCGACGGTCAGTATCGCCCCGCGTCCGGCGGTGGCCTGCTGGGCCGAGAGCGACAGGACGGAGGCGAGCGTCGGGCCGATGCAGGGCGTCCAGCCGATTCCGAACAGGGCGCCGAGCAGCGGCGCACCGGCAAGACCGGCCACCGGCCGCTTGTGGAAGCGGAACTCGCGCTGCGTCACTCCCGGCAGCAGCCCCATGAAGAAGATCCCCATGAGGATCATCAGGGCGCCGAGGATCTTGTTGAGCACCCCGGCGTGCACCTGGAGCTCCTGGCCGAAGTAGCCGAAGAGGGCGCCGGTGGAGGCGAAGACGACGCTGAAACCGAGCACGAAGAGCGAGGCTCCCGCGACGACCCGGCCCCGCTTGGCCTCCGCCAGATCCGTTCCGCTGACCCCGGTGACGTAACTCAGATAGCCGGGGACGAGCGGCAGCACGCAGGGCGAGAAGAACGAGACGAGCCCGCCGAGCAGGGCGATGGGAACAGCCACCAGCAGGGCGCCGCTGAAGACGGTCTCGTTGTACGCGGCGAGGGTGATCACCGGATCACTTCTCCGCGATCAGCGGGTCGATCATCTTGCGCAGGTTCTCGGCGTCGAGGGCCTGAAGGGTGCGGGCGGCGATCTTTCCGTCCCGGTCGATGACCACGGTCGACGGGATGGCCACCGGGTTCAGCGTGCCCTTGGGGAAGCGGAGGATGAGCTTTCCGGTCGGGTCGAAGAAGCTCGGGTAGGTGACGCCGAAGTCCTTCTCGAAGTTCACCGCGGATGCCTTCTGGGGGTCCCGGGTGTTTATCCCGATGAACTGGACCCCCTGGTCCGCGGTCTCCTGCGAGACCTTCGCGAAGTGCTTGGCCTCGGCGCGGCACGGTCCGCACCACGATCCCCAGACGTTCAGGACGACGACCTTGCCCTTGTAGTCGGCGACGTCGAGGCTCTTGCCGTCCAGGGCGGTTCCGTCGAGCTTCGGTGCGGCGGTGCGGTCGGCCTTGGCGACGGTCGAGATTCCGCCGCTGCCGGTCACGAAGTTCGTATTGCCGCCGCCACCGGCCTTGTTGCCGTCCCCACTGCACGCGGACAGGGTCAGTGTCGCGGCCACGGCAGTGGCGGCGAGCAGGGTGAAGCGGCGTCGGGGTGCGCGGCCAGAGCTCATGTGAAAAGTTTCGCATGGCGGTTTCGGGGATCTTGCGCACCCCCCTCGGTGACCGTAAAGCCCCTTGTCAAGGCTGTTTAAAGAAGGCATTCCAGCCGCCTGCGGGTGACTGGCCGACGTCAAGCGTACGGAGCTTCGCGAGCACCGCCGGATCTTGGACGTCGAGCCAGTCGACGAACTGCCGGAAGGAGACCAGCCGTACGTCCGGCTTACCGGCAATGCGCTTGATCACTTCTTCGACGGCATCCATATAGATTCCGCCGTTCCACTCCTCGAAGTGGTTGCCGATGTAGAAGGGTGCGCGATTCGTCTCGTACGCGCGCTGAAAACCCTGCGTATAGGCACCGGCCGCCTGCTTGCGCCAGCCCGGATAGCGGGACGGCATGCCCTTGGTCGAATTCAGCGACTGATTGGCGAGGATGTTGTAGTCCATGGAGAGGACTTCGAAGGAGTGCCCGGGGAACGGCATGCCCTGGAGCGGAAGATCCCATACTCCGTGCCGCTTCTGGGGCCACATCTGACGGCCGCCGGGTGAACTGGCGTCGTATCGCCATCCCAGTTTCCTGGCCGTCGGAAGGAGATTGTCCTGACCGAGCAGACAGGGGGTGCGTCCGCCGATCAGTTCCTTGCGGTAGTCGAAGGGCAGCGGATCAAGGTTTTCCCAGCCGCTGTTGGTCCGCCACTCGGTGACGAAGGAGACCGCCTGGTTGATCTCGCTGTGCCATTGCGCGGGCGTCCAGTTGGCGACCGACCCGGAACCGCCGCAGAAGTGGCCGTTGAAGTGGGTGCCGATCTCGTGGCCGTCGAGCCATGCCTCACGGACGTACTTCAGCGTGTCCTTCACGTGGCCGTCGGTGAGATAGCCGATGTCGGAGGCGCCGCGGAGGTTGTTCGGCGGGCGGTAGAGCGACTTCTTCGACTCGGGCAGGAGATACACCCCGGAGAGGAAGAAGGTCATCGCGGCGTCGTGTTCCCTGGCCAGTTCGAGAAAGCGCGGGAAGAGACCGTTGCCGACCTCGCCCGCCCCGTCCCAGGAAAAGATCACGAACTGCGGCGGTTTCTGGCCGGGTTCGAGAGGGACGGGAGCGGAGGGCTGATTCGGCTGCTTTCCGGTATCGGATGTCGAACCGTCACCGATCAGCCGCACGTTCTTCTTCGGCGCCCCGGCACCGGGACCGTTGGCGTCGCCGCCTTTGGTGCTCCCCTCGGGCCCCGGCCTGGCATTACCGGAAGAGCCGCAACCGGCGATCCCGATTGCGGCTGCGGCTCCCAGCCCGGCGCCGAGCAGACCCCTTCGCTTGATCTCGCGCATATCATCCCCATCCGCGTCGTTCATCTCAAGGCCATACAAACCGGCGAAGGCTTAGATGACCGGAGCAACACGGGGGTTCCGCGAACGGGAACAAATATCGTTACGAGACCAGACCCTTACGGAACCTGCACACCAAAAGGAAAAGGCGGCACCCGGAGAAACCCGGGCACCGCCTGTCCCACCACTTCCCACACGCCTGCCTACGCGCCGAACGCCTTCGACTTCCCCTTGACCGGCTTCGCCCCGGCCAGCAGATGCACCGGTACGAGATCCCGCGCCGGCTCCGTGTACGCGACCGACACGATCTTGTCGCCCTGGTACGTGAAGCTGGTCAGCGAGGCCAGCGTGCACTGCCGCCGCCGCGGGTCGTGCCACAGCCGCCGCCGCTCCACGAAGCTCCGCACGATCCAGATCGGCAGCTGGTGGCTGACACACACCGCCTCGTGCCCCCGGGCCGCGTCGCGCGCGGCGTCCAGGGCGCCCATCATCCGTACGACCTGCTCGATGTACGGCTCGCCCCAGGACGGGGTGAACGGATTGGTGAGGTGCTTCCAGTTCTCCGGCCGGCGCAGCGCCCCGTCGCCGACCCCGAACGTCTTGCCCTCGAAGACGTTGGCCGCCTCGATCAGGCGCTCGTCGGTGGCCAGTTCCAGGCCGTGCGACTTCGCGACCGGCGCGGCGGTCTCCTGGGCCCGCTCCAGCGGGGAGGCGACGACATGCGTGATGTCGCGCTTGTCCAGGTGCTCGGCGACCCGGTCGGCCATCTGCCGGCCGAGCTCGGAGAGGTGGTAGCCGGCCCGCCGCCCGTAGAGGACGCCGTCCGGGTTGTGCACCTCGCCGTGGCGCACGAGGTGCACCACGGTGGTGTCGTCGCGGCTCACGTTCTCGCTCATGAGGTGGCCTCCGCCGCGGCCCGCGCCGCGGCAGGCAGGGCGGCTGCGATGCGCTCGACGGCCGCCGTGTCGTGGGCGGTGGAGACGAACCAGGACTCGAAGGCGGACGGCGGAAGGTAGACGCCCTGCGCCAGCATCGAGTGGAAGAAGGCGGTGAAGCGGAACGCTTCCTGCTTCTTCGCGTCCTCGTAGTTCCGGACCGGCTCGTCGGTGAAGAACACGGAGAACATGTTGCTCGCCGCCGACACCGTGTGCGCGACGCCCTCCTTGGTGAACGCCTCGCCCACCAGTCCGCGCAGCTCCGCGGAGACCGCGTCGATCTTCGCGTACGCGGCGTCGTCCAGCAGTCGCAGCTGGGCGAGGCCCGCGGCGGTCGCGACCGGGTTCCCGGAGAGCGTGCCCGCCTGGTAGACGGGACCGACCGGGGCGAGGTGCGCCATGACGTCGGCGCGCCCGCCGAAGGCCGCGGCCGGGAAGCCGCCGCCCATGACCTTGCCGAAGGTCATGAGGTCGGGGCGGACCCCGTCGATGCCGTACCAGCCGGCCTTCGAGGTGCGGAAGCCGGTCATGACCTCGTCGGAGATGTACAGCGCGCCGTTCGCGGCGCAGATCTCCTTGAGCCCGGCGTTGAAGCCGTCCAGCGGCGGCACGACACCCATGTTGCCGGGCGACGCCTCGGTGATCACACAGGCGATCTCCCCGGGCTGCGCGGCGAACGCGGCCCGCACGGCCTCCAGGTCGTTGTACGGCAGCACGATCGTGTCGCCGGCCTGGGCGCCCGTGACACCCGGCGTGTCCGGGAGCCCGAACGTGGCGACCCCCGACCCCGCGGCGGCCAGCAGCGCGTCGACGTGCCCGTGGTAGCACCCGGCGAACTTCACGATCTTCGCGCGGCCGGTGAACCCGCGGGCCAGCCGGATCGCGGACATGGTCGCCTCGGTGCCGGACGACACCAGCCGTACCTGCTCCACCGGCTCGATCCGGGCGACGATCTCCTCGCCGAGCGCGACCTCGCCCTCACCGGGCGTACCGAACGAGGTGCCGCGGGCGACCGCGTCCTGGACGGCCGCGATGACCTCGGGATGGGAATGGCCGAGAATCATCGGCCCCCACGAGCAGACGAGGTCCACGTACTCACGACCGTCGGCATCGGTGAGGTACGGACCGGTACCGGACACCATGAACCTGGGCGTACCGCCCACGGCCCGGAAGGCTCGTACGGGAGAGTTCACGCCGCCGGGCGTCACGACGGACGCACGGTCGAACAGAGACTGCGAAACTGGGGCTTCGTATGAATACGCCACTTTGGTCCTGATCTGCGGTTCGGGGGTCGGGAGGCCGGGCCGGAAGTCCTGGCCAACGGTGAGCAAGGAGCGCACTCTCCTCGTATTACGAAAGGGCGTCAGCACCCTCGCGTCTGCGAAACTGGGGCGACATTAGGGAAAGCTCACACATGCCATGGTGTCAGAGGCACGGACGGTCTTGCGGACAGGTGTTTCACCGCACGCCCGTGGGGGAGGTCACTGACACGATGATCGGGTTGCGCAGCCGGGGCTGTGTCTCCTAAGAAGTAGTCGGGTGGATGAGATATGCATCGCGGTGGCGGAGTGGGCGAAGGGACGGACGACCTGGGGCCCGAGCCTGCCCGGCGAGGGCGGCACCGGCGCGAGGCCGAGCGCGTACCAGGTACGCAGGCAGGGAACGCCAGGAGTCCCGGAAGCAGGAGCAGTGGCCGCGTGGGGGTGACCTACAAGTACTTCGGGGCCCCCGACGGGGCCACGGCAGCCCGTGTGCCCATTTCGATGCGCCCCGAGGAGCTCGGCGGCGACGAGCTGGGCATGGGCGGCATGTTCACCAAGATCAAGCCGGAGACGGTGGCCGCGATGGTCCTCACCGGCATACAGGGCATACCCCTGCACAAGGTCCCCCCGCTCGAACTGGTCGTCCTCCACCCCGACTACGCGGTGGTCAAGCTCCCCATGACGGTCGTCGACCCCCTGCGCGACGTCGGCGAGGAATCGGTCGGCGCGGCAGCCTTCATCTGGTCCACGGTCCCGGACCGCGGCGGCCCCCGCGACGCGTTCAACGTCTACCAGCTGCTCCACGAGTGGCAGGACTTCTCCCACCGCCTGCATGACGCGGGGCACCAGGCGTACTGCCTGGTGTGGCCGTAACCGGTCGCCCCGACTCCCCCTCGCTCGACCCGGCCCAGTTGATTCGACATGTGTCAACATAGACATATGTCGAACACGAAGGCGTTGCCGCTCCTGGAGTCGCCGGTCGAGCCGTGCTGCCCGCCCCTGTCGGAGCGCCCGCTGACCGTCGAAGAGGCCCAGCGCACGGCCCTGATGTTCAAGGCGCTCGGTGACCCGGTCAGGCTGCGGCTGTTCTCCCTGGTCGCTTCCCACGAGGGCGGCGAGGCATGCGTGTGCGACATCTCCGATGTCGGGGTCTCCCAGCCGACCGTCTCCCACCACCTGAAGAAGCTCAAGGACGCGGGTCTGCTCACCTCCGAACGACGCGGCACCTGGGTCTACTACCGGGTCGAGCCGTCCGTGATCGCCGCGATGGGACAGCTGCTGGCGCCGCAAGCCTGACTCCGGCGTACGCCCCCATTCGGCTTAATCAAGCCAGCGTTTGGCCGAAGAACGATCTTCAGCTGACCTGCCGAACGTGCCGATGCAAGGGGCATCGACACCGAGGAAGGCCCACCGTGGACGACATCCTGCTGGCCCTGTCCATCCCCGTGCTGGTCTTCGCCACCGGTATCTACGCGGCGTGCGAGAGCTGGTGGCGGCGCCGTCGTCCGGCGCCGCCTTCCCCGTACACCCATCGGGCCGCCCGGCTGGCCGAGCAGGCGATGCTGACCCGGGCCGAGGACATCGTCGACGGTGCGTACGAGACGCTCGCCCCCCTCTACGACCCCCCGGGCGTACACATGCCGGTCACCGCGGCCACGGACATCACGGCCGGGCCGGAGACCGGCCCGGATCGCGACCGGTCACAGCCAGCACCTGCTCGAAGGCGCTAGCCCCGGCCGGTACGGGGAACGGCTCGCCGAACATGTTGCCCTCCCGCGCCATCGGCGCCAGCTCGGCGAGAGCGGGACCCACCGCGTCCACCACCACACTGTCGGGCACGAAGTCCTGACCCGTCGCCCGCGCCAGGTCCCAGGCATGCACGGTCAGATCGCCCAGCACCATGAGCCCCACGGTCCTGGCGGGAAGGCCCATGGCGCCCGTGACTCCGTCCTCGGCGCCGGGCACCTCCCACGCCGTCACCAGACGGGCCGTCTCCCGGGCGAAGTCGTCGCGCCAGTCCCCCTTGACGACATCGGGGGTCACACTGAAGTCCACCGCCTGTCTGGCCGCCAGCGCCCGGAAGTTGACGACCACTTGGAAGAGGTGGTTGAGCAGGTCGCGGACGTCGTACTCACTGCACGGAGTGGGGTCTCCCAGCCGCTCGTCGTCGATGCCCGCGATCACGGGAAGGGCCTGTGTGCGGGCGGCTGCCAGCAATTCACTGATCTTCTGCATGTGTACGACGGTGCGCGCCGCGGCCGTCGGAGTCTTGAAGAAACGCGCCACGCGCCGGGACGGCTCATAGGATCGCCCGCATGGCAGGACCTCGACGCGACACCCGGGGCATCGTCGACGCCCCTGACCTGTTCACGCACGTACGCTTCCGCCGCCGGGAGCCCGCCCCCGCCCTGCGGCCGTATCTGGAGCACTACTGGCTGATCGACTGGGACCTGCCGCAGCCGTACGTGTCGCACGTCGTGCCGCACCCCTCGGTGAACCTCGTCTTCCAGCGGTTCGAGAGCGGCGACGAGGGGGAACGGGCCGGATTCGCGGAGGTCGCCGGCATCGGCCTCGAACTCTTCGCCCAGAAACTGGAGGGGCGGGGGCGCGTGTGCGGCGTACAGTTCCGGCCCGGCGGATTCCGCCCGTTCGCCCCGGACCGGCCGGTCTCGCAGTGGACGGGCCGACGGGTTCCCGCGGACCAGGTGCTGTCCGTACGACCGGTTCCGGAGGACGTACTGGACCCGGCGGACGAGGACGCACGCGTCGCCGCACTCGACCGGTACCTGCTGTCGCTCGGCGCCCGCCCCGATCCGCAGGCCGACCGGGCGATGGCCGCGGCCGAGCGCGTGCGTACGGACCGCTCGCTGCGCCGGGTCGGACAGCTCGCCCGCGCCGAGGAACTGTCCGCGCGCTCCCTGCAACGGCTCTTCTCGACGTACGTGGGTGTCGGCCCGAAATGGGTCATCCTCCGCTACCGGATCCACGAAGCGCTGGAACGGGCCGAGTCGGACCCGGACACCGACTGGGCGGGACTGGCCGCGGACCTCGGCTACAGCGACCAGGCTCACCTGGTCAGGGACTTCACCGCGACGGTGGGAGTACCTCCGACGGCGTTCGCCCCGCGCTGAGGCAGCCCGTTGTCAGTGCCCGTTGTCAGTGCCTGGCTCTACAGTTTTGGGCATGGAAAGCACCGCGCCATCTCCCTCGCCCTCCCCGTCCCCCGTACGGATCGAGCCCTGGTCCGAGGGCGACCTGGAGCTGCTCCGCCGGGCCAACGCACCCGAGCTGATGGATCACCTCGGTGGACCCGAGCGCGAGGAGCAGCTCATAGTCCGCCACGGCAGGTACGTGGCACTGAGCGCGGACCGGACGGGCAAGGGCCGGATGTACCGCATCGTCCTGGCCGCGAACGGCGAGGACGTGGGCACGATCGGCTTCTGGGAGCACACCTGGCAGGGCCAGGAGGTGTACGAGACGGGCTGGGCCGTCCTTTCCGGCTTCCAGGGGCTCGGCATCGCGACGGCGGCGACGGTGGCCGTCGCCGCCGAGGCGCGGGCCGAGCACAAACACCGCGGTCTGCACGCCTACCCGTCCGTGGAGAACGGCGCGTCGAACGCGGTGTGCCGCAAGGCGGGCTTCGTCCTGCTCGGCACCTGCGAAGTCGAGTACCCGCCGGGCAATGCCCTGCTGTCGAACGACTGGCGGCTGGACCTGGGCCCCACGGAGGGCTGAAGCCTTGCGCGATCTCCCGGGCGGAAGATGTAATGGGTGGACAGTCATGAACCATTAGGCGCTTCACCGAGCGACGGGACCCACCGATGCTGCTGGCACACATCAGCGATCTCCATCTCGACGGTTCGGACCGGGCGACGGAGCGGGCCACCCGGGTGGTGACCTACCTCAACTCCCTGACCCGGCAGCCGGACGCGGTCCTGGTCACCGGCGACATCGCGGACCACGGGGCTCCCGAGGAGTACGCCGAGGCGGCCCGGCTGCTCGCGGACCTCACCGCCCCCGCGTTCCCCTGCCCCGGCAACCACGACGACCGCGCCACCTACCGCAAGGTCCTGCTCGGCGACGAACACCCCGAAGGGGCGGAGACCGCCACCGGCCCCGTCAACCGACTGCACCACGTGGGCGGTTACGCACTCCTGCTGTGCGACTCGACGATCCCCGGCGAGGACGCGGGACGGTTCGACGACGAGACCCTCGACTGGCTGGCCCGCACCCTGGACGACCTGGGCGACACCCCGGCCCTCCCCGCTTTCCACCACCCGCCGGCCACCGTCCACCACGCGTACCTGGATTCCACGAACCTGACCAACGCGGCACGCTTCGCCGAACTGCTCGCCGAACGCCCCGTCGACAACGTCCCGGCGATCCTCACCGGCCACGCGCACACCGCCATGGCGGGCACCTTCGCCGGGCGCCCCCTGCTCGTGGCACCGGGAGTGGTCTCGACGCTGCGGCTGCCGTGGGAGAGCGGCGAGGGCCCGGTCGACCGCGTCGCACCGCCCGGGGTCGCCTTCCACGTCCTGGACGAGGGCGTACGGGGCGCGGGCGGGCGCATCACCACGCACTACCGCGTCGTGCCGTAACCGCCCGGCAGGAACGCCCGGCGCCGCGGAAAACCCTCGCTGCCGCACCCCGCGCAATGGCATCCTGACGAGGTGAACGGACCGGAGATCGACCTCGAAGTAGCACCGGAACTGCGCCTCTTCGTCGCCCACGAACGCCGGGGCGGACGCTCCAGCGTCACCACCGACGGCTCGTCGACGCTCGGCCATGTCGTGGAGTCCCTCGGCGTCCCGCTCACCGAGGCCGGACAGCTGCTCGTCGACGGCCGTCCCGTACCCGTGTCACACATCCCCAGCGCGGGCGAAGTGGTGGAGGTCCGCGCCGTGGACCGCCCCCAGCGCGTACCCGGAGCCCCGCTGCGCTTCCTGCTCGACGTCCACCTCGGCACACTCGCCCGGCGCCTGCGCCTGCTGGGCGTCGACGCCGCGTACGAGAGCGAGGACATCGGCGACCCGGCGCTGGCCACACTCTCGGCGACGGAACAGCGAGTGCTGCTCTCCCGGGACCGTGGACTGCTGCGGCGGCGGGAGATCTGGGCGGGGGCGTACATCTACAGCGACCGGCCGGAAGCCCAGCTCCGCGACGTACTGGGCAGGTTCGCGCCGGTCCTCGCGCCGTGGACGCGGTGCACCGCCTGCAACGGGCAGCTGGCGGAGGCCGACAAGGACTCCGTGAGCGAGCACCTGGAACACGGCACGCAACGGTCCTACGACGTGTTCGCCCAGTGCACGGAGTGCGGCCGGGTGTACTGGCGGGGCGCCCACCACTCCCACCTGGAATCCATCGTGGCGGACGCCGTCCGCGAATTCGGCGGCCTCGGCACCGAGGCACCGACGGCCCCGACAGCCCCGACAGCCCGGGCCTAGGGCTCGTACGGCGGGGTCAGAAGACGTACGCATCCCCCGTCGCCGGCGCCAGCACCTCGTGCTCGTTGTTCAGCGGCTCGTGGTCACGCACACCACCGCTCCACACCGTGTCGACCCGGACGACCACCTCGGCAGGCCGCGCCCCGAGCCGCAGATCGAGCGACGCACGCCGCGTCTCCCCGTCCGCCGACAACGGCCCCGTACGGCACAGCACCGTGCTGCTGCCGCCCCAGAGACAGCCCTGCGGGAGCCCCTGACGACCCGCCAGAGGCGTCGAGAAACGTAGCCGCACCGTCGCGTCCGCCAGATCCCACGGACCGCTGTTCGCACTCTCCAGCCAGACTCCGAGGCGATCACCCCAGAGGGAGACATGCCCGTGATGAGCCAGATCCGCCTCCGGCACGATGTCCGGGGCCGCGGCCGAGGACCCCGCCCCCCACAGCGCGGTCGCCACCATCGCCGCCCCGGCGGACACCACCAGCAGAGCTCTACGCGTCGCTACCATGCGGCGAACATACCGATTGCCCCCAATCATCCATATTTAATGACCGGTTCGACGCGCCTCACCCCACCCGCACGGCCCACCGGCACGGCCCGCTCACGCCCGCGTGAAACGCTCCCTCCATGCTCGTAGCGCGTTCCATCGCCCTCTTCGTCGTCGCCGCACTCTTCGAGATCGGCGGAGCCTGGCTCGTCTGGCAAGGCGTACGGGGCAGCGACTCGCACGGCGGACGGGGCTGGATCTGGGTCGGCGCGGGTGTCATCGCCCTCGGCCTTTACGGATTCGTGGCGACGCTCCAGCCTGACGGCGAGTTCGGCCGCATCCTCGCGGCGTACGGCGGTGTGTTCGTCGCCGGTTCGATCGCCTGGGGCATGGTCGCCGACGGGTACCGCCCGGACCGCTGGGACGTGATCGGCGCGCTGGTCTGCCTGGCCGGCATGGCCCTGATCATGTACGCACCGCGCAGCCGCTGAACCCCCGCCCGACCGGCCTGCCTATCCTGGCTCCCGTACCGATCAGCTGTCCGAGGAGATCGCCATGGCCGCCACCCCCATCGCCGTCATCACCGGCGCGAGCAGCGGCATCGGCGCCGCGACCGCCCGGCAGCTCGCCGCCGCCGGCTACCGCGTCGTGCTCACCGCCCGCCGCAAGGACCGCATCGAGGCACTCGCCGCGGAGATCACCGAGGCGGGCCACGAAGCGACGGCGTACGCCCTGGACGTCACCGACCGCACCGCGGTCGACGAGTTCGCCACGGCCTTCCGCTCCCTCGCGGTCCTGGTCAACAACGCGGGCGGCGCGCTCGGCGCCGACCCCGTCGCCACCGGCGACCCCGCGGACTGGCGCCAGATGTACGAGACGAACGTCATCGGCACCCTCAACGTGACGCAGGCACTGCTGCCCGCCCTCACCGCGAGCGGCGACGGCACGATCGTGATCCTCTCCTCCACCGCGGCCCTCTCCTCCTACGAGGGCGGCGGCGGTTACGTGGCCGCCAAGCACGGCGAGCACGTCCTCGCCGAGACCCTCCGCCTGGAGATCGTCGGCACCCCGGTCCGCGTCATCGAGGTCGCCCCCGGCATGGTCAAGACCGAGGAGTTCGCGACCACCCGCTTCCGCGGCGACACGGAGAAGGCGGCCAAGGTGTACGCGGGCGTGGACGCCCCCCTCTCCGCATCCGACGTGGCCGACACGATCACCTGGGCCGTCACCCGCCCCAGCCACGTGAACATCGACCTCCTGGTCGTCCGCCCCCGCGCCCAGGCCTCCAACTCCAAGATCCACCGCACGCCCTGACCTCACCGGGAACGAGCACCGGACACGAAGAAGCCCCGGACCGCACATGCGGCCCGGGGCACCGGATACGTGGGCGCGCCGGGTTCACCCCTTCACGCACACGACCTGCTTCAGCTTCGCGACGACCTGGACCAGGTCCCTCTGCTGCTCGATGACCTGCTCGATCGGCTTGTACGCGGCCGGGATCTCGTCCACGACACCGGAGTCCTTACGGCACTCCACGCCCCGCGTCTGGTCCTCCAGGTCCTGCGTCGAGAAGCGCTTCTTCGCCGCGTTCCGGCTCATCCGCCGACCGGCACCGTGCGAGGCCGAGTTGAACGACTTCTCGTTCCCCAGGCCCTTCACGATGTACGAGCCCGTCCCCATGGACCCGGGGATGATCCCGTACTCCCCCGAGCCCGCACGGATCGCGCCCTTACGGGTGACCAGCAGGTCCATGCCCTCGTACCGCTCCTCCGCCACGTAATTGTGGTGACAGGAAATGACCGGCTCGAAGGCCACCTTCGCCTTCTTGAACTCCTTCCGGACCACGTCCTGGAAGAGCGCCATCATGATCGAGCGGTTGTAACTCGCGTACTCCTGCGCCCAGAAGAGATCGTTGCGGTACGCCGCCATCTGCGGGGTGTCCGCGATGAAGACGGCCAGGTCACGGTCGACCAGACCCTGGTTGTGCGGAAGACTCTGGGCCTGCCCGATATGGAAGTCTGCGAGCTCCTTGCCAATGTTCCTGGACCCGGAATGCAGCATCAGCCAGACCGAACCGGACTCATCGAGACAGAACTCGATGAAGTGGTTGCCACTTCCGAGCGTTCCCATCTGCTTTGTGGCACGTCCCTGACGGAATTTGACCGAATCCGCGATCCCGTCGAACCGTCCCCAGAAGTCGTCCCAGCCGGCCGTGGGGAATCCGTGCAGCCTTCCCGGCTCCACCACCTCGTCGTGCATCCCGCGGCCCACCGGAATCGCCTGCTCGATCTTCGACCGAAGCCGCGACAGATCGCCCGGAAGATCGTTTGCCGTCAGGGACGTCTTCACCGCCGACATCCCGCAGCCGATGTCCACGCCCACAGCCGCGGGACAGACCGCTCCGTGCATGGCGATCACCGAACCGACGGTCGCGCCCTTGCCGTAATGAACGTCCGGCATGACGGCCAGACCCTTGATCCAGGGCAGCGTGGCCACGTTCCGCAGCTGCTGCATCGCTCCGTCCTCGACCGAGGCCGGATCGGCCCACATGCGAATCGGAACCTTCGCCCCCGGTACCTCTACATACGACATAACCCCTCTATTCCCCCGAAAAGACTGAAAGCGCAAAACTGGCACCAAGATCGGCAAACGAGTCAGTCGACCGGCATTCACAGCTGCGCGTGCGATACACATTGTGTTCATCGGCCGCCTTCGGGCGGCAACCTGTTTTCGTACCGAAGGGAGCCTGGGACCGTGCGACACATGGCGTACGCACCCGGCGTCGCGCTCCTCGCAGCGCTCGTCGTCGGCTGCAGCGCGGGCTCGGACGGCGAAGCCGACGACGCGGACAGCAAGCCGGGCAGCCCGACGGTCTCGGCCGCACCGCCCGGCAAGTACCGGACCCTGCCCGAACCCTGCCGCGCGGTCCCGCCGTCCACCCTCAAGGACCTCCTGCCGGGCGCGGCCGAGCTGCCGGAGGAGCAGCAGGAGAAGGTGTACGAGGGCACGGCCGCCGTCACCTACGACACCGACCGCAAGGTCGGCTGCCGCTGGAAGTCCGAGTCCCCGGACATGTCCAGGAACCTCGTCATCGACTTCGAGCGCGTCGTCTCGTACGACCCCGCGGTCAGCGACGACGACCGGGCCGGCGAGGTCTACGCGAAGAAGGAGACCGGCGCCGACCTGCCGACCGCCTCGGCATCGGGCTCGGCCTCTGCCTCCGCCACCCCGTCGACCGGCAAGAACGCCGGCCCGGAAGGCACCACAGGAGCCACAGGCGCCACTGGAGCCACGGGCGCCTCCGGCACGGCCGACCCCACCAACACGGCCGACCCCACCGACCCCACCGGCACCCCTGACGCCGGCGCCGGTGCCGAGGACCTGCGACCGCGCGTCCTGGAGAACCTCGGAGATACGGCGTTTCTGGACGATGTGCTCACACGGGCAGGTTCCACCGCACAGCACCGCACGGTGAGCGTGGTATTCCGCACATCGAACGTCATCGTGACCGTCCAGTACACCGAGCAGCCCGCCCTCGTCACCAAGGTCCCCGACAGCAAGGAACTGCAGGAAAAGGCCCGGGCGCTGGCCCGGAAGCTGGCCGAGACGCTCAGCGAATAGCCACGGTCCGACGGCCTCGCACGCGCCCTGTCCGGACGCCCGAGGTCCACGACCGAGGCGCCATCCGGGCACCGTCCGTCGTACCGTGGCCCTCCGGAACACCCTGCGCGACGAACAACCTGCCGACCGAAGACCCGCACGAGACCGCCGTGCCATCCGAGTGAAGGAACCATGCACCGATCAGCTCCGCGACTGTCCCGCATACTCGCCTGCGCCGCCGTCCCGGTGATGCTCGTCGTCGCCGGCTGCTCGTCGGACGACGGCAAGAAGAACTCGGACTCCTCCGCCTCCGCGAGCGCGAAGCCGACGGCACCGGCCATCGAGCCGGCTAAGTTCTCCGAGCTTCCCGACCCGTGCAAGGCGATCGCGAAGAAGACGACCTCGTCCCTGGTCCCCAAGGCCAAGGTCAAGGACGGCACACCGGGCGGTTCGAGCGACGTCTCGGTCCGCGCCGGGTGCTCCTGGAACGGTCTGGACGACAACGGCGTCAAGGGCTCGCAGTACCGCTGGCTCGACGTCGGCTTCACCCGCTTCGCATCGGACCAGTCCCTGGGCAGCGGCGCCAAGCGCGCGACCGAGGACTACACGAAGCAGGTCGCCAAGGCCGAGGCCACCGAGGGCGCGAAGAAGCTCTCGGCAGCGCCGGTCGACGGCATCGGCGAGCAGGCCACCGCCGTGACGTACGGCCTCACCAAGACGAGTGAGGACTTCCAGTACGCGACGATCGTGGCGCGCACGGGGAACGTCGTCATCACCCTCACCTACAACGGCGCGGGTTACGCGGGAGCGAAGGCCCCGTCCTCCTCCGACATCCTGAAGGGCGCCGGGAAGGCGGCGAAGGAGGCCGTCGCCTCGGTCGCCGCCTTCAACGAGTCCGCCGACAAGGACTCCGCGGGCTCCAACGGCACCAAGGCCCCCGCCACGGCCAAGTCCTCGGCCGAGCCGTCCTCCAAGTCGACCTCGTCGGCCCGCAAGACGACCTCCAGGCCCAAGTCCTAGGAACCGGTCACCGGAAACCGTCCGCACATCGTGACGTAGCCCGGCAGGAGCCCCAACCCACCTGCCCACAGGCGCTTTTACGAAGCCCGGCTCCCCCTCGGGAGCCGGGCTTCACCCCTCCCCGCGCAACGAGTGCCCCACGCATGTGCCAGGCTGTGCCCGCGCCGGACGTCCGAAGCCGGACGGGGCGGCAACACAGGCAGCAGCCGAGGACAGAAGTCGGGGAGGGGATCGCGCGTGGCCGCGATGCAGCTGACACGCACGCACCGGATACTCATCGGAATCGTCATCGCCGGTGCGGTGCTCATCGCCGCGATCGGATTCGCCGGTTCGTACTCGGCCGTCCGCGAACTGGCGGTGGAGAAGGGCTTCGGGACGTTCTCGTACGTCTTCCCGATCGGCATCGACGCGGGCATCTGCGTCCTGCTGGCGCTCGACCTCCTGCTGACCTGGATGCGCATCCCGTTCCCGCTGCTGCGTCAGACCGCCTGGCTGCTGACCGCCGCGACGATCGCCTTCAACGGCGCCGCGGCCTGGCCCGACCCTCTGGGCACGGGCATGCACGCGGTGATCCCGATCCTGTTCGTCGTCTCCGTCGAGGCCGCCCGCCATGCCGTGGGCCGGATCGCCGACATCACGGCCGACAAGCACATGGAAGGCGTACGCCTCACCCGCTGGCTGCTCTCCCCGATCCCCACGTTCAAACTGTGGCGCCGGATGAAGCTGTGGGAGCTGCGCAGTTACGAGCAGGTGATCAAGCTCGAACAGGACCGGCTGATCTACCAGGCCCGCCTGCAGGCCCGTTTCGGCCGCAGCTGGCGCCGCAAGGCCCCGATCGAGTCGCTGATGCCGCTGCGCCTGGCGAAGTACGGCGTCCCGCTCGCCGAGACCGCCCCGGCCGGACTCGCCGCCGCGGGCATCGAACCGGCCCTGCTGCCGCCGGTCGCCTCCGCCCAGCCGCAGGCCGAACTCCCGTACTCCGCACCCCAGGAGCACACGCAGGCCGCTGAGCAGGAGTACGCGCAGGAGTACCCGCAGCAGCGCCGCCAGGCCAACGAGCAGGACTTCGAGCAGGACTTCGAGCGCGACTTCCAGCAGGACTTCGAGCAGCAGCATCAGCAACACGGGCACGAAAGCCCGTGGTTCGCCGCGCCGCAGGTGCCGGAGGGCGCGTACGAGGGTGCGTACAACCCGACGTACGTCGAGGGCCTGGAGCCCACCCCGGTCATGATTCCCTCGGGCCCGGGCGGCCGGACCCGCCCCCTCGGTGACGTGGGCACGATCGGCGCGGTCCCGCACCCCCGAAGCGCGGAGCCCCAACAGCACCAGCAGGCCCAGCAGCAGGACCAGCAGCCGCAGGAGCCCGAGGAGGACCCGGCGGAGTGGGCCCAGGAGGACGCGGAGTTCGCCGAGATCGCGTACGCGGAGTTCGAGGCGTTCGTGAAGCAGCACAACGAGTACCCGAGCGTCGAGGCCCTGGACATACACGTCGCGGACGTCCACAACATCAGGCACCCGCGTAGCGCCGCGCTGCTCCGCCGCATGATGCCGGAGTTCAAGAACCGCCACCACTCGGTACTCGAAGCGGATCACATCGCCTGAAACGCCGTTCGCCGGCCGGGCTGAGGAACAGCCC
>NZ_JBSHFH010000068.1:0-34603 GCF_053617235.1 Streptomyces sp. NPDC055749 | reverse complement strand
CTCGGCCACCGCACCTCCAGCGGTCGGAACGGACGTCCCCCCATCCAACCGCCGCGATCACCAAACCGGCCAACCTATGCGGTCAGAGCACTAGGTGAGGAGAACGTTGTGTCCAAGAAGGCCAACCTTGGCAAGGGTGAGAAGGTCTCATGGAAGAGCCACGGCCAGAAAGTGACCGGGACCGTGAAGAAGAAGATCACCGGTCGCACTGAGGCGGCTGGCCGCACTGTTGATGCTTCCAGTGATGAGCCGCAGTACGAGGTGGAGAGCGACAAGTCCGGCAAGCCCGCCGTGCACAAGCCCAGGGCCCTGCGCAAGAAAGGGCGCAATCCCTGATGGCCACGCAGCAGAACCGCGACGAGACCATTAACGCATTCCACGAAACGGTCAACATGACCGCCGGCCGGATTGAAAAGTGGCTGGCCACCGATGAGTCGAAGAGCGTTGGACAAAGCGACGGAGGCGAAAGCGTCGGACACACTTCCGGCCGGCGCATCGTCACGCTACTGCGCACAAAGAAGGCGGACCTCGCCGACGATGACCTTGCCCACATGCGCAAGGTCATCGGCTATGTGCACCGGCACATCGAACAACGCCCCAGTGGTGACGTCACCGACACCCGCTGGCGCTACTCCCTCATGAACTGGGGCCACGACCCCGAGAAATGACCGCCGAGCCAGCCCGATCACAGCTTGCGGGCCAAGCGTGACATGCTGACCTCTCGCCAGCCGATCGGCCGGCGCTGAGCGTTTTCACGTCCCGCGCCGCAAGCGCGTCCGCATTCGCCTCCGCGCAGGACAGTCGGATCGTCGCCTGAGGGCGCTCGGAGCATCCGCCGCGGTGCAATATCTGACCGTCCTGCTGTCAGTGAGCGTTGTCGCTGATGTAGTCGTGCAGTGCCCGGCCCGGTCGCAGGGTGGGGGCGGAGTCGTCCACGTGGAAGTCGCCGAAACCGATGACGGTAACTGTCTCGCCTTGCTTCAGAGCCTCGGCGATCGCGCCGGGGTGTTCCACGGTGCCGAACAGTGCATCGATCACTCGTTCTACGTCGTTCTGTGGCAGCTGACTGCCCATCTCTGCTGTCTTGTGCTGGGTTGCTTCGATCAGTGCGGCTTTGTTCATGGCGCCCCTCCATCACGTTGCTCGACTGTCGGGATGTGTCGCGTGCACGCCCGTATCACGTGGCTTCTTAGGGCCGGGACCGAAGCCGCCGGCTGGCGGCGTCAGATGTGAAGCGCCGAACATGGACCAGCAGTTAAGCCCCTGCAGGTCGACGCTGCTGCGGCGCAAGGACGGCGCGCGAACCGCGTCCCAACCGCTCCGTTCCCGGCGGACTGCACCTTGCATGTGGGCTGTGCTACTGCTGACGGAAGGTGCGTAGTGCGATGGGGCGGCGTCCCCCCTCGTCGGTCAGGGCTGGTTGCGAGCCTGGTCGGCGGCCTGGCCGGCGGCGCCGGCCTCGGTGGTAGCACCGTGGGTACTGAGGGTGCCCCCAGTGGACTCAAGGTGAGCACGGACAAACCACTGGAAGAGTTCCAGGCCGCGCAGCTGTTCGATGAGCATGTCCTGAGTGACCGGGTCGAGCGTCTCTGTAGCCTGCATGGCCTCGCGGTGGTCCTTGATGACGGACGTGTAGACGAGGTCGAGGGCGCCGAGGTGCTGCATCGCGTCGGCGCGGCCGATCGAGTAGTCGTTCCACGTGCGCTTGTCGACCAAGGCACCTGGCGTCCCATTGGGCTCACCGCCAAGCGTGGAAAGGCGTTCGGCGAGGTCGTCCGTCATGGAACGGACCTGGTCGACCTGCGGGTCGATCATCTCGTGTACGGCGATGAAATGCGGGCCGACGACGTTCCAGTGGACGTGCTTCAAGGTGAGGTGGAGGTCGTTCAGGGAGTGCAGACGCATCTGCAGCATTTCGATGATCCGACTGCTGTCGGCAGCGCTCATCCCCGGCACTGTGTACGAGATACCTGAATCCTGTGATTGCACGGTCTACTCCTCGGATGGCCATACCCAGTCAGGTACAGAAGAACAGAGTTTAGGGCTTTTCGCCGCTTAGGCGGCATCTGTTATGCGTTTCGGGTGTTTTGGGGTGTTGGCTGTGACGGCGGCGACCGCGCGGCACCTACCGCTTCTGCGGGTTCAGCGCGTCGAGGGTGTGCCGCAAGGCTCCGCGAGCCTGCTGAGAGGGTCGCTGCTGCTCACCGTGCAGGGCGTTGAGGACGACCAGGCCGGCGGTCAGAGCGGGCACCGCCCACTGGATGAGGGCGAGCTGTGACTGCGCCTGCGATGTGTCCATCGGGACCTGCCTAGCCGCCTCGTCATCCTCCTCGTTCTGTGACGTGGCGAGATCGACCTTCTTGCCCAGAACTCGGGCGTACGCCGTGGCGGCGAGAGTAGCCCCGGTCAGGACGGTCTTGGCGACGGTGGAAGCGGCGACACCCTTCTGGCCGCGGACCCGGCTCCGGTTCGCGACCAGGATCCCGGCGCCACCGAGCAGGTGGGCGCCTATGGCGACGGTGCCCAGCGGTGCCCACTTTGCCCAGCCTGCCGACGCGATGCGCGCGGTTCCGACCTCGGTGACACCCTCTTCCTCGGCGGCTCCGTTCACGCCGACAGCTCCCATCAAGGAGCCCCCCAGCCAAGCGGCGAGACCGAGGTCGTGCGCGCTGCGAACGAACGTGCTGCGTTCCGTCATGGCGATCCTTCGTGAGTAGCGGAGTGTGTGGACGTCGCCCCCGGTTGGGAGGCGCGCACTATTTCGGGCGGGCCGGGTGGGGAGTTTCGAGGCAGGGAGCTCACATGCCTTCGGCCGGGAGAGGCAGCGCATGTGCCTACACGTTTCGGAAGAGCTGTCGCCGTTCTTCGTCCCAGTCGACCTCTGCCATCTCACGGCCGACTGGAACGGTCATGAGGGTGTGGGAGAGCCAGTGGCTCACAGTTGAACGGCGCACCGCGAGGAGTGCGTGGCACTCCTGCGGGCCCAGTTGCAGGAACAGGGCGCTGCCGGCTTCGGTCTCCTCGGAGGGCCAGATCGCCACTTCGCCATCCCCCACGCTCCCGCGCATGCCGCCCAGCAGCAGATCCCGGGAGAAACTCCACCGGGCCAGGTCCCCGACCGGGCCGTAGAACGCTAGCTCCACGGCGAACGGGTCTTCTCGCTCGTAGCGGAGCTCCATGAGCACAGGCACCCAGTGTGCCTCGGCGACGTTCAGCAGCACCGGTACGCAGGACGGAGGAGTGTCAGACCAGCTGAAGCCCCCTGCCCGGGCCGCTGCGGATCCTCTCACCAAGCTGGAATGTTCGGCCGCCCCCAGGGCCCGGGAGCGGGGCCTTCGGCGGCCGAAGAGTCCGACGAGGCGGGCCAGTCGGCGGCGGCGGAGGATATGGAGGAAGAGCATCAGGTCCCCTGAATACAGGTATAAGAGAGAACAGCCGCTTCCTGACCGTTGAGCATCGGGAGTACCCGCCCTCCGGCGCTCTACACGTCCCGGCACCGCTTGGCTGGCATCCGGGCCCGACCGCTGCATTCTGGGCAGCACAGCCAGGCGCCCCCGCGCCGAGCAGCGCTGCGCTTTCGCAACTTCGGCAGATCTGCCTCCGGGGACTCGCGGCGGGACCGCGTTTGACAACACCCCCCCGGGTGCGTGCCCCCACTCGCCCACCGGCCGCCCGCCGCCCGAATCTATCGAAGGGGCCGGCTGCCGACCACGGAGTGGAAGTCGGCGAGGCACTCGCCGGCCCTCCGGGCTCGGCTCGCATGGTGGGCTACGCGCTCACTTCGGCCGAGTGTCATTACCACCGAAGCGCAGCGAATTGTCCGTACATGTTTTTTCAGGGCTGTGGCGGGCAAGGGCTCATAGCGCTTTGGACGTAGGCGCACCCGTGGGAGCACCGGGTGCCGTCTGCCCGAACACAGCACACTCCCGCGGCGGCCAGTACCTTCGCCGAGGAGCGATTGATGCCCACTTCACAGCTTCCCGAGCCGGACACCGTCGAGGATTCCCCGTCGGCGGACCAAGCGTTTCGCGAACTGTCTGCTCTCCCCCCGGGGACGGAGCGCCAGGACTGCCGGAGCAGGACGATCGATGTATGGCTGCCCATGGCCTACCGGCTGGCCACCCGGTTCCGTAACCGCGGCGAACCTATGGACGATCTTCGCCAAGTGGCCGCGATGGGACTGGTGAAGGCGGTCGACCGATTTGATCCCACCCGCGGCAATGCCTTCGAGACCTACGCTATTCCGACGGTGACGGGCGAGCTCAAGCGGCACTTCCGCGACCACACATGGGATGTCCACGTTCCCCGCAGGGTCCAGGAGCTACGCAACCAGGTCCGTCTTTCGCAACGCGACCTCTCCCAGAGGCCCGGCGTACACGTTCCCACCCCCGCCGACGTCGCGGCAGACACCGGACTCAGCGAGGAGGACGTCAAACTGGGGATGCAGGCTATGGGCAGCTACAGCGCGTACTCCCTGGACGCGGAACCCGCGGGAGCCGACGGCGGTACCTCCCTGGCCGACCGCTTGGGCTCCCGGGACCGTGGCCTGGAGACCGTCCTGGAGCGCGAGAGCGTCAAACCCGGACTGCGCGAACTGTCGGAGCGTGAACGCACGATTCTGTACCTTCGGTACTTTCGCGACATGAGCCAGGCCAGCATCGGGCAGCGGCTCGGCATCTCTCAAATGCACGTTTCGCGACTGCTCAGGCAGACCTGCGAGCGACTGCGCACCGACGCCCTGCCGAGAGCTGTGTGAAGGGCGGCGCTCACAGAGGGCTCTGGCATGAGGCACAGGGACGGGCGGGGCGTGGCGGGCGCGACCACGGCCTCCTCGGCGTCTGTAGCCGAGCCGCCTATCCCGCAAGGGCGCCGGTCATGGAGAGTGCCCATGTCGCCCGGCTGGACGGTGGGGTCCCCGGACTCGGCCTGGCCATCTCGGCGGAGACAAGGCGTATTCCTCCCTCCGTAATCGCCGCTACCTGCGACGACGCCAGATCAAGCACACAATCCCCGAACCGAAGAACCAGCGGGCCCCCGCCAGCGCAGAGGTAGCAGGGGTGGTCGGCCCGCCGGCTTCGACAAGACAACCTGCAAGCGCAGAAACGAAGTTGAGCGAACGATTAACGCACTGAAGAAATCCCGGGCCGTGGCCACGCGATTCGACAAGCGCGCCTACATCTTCCACGGCACCGTCACTCTCGCCTCGATCAGACGCTGGCTCCGCCCATGATCCGCCGTTCGGACGCGTTCTAAAACGTCGCCAGCTTCCGCACCACAACGTCGGCTGCTCTTACATAGCGATCCGGCTCGCCCAACTGGGCCTGCCCCAGTGGTCCTGCGTTCTCGCTGTGCGCGACGAGCCTGAAGATCAGTGCACGGACCAGCATTTGCAGCCAGTCAGGGTGACCGCTGCCGGCCGTCAGCAGGTCGGACGGGAGGTCGAACCACAACAGGCCGTCTGCAACCACGATGGCCTCGGCAAATACCGGGGGCCGCTAGTATGGGGAAAAGTCGATCACAACCGGCGCTTGATTTGCAGCGAACAGCACATTGCCCGTGAGATCGCCGTGGATGAGTTGAGCTGCGTCCTGCTTCACCGGGCGCCTCAGCTCCAGCATGGTCGAGAACGGTGTGGCGAGGTCGTCGATTACGTCGATGGCCTGCTCGCCCCACGCGACTCGGTCAGCCACTGCCCAGGGATGTACCTGCCGGTCAAGGAAGTCGGGCCGCGGCAACTCTCGAAGAGCGGCGTGGAAGGCGCGGCCGGCGCTGAGCACCCCGGTCCAGTGCCCCTGCGGACCAGGTTGACCGGTCAGGAACTCACTGGCAGTCCAGCCGCCCACGACGCTTCGCCCGTCGGCGGCCCGCAGCGGCAGCGGAACGCGAAAGCCTCTGCATGACGCCAGCTCCTCGAACACAGAAGCCGCCCACTCGACCTCGTTGTCAGGGCCCTCAGCAGGCTTGAATACAAACCCGCCGATGAGAACGCTTCGGCCCTGCCCACCGACCAGCGGGACAGCCGCCCCCTTCACACCGAAAGCATCAAGGACGGCAGGGGCTGGGACGGCATTGCTCGGCAGCTCAGTCACGCCGGGCATCCTGCCGATCGTCAGGCTGCGGCCTTGGTCTTGCCAAGAGCTTTGAGCAGTTGTTCGCGGGTCATCTTGGAGCGTCCCGCGATGTCGGCCTTCGAGGCGCGTTCATAGAGCTCAGTCTTGGTGAGGCTGCTCAGGTCCTCGGCGCTCGTGCGTTTCCCGCTTCGTTGGGACGTCTTCGTCTTCTGCTGCTTCTCGGTCTGCCGCTTCTTGCGGACGTCATCGGCGTCGCCGGCGTGCAGTTCGTGAAGTTTGCCGGATGACTTCTTGGTCGTCTTCTTCCCGCGGGAGGAGTGGGCCGCATCGACGCTGCGCTGGAGGGCGTCCATGATGTCGATGACGTTGGTGGCTTCCGGAGGCCCATCGTGGGAGACAACCTCTTTCCCGTCGCGTTTGGCGTCGACGAGAGCCTTGACTCGTTCTTCGTAGCTGTCGTGGAGACGGTCGGGGTCCCAGTCGATCGACATGGCGTCGATGAGCTGTCGGGCGGCGGCCACCTCCTTGCTGCTCGCCTTCGACTTGCCCTTCGGCAAGACTTCCAGCTCCTCGTGAGGGTCGCGGATCTCGTCCGCCCAGTGCATGGTCTGCAGGATCAGGATGTCGTTCTGGGCGCGCAGCGCGGTGAGGTATTCCTTGTTGCGCATGGTGAAGGTGGCGATGCCGGCCTTGCCGGAGTCTTCGAGGGCGGCTCTCAGGAGGTCGTAGACCTTTACATACTCCTTGCTCTTCGGGGCGATGTAGTAGGTGCGGGCGAAGTGGACCGGGTTGACCTGATCGAGGTCGACGAAGCCTGTCATCTCGATGGTCTGGGACTTGTCCGGGGCGATCTCGTCCAGCTCGCCGGGTTCGACGATGACGTACTCTCCTCCACCGAGGTCGTAGCCCTTGACGATGTCAGAGTTCTCGACCTCGTCCCCGGTGCTTTCGTTGATCTTTTTGTATCTGACCCGGCCGCCGGTGCCGCGCTCCAGCTGATGGAAGTGCACGGTGTGGTCGTCCGTGGCGGTGAAGAGCCCCACGGGCACGGTTACGAGGCCGAATGTCAGAACACCGCTCCAGATTGCCCGCGCCATCGCCGCCGTCCTCTCCCATGCTGGTGCCTACCCGTCATCCTCGGTCAGGCGTTGCAGGTGTGCAGCCGCAGTCTCGGCGAGGCGCTGAGCTTCGCGCACGTCACGGTCCGCGTCCCGGACCGCGTCCTTGGCTTCACGCTCGTGTTTGTGGGCCCGGCTTTGCTCCTGCTCAGCCCTCTTCAGCTGTTCGGCCAGATCGGTGGCGCGCTCCTCGGCCTGTTCGGTCCTTCTCGCGGTGTCCTCGGCCGCGCGCGCCGCCGTCTCGGCTTCCTCCTGCCGGGCGCGCAAAGTCGACTGTGCGTCGTCCGCGACCTGGCGTGCACGTTCTAGCTGCCGGCGGCGACGTTCCTGCGCATCGTCACTCCCGCGACGTGCCGCGGCAGGCTTGCGGGCGGCAGCTGGCGTCTTCGCCCTTTCAGGTGTGGTCCCTGGTGCTACTCCTGGGAACCCGGTGGGGCCTCTCAGCGGCTTGGCCAGGTGGCCCTCGGCCCATGCCCGTGCCGCTTCGGAGTCGGCAAGTACCGCATGCAGGGTCTCCTCGATCTCCCGCCGGGCACCGTCGCCGAGCTGGTGCCCGGACTCGGCGGCCAGCTGCACGGCCTGACGCGACAGAGCACCGACCAGTCGGCGCTGCTGAACGCTGAGCTCGCGCAGCTGCCTGCCGTCCAGGTCCTGATGCGCCTGGCGCAGCTGCTCTCCCAGCGTGACCAGGGGGGCCACTTCGGCGGGCTGCTCACGGACCAGAAGGTTGCTGGCCCACGCCGACAAGGAAGGCCGACGAAGCGCAGAGATTAGAGATCTGCCCGGCCAGCACTCGGTCGCCGTCCTTCTTCACAGCCGCGGCCTGTTCGTTGCGGGCGGCGGTGAACTCCTCGGGCCGCAGCCCGTACAGTTGATCAGCGACATCGTTTACATCCACCCGAACACCATCTACGCAGCCGCTCTATGGCGCTTCTTCAGATAGGCCTGTTCGCGGATCCCTCTTGCTGTCCCGGTCCCTTCATGACTGGAACCCTCTGCTGCAAGCGAATCTTTCCGACAAAATGAAACTGGCCCATGCTGGGGAAGACACTGCGGGTCGCCTACGGATCAAGGCGGCCAAGGTCACCCGTCACCGCAGCGTCCACAAGCTCCAGCGCCTCGCCCGCGACGCCTGCAGCCCATGGTTCTTTCTGCGGCCCTGGATGCTGTCGTGCAGCTCCGCCCCGGTCGCCACGCCGGGGCCGGGGCCTCTTGCGCGCAAGGACGCCTCCACCTGATAGGCCAGGTGGGCCCGATGGAGAAGGCAGACGCATGGACGACGATACGACCGGGGCGTCAACAAACTCCCCTGTACGGCTGCTGCTCGTCTCAGACACGCACCTGCCTATGGGCGCCAAGACGCTCCCCAATGAGCTGCTGCACGCGATAGAGCGGATGGACGTTGTCATGCACGCAGGGGACTGGGTCGACGTGGCCACACTGGACCCAGTCGAGAGGCAAGCCCGACACCTGGTCGGTGTGTACCCAACAACGACGGCGCTGAACTGCGAGCCCGGCTGTCGCAGGTGGCCCGTGTCCGGCTGGCGGGTCTTCGGTTCGGTGTCGTCCACGAGACAGAGGCCGCCCGTGGTCGGGAAGCGCGCTGCGCCGCGCGCTACCCGGACCTGGATGTCCTTGTCTTCGGCCACAGCCACATCCCCTGGGACATCGAGGCGCCAAGCGGGTTGCGCCTGCTGAACCCCGGTCACCGACAGACCGCAGACGGCAGCCGTACTGCACGTATATGACATGCACCGCCCAGGACGGGTCTCGGGGAGGTTGCCCTGCACCGCCTGCACAGGCAGTGACCGTCCGTACCTACCCGGGGCTCGGCAGGGCCGGCTGTTAGAAGCGAAGAGCCGTGAGATGCGAAAGGGAACATGTGATGATCGACGAGGTGCTGATCCGCGAGTTGCTTGACGCGGCGGACGACGACTCCGCCATGGTGTTGCTGGAGGGCCGCGCCCGGGTGGCCGGGCGGGCCGACCTGGACGGCGACGACCTGCGCGGCGCGGCGGTGGTCCTGACACGGGCGGAGCTCGTGGAGCGGCTGGGCACCTCCTACCCCACCCAGCAGGACTTGACCTCGATGGTGGCCTCGCTGAACGACGGGGTCGGCAAGCTCGGAGCCTGAGCACCCGACCGGGGAGGGCGCGGCTGCCTCAGCCTTGCTGTCCGAGTGCCGTCCGGCGCGGGAACCTGCATAGGCCGCGACACGCAGCGAGCGCAGGCGGTCCACGGGGCAGAAGCCGGGCAGCAGGTTGCGGTAAGGGTCGAACACCTCGCCACCCTGCGGTCGAGCGACTGAATCCTCGCCGAACAGGGTCAGCCGGGCCAGGGCGAGGTCCTCGGAACCACGGACCAGTACGAGCAGGTGAACCCGGACGGCCCGTGAGCTTAGTCGATGCCTCGCGCGGGCGATGGTGACGACTAGGATCCAGGGGTGGCCGCCTGCTTGGTGCGGCCGAGGAGCTGTTCCGAAGAGCACCCTGCTCATGCTGCGGTCCAAGGCCGATCTGCCATTGTGCCGATCAGCAGTCCGCCACCCTGAAGGATCTGCGCGCCGCCGCAGGTGCCCGAGCGTTTGCATCCCTGGCTGCCGACACGCGGTGATGCCCGCCTAGACTCCACCCACCGCATCGCACAAAGCGGCACCGCTGCGTGCCCCGCCGTGCATCTGGCGAGCCGGACTGGCGGTCTCTTCGCAGGGTGGCGGAGCTTTCGAGTGTCCAGCAGGGGGTCGCTGTGGCGGGCGAGGCTGAGCTGGCGGCGGTTCCCGCAGGGTCGCCCTGGCACAGAAACGCTGCCGTGGGATCTGCCTGGCCGGGGTCAGGGCAGACGGCCCTGCTCGGACACCTGCTGGGCGATGTCACGGAGCTTGACGTTGTTGTCCTGCGAGTAGCGGCGCAGCACGTTGAACGCCTCGTTCTCGGCGATGTGGTGGCGGGCCATGAGGATGCCCATCGCCTGGCCGATCTGGTGGCGGGTGGCGACGGCCTGCTCCATCTGCGCGTGTGTGCGTGCGCTGGAGAGGGCGACCGCGGCGTGCGAGGCGAGCAGTACGCCGGCGGTCTGGCTGACCTCGGTGAACGCTCCGGGTTCACGCGAGTAGAAGTTGAGCGCTCCGAAGTCTTCGTCCTCGGTGAACAGCAGGAACCCCATCATGCTGCCCGCCCCCAGCTTCAGTGCCTCCGGCACGAAGTCCGGCCACCGCGACTCCTCCAGCGTGAAGTCAGCGATGCGAAACACCCGCTCCTTGACCGAGTGGCGGGCGGCGTCGAAACACGGACCTTGACCCAGCCGGTGATGGAGCTGGTCCAGCTTGACCACCAGCCGTTCGGACGGTGCCAGTGACACCGCCTGCTGGTCGTTCAGCAGCAGAATCCCGGCCGCGTCACAGCCTTCGACCAGCTCGGTCGCCGAACCCGTGATCCGCTCCAGCGTGCGGTCCACCGACGGCTGCTCCAGCAGATCGTGCGCCATGGCACCCATCTGCTCCGCGAACCCACGCCAGTCCATCCCATCACTTCCCTTCCTCCGGCTCGCATACCCGGGCCCTCGCCGGCGTAAAACGGAGCCATCGCCCGCCTCGAACTGCTGCACCGTGCTCAAGAGGGTGCGAGTCCGTCTACCTGTCGGCCATCCGCCCGACAGGCCCGGCTCGGGCGCCGCAGACGAGGCTTACTTGTCTCGCGGCGACCGGTCCTAGCGCAGAGGCGGCATGAAGGTAGTTGTCCCCCGAGAAGCCTGACGAAGCCGCCCGAGCGAAGAAGAAGGGCACCTCAAGGCGGCTGGCCCATCACCTACGACGCCGACGTCTACAAGAGCGGAATACTGTTGAAGGGCTGGTCAACCAGCTGCAAGCCCGGAGAGACATCGCCACCCGATAGGACAAGAGCCCGGACAGCCTCGTGGCCGGCGTCCGCCTCAGCGCCGCAATGATCTGGATTGATGAGGTACCCAGGGCCGCCGGGTGATCACGACATCACAGGCGTTCAGGGCCAAGCCTCACCCGGGGTTTGGGTGTCGGTGTCGGTTTGGGTGTAGCGGCCTGTGGGGTGGGGGGCCGTGCCAGTCCAGGCAGACGACGGTGGCGTCATCTGCCATGTGTCCGTTGCTCGCGTCGGTGACCGCTTGGGCCAAGGTCCGGACCACTTCGCGGGGGTGTTGGTCTGCGGTATTGCGGAGCACGTCCGGCAGGTCGACGGACTGGGCTTGCCGTTCTTGCATGCCGTCGGTGTAGAGGACCAGGCGGTCGCCGGGTTGCAGGTCCAGGACTTGGACCCGGTAGGTCCAGGGTGCGTACATGCCGAAGGGGAGGTCGGCTTCCAGGTGTACTTCGGTGACCGTGTTGTGGCGCAGTCGCAGTGGCGGGGGGTGGCCGGCGTTGACGAGCCGTGCGCCGGATCCGTCCAGGGCGATGCGCAGCAACTGTCCGGTGGCGAAGCCGCCGTGGCCGTGATCGTGGAGGGCCTGGTTGGTCCGGGAGGCTTGTTCGGCGAGGTCGGCCTCGGCGCGGCGGGCGCCACGGGAGGCATTGACCAGAAGCGTGGCCATGAGGGAGGCGTCAACGTCGTGGCCCATGGCGTCGGTGACGGCCACGTGCAGCGTGTCGTGGTCGAGGCTGTAGTCGTAGGTGTCGCCTGCGATGGAGTCGGTCGGCACCAGCGTGGTGGCGAGGGCGAACTGGGCTGCCTCCAGCGAGGGGGCGGAGGGCAGGAGCTGGCGCTGGATCTCCGCGGCCAGGCTGAGCCGGGTGGTGCGCTGGCCCCAGTGGTAGAGGTCGGTGAAGCGGCGGTCGGTGACAACGATGTATGCAAGCGCGTGGCCGGCCTCCTCGACCTGGCCGAGCATCTCGGGTGTGGTCCGCGGGAGAAACAGCTCCAGTACGCCGATCGTGTCGCCCCGGTTGGTGACCGGCACGACCACACGCTGCCCGCCTTCATACGGCTCCTGTGCCAGTTTCTGGGTACGTAGGACCGTGTCGTAGAGACTGCCGGCCAGGGGAATCTGGTCGGCGTGCTTGCCCTGCTGCGGGGCGGCTTCCTCGGTGATTCGCACCATCATCCGGCCCACGATGTCAACGAAAAGGAAGCTTGCATATCGTGCGCCGAAACGGTCCCGCAGGTTCTGCGCGACCACGTCCAGCGACTCCACCGGCGCCGCGTTCTCGGCCGCGGTCAGCAGCTCGGTCAGCCCGATACTGTTGCCCTCCATCGTCGCCTCCCAGCGTCGTCGCGCGCCCTTTCACCTCGCCACACCCAGCATCCCCGATCAACCGCAACTCTCACCGCGGATAACAGTCAATACGGTTGGACACGCGCAAACGGACGCGGAGGGCCTGGGAGCTCGAGCGGGAGCTCCCGCCTGAGCCAGTGACCACGTGCTGTACCCCGAATCCCGTAGCAGGGCCTGAACTGGCACGATCGGATGTAACCGGACCGGCGATCACTCCTCGCCGGTCCGGCCCTGGTCAGGGCCTCACGGTCGAGGGCGGAGGTCCCCCTTTCTGTGACTGCGGTTTGGGTTTCGTCGAGCGGGAGACTCAGTGGTGCAGGACTGAGACGGTGACGCTCCCCGCGGGGGCCGGCCGGTCCAGGTTTCCCCGGTACGGACAAGCTGCCGGGGGAACCACCTATGTCCTGCGGCGGCGAGTAGCGCGCAATCCCCTTCGGCGTTGTAGGAAGGATTTCGTGACGCGGTCCCACCGTTTTGCTGTACGGACCGTTCTCGCTTTCGCGGCGGCCCGCTCGCCACGCCTCCGGCCGACGCGGCCGACGCGGGCCCCGGAGCTTACTTCGGCAGTAACTCCGGGTGGCTCGGACGCCAACGACGGCCCATCGGCGGAGAGCCCGTTGAAAACCCTCCAGCAGGCGGCTGACTGGACCTTGCCAGGCGAAACGGTCTTCGTCATGACGAAACATACGGCGACGTGTCTGCTGAAGGGGTCCTTCCTACACCCGCTCCGGGACGCCCGCAAACCCGCACAGCGGTTCACAGGGAAGTAGCGCTGCCGCGCGCTGGCACGGGCGCCGCTCATTCGAAAGCCGCGTCGGTCCGGTGCTGGCGCCGGAGAGCGGTTCGGCGGTATCCGATCGACGGAGAGGACGGCCAGGGCGCGGTCCGAAGCGAGGAGCTCGGCTTCGCTGTTGGCGTCCAACTGCCTGGCGGCGGAGTCGGAAACTCACCGAGCCCGGTTTCCGGCCGGTGCCCCCCCAACTTCAGGGACTGGCACTCCTGGTTCTGCGTCGGGGGGCGCAATTCCGGGGTGCGTTGTTTAGTGGGATTCGAAAGGGAAACGCGGTGGGCGTCCCCCTGGGAAGAAGCGCTACTGCATCGGACGATTCCGGGTCCGACACCCCCGAGTCGGAGCGAAGGAGCACATCATGCCGGCTGGATCCAACAAGAAGCGTGAGCGGCAGTACGAGCACATCAAGGAGAGCCAGGAGGAACAGGGCGCGTCGACCGCCCGCGCGAAGGAGATCGCGGCCCGGACCGTCAACAAGCAGCGCGCCCGCTCCGGCGAGTCGAGGACGGCGAGCAGGACGTCGACGCAGGACAGGAAATCCGCCTACGAACGCGGCGGCGAACGCTCGCACAAGGGCGCGCAGGGACCCACGAAGGACCAGCTCTACGCCGAAGCGAGGAAGAAGAACATCGACGGGCGTTCCTCCATGAACAAGGAACAGCTCCGCAAGGCCCTCGGACGCTGACGCCCACCGGCGGTCCGGGGGCCGCCCGCCCACACGACGGAGGAAACAGGACATGCCCGCAGACGCACGCGGCGACGATGTGTACCAGCCGCAGGACGACGACGGCGAACCGCAGAACGACGAGCCCGACCTGGAGAACACGCTCGACGAACGGGATCTGGACAACCGGATGGAAGAGGGCTACTCCCCTCTTGAACGCCCCTTGGCCGTGAACAAGTTCGGCACGACCGAGGCCGAGGTGCGCCACGGGGAGTCCCTGGACCAGCGGCTCGCCCAGGAGACCGACGACGTGGAATCGCCCGCCGGTGACGGCATCGGCGACCTTGCCGGGGGCGAGGGCGAACCCCTGGAGGTGTCCGAGCGCGAGCCCCGGGCAGGACGGCTCAGCGCGGCGGACGACGCGGCCGGGCGGGAGAACGACATCCTCGCTAAGGACGTGGGCATCGACGCCGGCGCGGCGTCGGCGGAGGAAGCGGCCGTCCATGTCACGGACGAGGCTGACGCCCAGGGGCGCGAAGCATGATCGCTAGCATCAGAGAGACCACGGCAGGAGCGGCGATCTTCGATGTGGACGGCACACTCACCGATACCAATCACTTCCACGTGGTGACCTGGTGGGAAGCCTTCCGGCAGGCCGGACACACCGTGCCGATGCCGGACATCCACCGATCGGTCGGCCTCAGCTCCGGTGATCTGATCGAGCGACTGCTGGGGCCAGACCGTGACCCCGGGCAGGACGAGGCCATCAGCTCCGCACACACGGTGCTCTACGGGACGTACTTCGACCGCCTTCCGGCCTTCCGGGGCGCGGGCGACCTGCTGCGCACCCTGGCCGAACGTGGTTGGCGGGTCGTGCTCGCCACCTCGGCGAGCGGAACGGAGCTCGCGGCTCTGCGGCGGGCGGTGGACGCGGACGAGGCGGTCCGGGCCACGGCGAGCTCGGACGACGTCGACCGGGGCAAGCCCTCCCCGGAGCCGGTCGAGCTGGCCTGCCGGCTGGCCGGCGTCAGTGCGGGGCAGGCGGTGTTCGTGGGCGATACGGTGTGGGACATGGAGGCCGGGGCCCGGGCCGGGGTGACCGCGGTGGCTCTCCTGTCGGGTGGTATCCCGCGTGCCGACCTGGAGCGGGCAGGAGCGGAAGCGGTGTACCTGGATGTCGCCGATCTGCTCGGCCATCTCGACGACAGCCCGTTCGGGCCGGGCCCCGACTGACGAACGGACCTCGAACCTCCAGTTGCACACCGAGCACATCCGACCGTCATGTGCAGCGAACAGAGGGTACGTCTGTGCGGACGAAGGGGTCATGACGCGTGCGGAATGAGGATCACATGCAGGTGGGATACAAGCTGGCCGCGGAGGCGTTCGGCCCGGCGGAGCTGGTCAGGCAGGCCGTGCTCGCCGAGGAGGCGGGATTCGATTTCGTGGAGATCAGCGACCACTACCACCCCTGGCTCGACAACCAGGGACACTCACCGTTCGCCTGGACGGTGCTGGGAAGCATCGCGGCCAGGACGTCGCGGATCGGTCTGGCTACCGGGGTCACCTGCCCCACCGTGCGCTACCACCCCGCCGTCATCGCTCAGGCGGCCGCGACGCTCGCCCTGCTCTCGGAAGGCCGCTTCGTCCTGGGCGTCGGCTCCGGGGAACGGCTCAACGAACACGTCGTCGGCCCCGGCTTCCCCGACGCGGTCAGCACCCGGCACGAAATGCTCACGGAGGCCCTGGAGATCATCCGGCTGCTGTGGAGCGGAGGCTACCGGTCCTACGAGGGAAAACATCTGCGGCTGCAGGACGCCCGGGTCTTCGACCTCCCTGACGAGCTGCCCCTGATCGCGGTGGCGGCCAGCGGCCGGGAGTCGACGCGGATCGCCGCCGAGCTGGGCGGAGGTCTGTTCGCCACGGAGGACAAGCCGAGCATCGTCCAGCACTACCGTGACGCCGGCGGCACCGGCCCGTGCTACGGCGAGGTTCCGATGGCCTGGGCGCCCGACGCGCACACCGCCGCCCGCGCTGCTCTCGAGACGTCGCGGTGGGCGCTGACCGGGTGGAAAGTGATGAGCGAACTCCCCAATCCGATCAACTTCGATGCCGCGACCACCACAGTGCGCGAGGAGGACATCCTGGAAAAGTTCGCATGCGGAGCGGACCCCGGGCGCTACATCGAGATCGCCCAGAGCTACGTCGAGGCAGCTTCGACAGGCTGGTCATGCAGAACGCGGGCCCAGACCCCGACGGCTTCATCGACTTCTACCAGCGCGAGCTCGACGGGCGCATCCGACAGCTCAAACCCGGCAACGCGCGAGCTTGAACGAAGAAGACGTAAAGCGAGCCTCGATGACCAGGGGCACGCCCACTACCTCGAGTGAGCTCTGCAGTTCATGGCGGCCCGTATCCCGGCCGTGCGGGTGGCCGATACCTTGTCCCCGAGGTACTGGCCACCTGAGCATGGCGTTCAGGCCGCCTTCTTCAGTGACGTGAGGTGGGCGAAGACCACCACATTCGCCGAGTAGCCCGCCTTCTCGTCGAAACGCCCGCCGCAGGTCAGCAGCCGGAGTTCGGGCCGGCCGGTCTCCCCGTACACCTTGTCGTCGGGGAACTTGTCGTTCGTGTACGTCTTCACCGCATCCACCGTGAACACCGCGGTTTTGCGGTCCGCGCGCACCACGTTGACCTTGTCGCCCCGGCGCAGTGCATTGAGGTTGAGGAAGATGGCGCGCCCGGTCCTGGCGTCCCGGTGGTCCAGCAGGACCTGAGACGTGTCCCGCAAGTCGGGCCTTCTTCCCAGCGACTGGGTCCCAACCGATATCCCCGGGCCTGTGACCCTGTGCTGTGGCAGCCTGCCCGTCATGCCAGCAGAGCTGAGAGAACACGCTGTGGACGATCGCGGGCTCTGGCAACCGAGTCGGTGAGCCGCGAGCCCAGCACCGGCCAGCTGCCCCCTCGCTCCTGATCGCGATCTCACTCGTCACGTCCCCCAGCAGCCGCCGGCCAAGAACCCCTGACCCCAATGCGGCGGCACTCCCTCACGTCCCCGCGCCGACTCGCCCACCGAACTGGTCTGCGGCACGCTGGGTGGCGTGGCCAGCGCGCCGATCGTCGTGCACCGACCCTCCCGTACGGGCGGCCGGAGAGTCACCGTGCACAGCAGCGGGCGGGACGAGATCCTCGGCACCGCCCACAGCGACCACGACCTGGTCGTATTCCTTGCAGGTGCCGGCATCGCTGACCCGGAGGCCGCCCTGGACGACCCTCATTGGGTGGAGTGGCGCGGCGGCCACGCGCACGAGTTCAGCGCCGCCTGACGCCACAGAGCCACGGGGGTCGGACAGGAAGCTCCCGCCCGACCCCGCCGGTTAGTTGATCAGGCTGTACCGACCTCCTACCGTGCAGCCCCCGGCAGCGAGGACACCGGCGAGGACTGCCTTGGGGTAGGACTTCTCGGCGAAGAAGGTCAGCACGCCGAAGCCGATACCGACGACGATGGCCGGAGCGCAGTCCGGCAGCGGGCTGTCCTCGACCGGAGCTGCCGCCGCCGTGGGGAGCGGGGTCCCGGTCTACGCGGGCACAGACTCCGGGTGCAGGACCACCTTCGTCCACCCCGGGCTGCGCTTGTCGAAGTTCTCGTACGCGCTGGGCGCTTCGTGGAGCGGGAGTTCGTGCGAAACCAGGAAGGACGGTTCGGCCTCGCCGCCGGCGATCAGGTCGCGCAGCGCGCGGTTGTACCGCTTGACCGGGGCCTGCCCGGTGCCCATGGTCTGGCCCTTGAACCACATGAGGCCGAAGTCCAGAGGGACCTTTCCCTCGGCCTCCAGTTCGTTCTGCGCTTCCTTCCCGCCGGGGTCTTCAGGCAGGAACACGCCGACGACGCCGAGCCGGCCGGTGAAGCGCACCGAGCCGATGAGCTGGTTGAGCGTGAGGGACGCGTCCTCCTGGCCCTGCGGATCGTGGGCCTGGTAGCCCACGCACTCGCAGCCGTTGTCCGCACCGAGCCCGAGGGTGGCCTCCTTGATAACCTCGGCGGGGTCCTCCTTGCTCGTGTCGATCGCGATCGCGCCCACGTGCTCGGCGAGCGCCAACCGGTCCGGTTTGTGGTCGGCGACCCACACCCGCCCCGCGCCCTTGAGCATGGCGGAGTACGCGGCCATCAGGCCGACCGGTCCGGCCCCGAAGACCACGGTCTGGTCGCCCGGCTTCACACCGGCCATCTCGGTGGCGTGGTAGCCGGTCGGGAAGATGTCCGCAAGCATCACGTAGTCGTTTTGCCGCTCGGCGGCGTCCTCGCCGAGCCGGAGAGCGTTGAAGTCGCCGAACGGTACGCGCAGGTACTCCGCCTGTCCGCCGGCGTACGGTCCCATCTCGGCGAACCCGTACGCCGCTCCCGCCATGGCAGGTTCGGGCTGCATGGTGAGGCAGTAGTTCGTCAGCCCCTGCTCACACTGTTTGCAGAAGCCGCACGCGATGTTGAAGGGCAGGACGACATACTCTCCCACCTTCACCTTGCTGACTCCGGAGCCGACCTCCACCACCTCGCCCATGTTCTCGTGTCCGAGGCTGCGCCCCTGCTCGAAGGACGTACGCCCCTCGTACATGTGCAGGTCCGAGCCGCAGATGTTCGTGGCGGTGATCCGGACGACGATGTCATTGGGATGTTCGATCCTGGCATCGGGGACCTCGCTGACGCTGACGTCGTGCGGGCCGTTGTACACCACTGCCTTCATGTCGAGCCACGCTTCCCGACCACTCGGCCACGGCCCCGAGTCACCGTCCCCGACGGCAGGGCGCGGGTGATCCGCTCACTTCTCCAGGGCACCGGTCGCGGCCGCTCGTCGGCGCCGGTCCGCGCCGGGCTCATCCATCCACTGTGGCACCGGCCGGACGGCGTGGCGAACGCTCGACGAGCCACGGGGGCCGCGTGCCCCGGCACCTTCCGGAGCCGGAGTGGGCCCCGGGCCGCCCGTCCCTGTCGCCGCGCGGCCCGGTAGCTGTGACCCGGACTCTGCCGCGCCGCCCGTACCCGCTGGACGCTCGTCGTCGGTCGCCGCATACGGTTCCGGGTCCGTACCGGTGTTCCGTGACGGGGCATGCTATTCGAGTACGAGCCGTGGGGCCGGGTCTACGACCTGTTCCGCCGATGGCAGCGGAACGGCACCTGGCACCGGATCCTCACGCGGCTCCAGCCTCTGGCCGACGCGAAAGGTGCGATCCCCTGGGACCTGAGCGTCGACTCCACGGTCTGCCGCGCCCACCGGCATGCGGCCACGGCCCGCAATCAGGGCGATCTGCAGGGCGACCGGCATCGTCGTCACACTGGCCGGCCTGCGCGCCGGGGACGCCCGGGACGTCCTATGGGAGATCTCCCAGCACACCGACATCAAGAAGCGCCACGCCGCCGAACTCATCGTGGAATGGGCCCAGACGGGACACCTCGCGAGCGATATCCGCCACAAGCTGGAACGCAGCATGGCGACGCGCGCGACCCTGCGCCCCGAACCCGGCTGACCGGCGCTCAGCCCCTCGCGCCGTCGTCAGGAGCGCGCGAGCCGGGCCGCGAGATAGGGCGCGGTGGCACTGCGGCGGGCCCTCGCCACCTTGGCCGGCGGGCCCGCCGCGACCACCCGCCCGCCCGCGTCGCCGCCGCCCGGCCCGAGGTCGATGACCCAGTCGGCGGTGGCGATCGTGTCCAGGTCGTGCTCTACGAGGACGACGGTGTTGCCGGCGTCGACGAGCCGGTGCAACTGTCGCAGCAGCAGCGCGACGTCCGAGGGGTGCAGCCCCGCCGTCGGTTCGTCGAGCAGGTAGAGCGCGTGGCCGCGGCGGGCTCGCTGCAGTTCGGTGGCCAGTTTGATGCGTTGCGCCTCACCACCGCTGAGTTCCGTCGCGGGCTGCCCCAGCCGCAGGTACCCCAGTCCCACCTCGCGCAACGTCTCCAGACTGCGGGAGGCGGCCGGGACGGCGGACAGGAACTTGGCGGCGGCGTCGACGGACAGCCCCAGCACTTCCGCGATGTTCTTGCCGCGGTAGGTGACTTCCAGCGTTTCGGCGTTGTACCGGGCGCCCTGGCAGGTCGGGCACGGCGCGTAGGTGCCAGGCAGGAACAGCAGTTCCACCGCGACGAAACCTTCGCCCTGGCAGGTCTCGCACCGTCCTTCGGGCACGTTGAAGGAGAACCGCCCGGCCGAGTAGCCGCGCGCCCTGGCCTCGTCCGTCGCCGCGTACAGCTTGCGCACCGCGTCGAACATCCCCGTGTACGTGGCCAGGTTGGACCGGGGAGTTCGGCCGATGGGCCGTTGGTCGACCCGGACCAGCCGGTCGAACGACTCGACCCCCGACGCGTCCTGGACGTCGACCTCCAGCTGCGCCTCGTCGGGCTCCTCGGGTACGAGTCCGAGGTGGCCGCGGACGACCTCGGCGAGCACCTGCGTCACCAGTGTCGACTTTCCGGAACCGGACACGCCCGTCACCGCCGTCAGTACGCAGAGCGGTACGTCGACGGACACGTCGTGCAGATTGTGGCGGGAGACGCCGCTCAGGTGCAGCCAGCCGTGCGGTGCGCGCCGGCGGTGATCGAGCGGCTTGGCGCGCCCAAACAGGTACTGGCTCGTGGCCGAATCCCTCACCCGCTCAAGACCGGCGACCGGGCCGCTGTACAGCACGCGCCCGCCGCCCTCGCCCGCGCCGAGGCCGATGTCGACCACCCAGTCCGCCCGCCGTACGACGTCCATGTCGTGCTCCACGACGAACAGCGAGTTGCCCGCCGCCTTGAGGCGGTTGAGCACGTCCAGAAGCGGTTCCGCGTCAGCCGGGTGCAGGCCCGCAGAGGGTTCGTCGAGGACGTAGACGACGCCGAACAGCCCCGAGCGCAGCTGGGTGGCGATCCGCATGCGCTGCGCCTCGCCGGGCGACAGGGTCGTCGAGCGGCGCCCGAGGCTGAGGTATCCCAGGCCCAGGTCGAGCAGTACGTCGACCCGCGCGACCAGATCGCCGCAGATCCGGACCGCGACCTCGGTCGTCTCCCCGGATCGGGCGGTCGCCGTGGTGGCGTCGGCCTCGGACCGCCCCGCGACGGGCCGCAGCAGCGCCGCGACCTCGGTGAGCGGCATCGCGTTGATCTCGGCGATGGAACGTCCGGCGAAGGTCACGGCGAGCGCCTCGGGCCGCAGTCCGCTGCCGTGACACTCCGGGCAGGGCACACTCCTGACGAACCGGAGCGCCCGTTCGCGCATCTTCTCGCTCTTGGAGTCGGCGAGAACGTGCATGACGTGCTTGCGGGCGCTCCAGAACTTGCCCTGGTAGCCGTAGTCGACGCGGTCCTCCTCCGGCTCGATGTACACGGAGGGCTGCTCGTCCGTGTACAGCAGCCAGTCCCGGTCCTTCTTCCTGAGCCTGCGCCAGGGTCGGTCGATGTCGATCCCCAGGCCACTCACGACACTGCGCAGATTGGCGCCCTGCCAGGCGCCCGGCCAGGCGGCGATCGCCCCCTCGCGGATGCTCAGCGAGGGCTCCGGGACGAGCAGGTCCTCGGCGACGTCGTGCACGACGCCCAGTCCGTGGCACTCCGGGCAGGCGCCGGCCGCGGTGTTGGGTGAGAACGACTCGGCTTCCAGCCGTGCGGCCCGGGGCGGATAGGTGCCAGCGCGGGAGTACAGCATGCGCAGCAGATTGGACAGAGTGGTGATGGTGCCGACCGTCGAGCGCGAGCTGGGCGACCCGCGTCGCTGCTGCAGGGCAACGGCCGGTGGCAGTCCGGTGATTTCCTGCACGTGCGGTGCGCCGACCTGTTGCAACAGCCTTCGGGCGTACGGTGCTACGGACTCGAAGTAGCGCCGCTGGGCCTCCGCGTAGAGCGTGCCGAACGCGAGCGAGGACTTACCCGAACCGGAGACGCCGGTGAAGGCGACCATCGCGTCCCGCGGAACGTCGACATCGATGTTCCGCAGGTTGTTCTCACTGGCGCCCCGGACATGCACAAAGGGATCGGTCGCGTCCTTGTTCACCGTTCCTGATTACCTGATCGCGCCGGGAACCGCGCGGCAGACGCCGTCACTGGGCCTCGCTCGCACGAGCGTCCGTAGCGTCCCGGATCCATTTTCGATACACGACCTAAGCGTGTTGCAGAAGGCTGTGTGGTGGCGTGCTGACGCCGGGCTACGGTCCTGTCTGATCACGAGGCGAGGGCGTGGTTGTGCATGTGGGCAACAGCCTGGACCGCGTGGTGGAGGCCGTCGCCGTGCTGTCGGCAGTCGCGGAGGATCTTGTAGTTCTTCACGCGGGCGAAGGCGTGCTCGACGCGGGCACGGACCTTGCGATGGGCGGCGTTGTCCTCCTCCTCACCGGGCAACAAGGGCCGGCCGGGGCGTTTTCGGTGCGGGACGACGAGACCGGTGTTGATGTAGGCGCCGTCGCCGAGAACCGTCACACCATGACAGTGCTCGGCCAGCCCGGACTCCCGCCAGACCCGCGCATCGGCCCGGTTCCCCGGCACCGGATGGGCCGTGGCGATGACAAGACGAGTGTCCGCATCGATGATGACCTGCACGTTCGCCGAGAACCGGTAGTTACGCGAGGAGGCGGCGACCTTCCGGTCCCGCACCGGGATCAACGTCCCGTCCACGATCCACAGCCGGTCGACCACTTCGTCCCCACGGGCCACCGGTTCCAGAGCGAGCTGCGGTCCCATCCGCTGGATGACCCGGCACACCGTGGCCGGCGAGACCCCGAACAGCGGCGCGAGCTGCCGCATCGTGAGGTTCGTCCGGTAATACACAGCCACCAGCAGCACCCGCTCCGCCAACGGCAGGCACCACGGCCGCCCGATCCGCGGACGGATCCAGGCGCCCCTCGAAAGCTAGTCGAAGCAGTTACCGACGGAGGTTAGAGGACAACCCCAGCGGCCCGTGCGACGGACTTGTAGAGCATCTTCCACTGCGTCTTCTCCCGCAGGGCGATGTCCACGCGCCACAGCGCGGCGATCTGATTTCCCGCCAGATCCTTGGTGCGGTCCGGCGGAGTCGGCCGCCGTTCGATGCGGATCGTCGGATCGCGTTCGATCCAGCCCTGGCGCTGTTACCAGCCGATCGCCTCGCGTGCGATGAACAGCTCCGGGTTGACGGTGTGGGCGTCCATCGCGTCCGCCCGCGCCGCCGCCAGCTCGGCCAGGACCTCCAACAGCGCCGGGTCGTCGATCGCGGCGACGGGGGAGACGGGCGGCTGCGCGCCCCGGCGGGCGAGTCTGGTCGGCGCCGGTTCACGCGGGTTGGGGAAGGACCAATTGACGTTGGCCGTGCGGACGTCACGCGCGAGTCTGGCGGCCGCCTACAGGTGCGGCATCCCGTAGTACTTGGCGAACTGCTCAAGATAGCTACGGTCGCGGGGCTCCTTGGTGCGCTCGAACTCGGGCGCATCCTTGATCTGGTCCTTGGTGCGGTCGACGTAAACCGCTTCGGTGTCACGGTCGACACGCCGGATGATGCTGGCGGGGAGCAGTACGTGCTTGCCGAAGATCCATACGCCTGTGTCGACGACGATGTAGCTGGCCCCGGCCTCGTCCGTATGCTCGTCGACCTTTCCGATGTTTCCGTCGGCTGCCTCGACCTTGAATCCGATCAGGTCGCTTCCTGTCTCGTAGCCGGAGTTGGTGCTGTAGTCCCAGATCTCTTCGTTCATCATGCTCGCTCTCCTCGTTCGCCGCTGCTGCCCCGGCTGTTCACCCTGCCCCGCACCGGTGTGGCTGCGTGCACGACGCTCCGGTGACTCCCCTGTAAGGCGCATTGGCGCCATCCTGCGCGTGTTGAACTCGCGCACGCTCAACTGGGGCCCGGTGACTACATCCTCATCCAGTGGGCACGCCCGGTCAGGTGCGGCGGGACCCGCATGAGAGGTCGTCTCAACTGGCTTGATCACTAGGCTGGCGGCCGTGATGGCGATGGTGGAGCATCTGGTACCGGAGGGCTGTGGGAGTTGCTCCAGCGGGTCGTCCCGCCTGCTAGACCCCAAGGCGGTTCGTGGCCACGACGGGCTGCACATGGCGGCAACTGCCACCGGGATTCGGTCCGTCCGGGCTTACCGGAGGAAGTTGCGCGGCTGGCCTACGCTGTCGTGACTGCGCCCCGTGGAACCGCAGCAGGGGATCGACGCGCTGTGCGCTGGCCCCGAGATCACAGACGCGAGGACGACGCGTGCGCCCCGATCCGGGTGGGCTGAGCGCGCGGTGTTTGAGGTCTCGACCGCACCACGCCGGCGTACGTGAGCCCACATGTGCCTGCGGTCGGAGGGCAACTCGCGGGGTGCGGACTGTACGCGGTTTCGACGAGCTGCCCCTCCCTCGTCGCGTTCGTTCGGTAAAATGCCAGCTCAGGGGCGTGCGGAAGGTCGGTTCTGTCCGCATAATGGCCAGTGTCCCCCCTGCCGGGCCGCCTCTAAGGGCGGCGCGCTTACCGCCCGGTAGGGGCTCCCGGCAGAAGGAGACCGTCATGTCCATCAGTCACACCCTCGAAGACGGGGTACTGCACGTGACGCTCCCGTCCGACCTCAACGTCACCAACCGGGCCGCAGCCGCGCTCGAGACCGAAGCGCTCATCTACACCCACCGCCCCCGGATCGTGAAGGTCAAGCTGGGAGGGCCCGGCCCGTCGTCCGCCTCGCTTAGCGCACTCGCCCGAGCCCGGAGGATGTGTGCGAGCATCGGCATCCCCCTCGTCGTTGCTGACCCCACGGCGCCGCAACCGGATGTCTCCGCCGCGCCCACCGCCGCATGAACGTCTGAGCCGGGGGCCTCCGGCCTCGGGTACGGCTGTCCTTCTTTGCATCCTCCGGTGGTGCTGGCGATCACTCTGGTGATCCTGATCGTGCTGCTGCGCTCGCTGCTGATCCCGGTGTTGCGCCGGCATCTACATGGAGATGGCATCAAGGGTCACTGATCCAGTGCCGAGCGGTCGGTTTTCAGGCCGCCCCGGCGGCGGGCGCCTGAAGGATATTCTTGGCGCTGGTCGAGCGTTGGGGCCCGGCTTCCGCTCTATAAGGGCCCCTTGGGCACGGACTTCGCGCCACACAGCGGCATTAGCCGTTTGTGGCTGCCTTGGAGGGCGTCTGACCCAATGCCCGTTCAATTGAGATCAGAAGAACGACGCGCTCAGGGTCCGAGGCCGGCGTACGCCCGTACCGCTGCCCGTACCGGGCAACCGCGTCGTCGACCACTGCCACGTCGGCGCATACCTCCGCCACGCCTTCGAGTGTGGCCCACCGGCCCCCGTCGACCTGGCACACCGCGACTCGGGCCGCACTACCGCCCGCAAGGATGTTGGCGACTTTCCGACTGGATTTGCGAGTGATAACGCGGGCCACTCCGGCTGCGGCATCGACGGTCACGCCGACTGGCACAACGTGCGGGCGGCCGTCAGGCCGCAGCGTCGTCAACGTGCACAAGTGGTACTCGTTCCAGAACTCCTGGTAGTCATCGGCTTGGCTCGATATCGCGTTCGGCATGACCGAAAGCGTAACGGTGCCAGTTGCCCGAACTGTCCTGAAGTGACTGCGGCCACACCCAGTCCGAACCAGTGATTAGCCTGATTTGGCACTGTATGACGCACGTCGTTCAACCTTAAATATCTCGGATTCACAACGGACTCGACATCGAAGTCGGGATTTTGAAGCGTCCACGCCAGGGCGTTAAAAGGCCAGCTCATGGGCGTGACCTAAGGCGTCGATGACCGATTTAGATTATTTTGGCGGACGGGGCTACTTGTGGGCTACACGAATTGATCGCGTATTTCAGGCCATGTCTTGTCTGGACCGTCGCGTACTGTCCAAAGAGGTTCTCGGAGGCTCCATTGGGGCAGTTCACCGGACGTCTCATTGCGTGTTCGCGTATGTAACATCCGTGATGGGTCAGTCGATCTGGAGGCCAGGCATCCGGCCCCCTTGAGGGGCTTGGTGGAGCACGCAGGTATGTCTGACTGCGGTCGTTCCTGGCGCCGGGAATCGGATGTCATCGATACGGGCGCGGTGTTGCCCCGGCTTGGGGGAGCCATCACCGTCGGTTGGAGGGATTACTCAGTGTGGTCAGAGAAGAGTGGTCGAGCCGCGGCTGAGCCGGCGGTTCCTACACAGGGCCGAGCCAGTCGTGGGCGCCTCGGGCGCTGGCGTACAGGCGCGAACCGGACGGTGGAGAGAGATCTGCACCGTCTGATCCGGCGTGAGCTGCAGGGCCTCGGAATTACTCCCCCGCTTGATGTCGAAGAACTCTGCCAGGCGCTCAGCCGACGGCGTGGTCGCCCCCTGTACCTGCGGGAGGCTTCGCTGCCGAAGCCCGGACCCTCGGGAGTGTGGGTCGAGTACGAGGACTTCGACGTGATCCTGTACCAGCAGGAGACAACACGCCTGCATCAAGATCACATCATTCTCCACGAGGTAGGTCACATCCTCGTCGCGGAGAACGAACAGGCCGCAGAGAAGATCGAAGTCGAGTCGAAGGAAGAAGCTTCCACGATCGACTCCGGGGAGGAGACGGCCATCTTCGTTGAGGGCTGGGCCACCATGCTGCCGGTCTTCGCACCCGAGACGATCAAGCGCGTCGCCCGCCGCTGCTCGTACGACGATGGTGAGGAGTGCTCCGTCGAACTGGTCGCCACCATCATCCTGGAGTGGTCGTCCCTGCTGGACGGCTCTACTCCGCTGTCGGACGACCCGTCGCTGCGGCGGGTGGAGGCGGCTCTCGGTGACCGGCGAGGATGGCTCTAACCCGTGGAACTGCTACTCCTGGGCCTCGTTGCGGCTCTCGTCTGGAAGCTCTACCAGCTGAAGCGATCCCCTCATGACGCGCCTCTGCGGTCGGTCACCCTCTGCTTGTTCTGCGCTGCACTGTCGTACCCCGTAGCTATGCCCGGCGGTGCGTCCGGCGTCGACACGGTCGCCGGCCACGGGACGGCGAAGCTGATCCAGAACGTGCTGTTGCTTCTGACGGTCTACTTCCTCATGTGCTTCTACCTCTACTCCTCCGCTGACGAAAAAGCGGGGCGCCGACGGGCCCGCAGGGAAGCCGTCGTCGTCGGGGTCGTGGCAGTCGCGATCACTGTGGCTGCGGTGTCCGTGCCGCACGAGGTATTCGCCGGCAGTTTCAGTACGGCCGACATGACGATTCCGCAGATCGCCTTCTTTTACGGCGGGGCCGGTCTCTACCTCATGTATGCCCTCGGCATGGCGTGCCGCTGGACCCGCCGCTACGCGCGCATGTCCCGGCGCCCGCACTCCACCGGGCTCTGGATGGCGGCCGTCGGTCTGGGGGTGATGGCCGTGGCCTGTGCGATCCGCGCCGTCATCGTCGCCGTTCGCTGGGCCGATGTGGACGTGCCCAAGCCTCTTATGGCGGCCGTTGCCTTCCTGCTGGTGGCGTCCATCATGCTGTTCGCGGCGGGTATCACGTACTCCGGTGCGCGAGCCCGGATCTCCTCCCTGCGGCTCTGGCTCCGGCATCGGCGTGATCATCGTCGGCTTGCCCCGCTGTGGGAGCTGCTGGCGGAGGCGTATCCCAAGAACGTGTTGCGGCCGGCGTCCCCGGCTGCGCTGGATCGCCGGCGGGCCCGCGGCGTGCACCGGCGCTATCACCGCCGCATCGTTGAGTGCCGCGATGGTTTGGTGGACATCAGTCCCTACCTGCTCGATGCGGACGACAGCGCCGTCCTCAGCATCGACTCGGCGGAGCTGGCCGCCCGGCTCCGCCGAGCCTCGGCCCGGATCGGGGAGGGCGTCCCTGCACCTCGTCGAGCGGTTCCCCTCGCTATGTCTCTGGGAAGCGACCGGCAGTCGGATGTGAAACAACTGATTGCGGTGTCCGACGCGCTGCGTGGTGCAGCATGACCCGTAATGATCAAGGAGACGAGATGCTGATCACCGGTGGACGAGTGCTCGTCGACTCGGGGACCTACCTGGAGGACGGCGCAGTTCTCATCGAGGGCGACTCGATCGCTGCTGTCGGGCCGCGCGAACAGATGGTGGAGCGGGCCGGCTCGGAGGTTCCCCACTTCGCATTCGACGGAACCGTGCTGCCTGGGCTGATCGACGCGCACGTTCACCTCGCCTTCGACGGCGGCCCCGATCCGGTTTCCACGCTCCAGGGCTCGACGGATGAGGTCCTGTTCGAGGACATGCGCCGTCGTGCGGAACAGCTCCTGCTCAGTGGCGTCACCACGGCCCGTGACCTCGGCGACCGAGGTGGTCTGGCGCTTCGTCTGGCTGCGGAGATCGACGACCGTCGTACGCCGGGGCCGAGGATTGTGTCCGCGGGCACGCCCGCGACCACCGTGGGCGGGCATTGCCACTTCCTTGGCGGAGAGGTCTCCGGTGAAGCCGAGGTCCGCGACCTCGTCCGTCGCAACCTCGCAGCGGGGGCCGGGGTCATCAAGGCCATGGTCACCGGCGGCGGCTTGACGAAGGACGGCCCCAAGAGCCATCAGTCCCAGTTCACGGCAGAGGAACTGACCGCCCTGGTGGACGAAGCCCATAAGGCAGGTGTTCCCGTCGCAGCCCACGCGCACGGTGCTGACGGCATCACCGCGGCCGTCGAGGCCGGTGTGGACACGATCGAGCACTGCACATGGATGACGAGTGGCGGCCTCGACTTCCGGCCGGACGTAGTGAAGCAGATCATCGACCGGGGGATTACCGTCTGCCCGGCGGTCAGCCCTCACTGGCAGATGCTCCCGCGCATCTTCGGTGAGGAGCGCGCCGCCGCGATGTTCGATCTGGTGCGGAGGATGGCGGATGCGGGCGTACGCCTGGTGGCAGGAACGGACGCGGGAGTGCAGCGCGCGGGCTTCGACGGCTTGGTCCCGGCCCTGTCGTTTTACTCCCACCTGGGCCTGGCGAACGCTTCGATCATCGACATGGCGACGTCCGAAGCGGCCATGGCGCTGGGGCTGGGCTCCACAACCGGGCGGATCGCTCCCGGATACCGCGCGGACCTGCTCCTGGTCGATGGAGATCCGCTTTCGGATCTCAACGCGCTGAAGGACGTCCGCGCTGTGTTCGCCTCCGGCCTGCGCCATGAGCGGAACACAGCGGCAGAGTAGAAATTGGTCAGTGTCCTGCTCCCGCGACTACCTCAGTCCTGGGAGCAGGGCACTATTCGTCGGCGTCGAGGTCGGCCTTCTTCTCGAACTCGGTCGCGAGATCGTTCAGGATCGAGAGGACGTCGGCCGACAGTCCCTCCGCGCCAAGGCCACGGGCCCGGGCTCGGCCCACCTTCCCGCTTCTGGCGGCCACCATCAGACGAAGTCCTTCGTAGACCTGCCACGCGACAGCGTCGTCCGGCTCGAAGTACAGGCGTGTGACGCCGAAGAAGTGAGCGAGGCCTTCCAAGATGACCGGGGCGGGCGCTTCGGCTTCGGCGGTGTCCGTTCGAAGCGCCTCTACCTTCTCGGCCGTGGTGACCTGCGACCCCGCGTAAGTGTTCACGGCCTGCGCGATCTCTTCGTCCCCCGGCGTTGCTCCCGACGGATATGAGCGCTCCAGGAGGAGGGTGATCTTCTCGGCGAGAGTCTTGGGTGCCTCCTCGACCGCCGCGACTGCGGCAGCCTCGCCCTCCACCTCTTCGCCGCGAGCCTTCGCCATTGACCGCTCCTGCGCTCGCTTCACCTCGTCCACGGTCACGCGATAGGCCGTCGCGAGGTCAGGGAGGTACCTGTCCTTGAGCCGCCGGATGCCGTTCTCCGCCCCGGCTACTGGACCGTCGCTCTTGGTACCGATGACCGCTGCTATCTCGTACCGATAGAGGCCGGCGTCGCACCGCATGTCAGTGAGGTCGGGCAAGCCGTTACGAGGGAACAGGACGTCCAACGGCTGGTTGAGCACCTCGGCGAGGGCGGGCAACTTCTCCTGATCCGGCAGGGATGAGCCCAGCTCCCACCCTGCGACCGTCGAGTCCGCAGCGCCGAGGGCAGACGCCACGTCGGACTGCGAGATCTCAGCGGCTCGACGTACCGAGCGCACACGAGATCTATCGAAGCGTCGAGCTGGCATATGACCTCAAGTTTTGCGTGAAGCGAAGAAATATCGGATCGTTGACCTTTCGCGTGAACCGCGATAGCTTCAGGCTATCGAAAAACGAGGGGATTTGCACCCCCCCTCGACAGTCAGGCTGTGCGCCTGCCGAGGGCTCGCGTCTGAGAGAGGGGGAGCGTCACCTCCTCATTCGCCTACGAAGAGAGCGTCGGTCAAGACAGACCAGGGAGGAGACGGAGCGATACACGCGAACGGTCTGTGACGCGACCAGGCAACGAAGACCGGCGCCCGGGAGCTACCAACTCCCAAGCGCCGGGCCGGCACCCCGGAGGGGCGCCTATTCACATCTCGCGGGCGACGGGGCTTTTCGCACGAGAACCGCCGCACCGCGCTCCTACGAACCACGGAGTATCGCATGCTCGCCATGCCGAGCGGAACCCTGACCTGCCCGGACACCAACCGTCAGCGCCGCCTTGCCGCCCAGCTCGCCGACATGATTCCGGGCGCGGCCACCATCCGGGTCAGCCTCAACGATCCGAAGCAGGCGTGGCCCTACCCGCACGCCATCGTCAAGGATGAGGCCGGGCGGACGATGGAGCTGGGCCGAGCGGCCGCCAGGATCGCGGCCCGCTGGATCCTGCGGGTCTGGCCTGAGGCGGACTGGAATCGGCCGCACACCTTCGACCTCGCCCGCGCAACCCTCACTCGCAGCGACCTGATGGCCGCCGGCCGGGCCCGCTGACATGGCACGGATACGCACCATCAAGCCGGAGGCGTTCGTCTCCGAGTCGCTTGCCGAAGTGAGCGTCGAGGCCGAGCGGACCTTCTTCGGGCTGCTCACCCAGGCTGACGATCATGGTCGCCACCGCGACAACGCGGCGATCATCGCCGGGCTCCTCTGGCCCCTGCGCGCCGAGCACACCTCGGTCCACGTCGAGGATGACCTTCATCAGCTCGCCAACGCTGGCTTGATCTGCCGGTACACCGGCTGCGACGGACGTCGCTACCTCCACATCGTGACGTGGTCCGAGCATCAGAAGATCGACAAGCCGAGCCAGTCCCGCCTGCCCTCCTGCCCGCAGCACCAAGGTGCCGACCGGTGCGCCCCTTGCAAGGGCACCTGCACAAGGCGGACCGAGGAGTCGCCCACTCCTCTCCAAGGGCTCGACGATGCTTCGCCGAACGCTCCCCGAGCCCTCGATCTGCCCGAGCAGCCCGCCGCGACGCCTCGCAGCCACGCAGACCAGGCTGCCGCAGCCCAGCAGGACGCCTTCGACGGCAGGGCAGGCACCCCTAGCCGCGCGGACACGAAAAGCGCAGGTCAGGACGCATTCGTCGAGGGATCCCCGAACCTTCCCGGAAGCCTCGGAGAGGGCTCGGCGCCTGGATCTAGGATCTTGGATCCTGGATCTTCTCTACCTACGGGGCGCACAGCGCCCGCAGCCAACGTCTCGGCCAATCAGCTCGTCGGCGAGTACATCGCTGCCTGCGACGAACGCCCGCCCAGCGACGTGATCGGGCACCTCGGGCGGATCACCAAGAAGCTCCTGGGCGAGGGCATCGCCCCACAGCACATCCGGGCCGGGCTGCAGAACTTCGCAGCCAACCCCAAGCACCCGAGCGTGCTGACTAGCATGGTCAACGAGGCCATGAACGTACGCTCCGGCGGCTTGGCGCGGCCGGGAATCCGGCCTAACGTGCCCGCTCACCAGGCGTGGACCAATCCGGCCAACGCTGCTGTCGCCTACGCCGAGGAGCTGTGATGCGCACCCGTACCCGCGAACCGCAGACCCTCGGTAGCGAGGGCACCCTGGACCGGATGACCCGGATTCTGGCCGCTCGCAACATCGACCCGGCCGCCGCCGAACTGGCCGACGAGCCCGAGCCCTTCTCCCCGCTGGACGCCCTGTCGGTTGGAATGCCGCCGCGCTACCAGGCCGCCGTCGCCGACCACCCCCAGGTCCTGGCCTGGGCCCGCGACGTCGCCGAGGCTGCCGTCGCCCCCAGCTTGGGAGCCCGGCGGCAGGTCGCCACCGGACCCAGCCTGCTGATGGCCGGGGTCGTCGGCGCGGGCAAGACGCACCAGGCGTACGGCGCGGTCCGACGGCTCGTGCGGAGCGGGGTTGGCGTGCGATGGCGCGCGACGACCGCCGCTGACCTGTACGCCGAGCTTCGGCCCAGCTCCGACACGGACAGCGAGCGGGTGCTGGCGGCCTACAGCCGGGTGCCGCTGCTGATCCTTGACGACCTCGGTGCGGCCAAGTCATCTGAATTCGTCGAAGAGCAGACCTATCGGCTGATCAACCGCCGCTACAACTACATGCTCCCGACCTTGATCACGACGAACCTGCGGATCAGCGACCTCAAGGCATACCTCGGCGACCGCGTCACCAGCAGGCTCGCGCAGATGACCACCAGGGTCGAGTTCGAGCCTGTCGACCGCAGACGCCACCGCACCGCCGCCTGACCTGCCGCAGGCCGCCACGCCGGGCCGCGCCCTCAGCGCGCCGCCCATGCACCTCCCGACCCAGCGCACCCCTCCGCCGACGCCCCTGCGCGCGGAGAGCGATCGGAGCAACCCGCATGACCACCACGACGATCAGCCCTGCCCGCCACCGTCTCCTCGGCGACCAGACCTGGCAGGACCAGGCCGTCTGCCAGAGCGCCGAGTACAACCCGGTGGACCCGGAAATCTTCTTCCCGGAGCCCGACGAGACCGACAAGATCTCCGCCGCGAAGTCGCTGTGCGGCCAGTGCCCGGTCCGCCGCACCTGCCTGGACGCCGCACTGGAAGGCGGCGACACCGACGGCATCCGGGGCGGACTGACCGAGGAGGAGCGCGGGCCGCTGCACGAGAAGCTTGCCCACCGCCTCGACTACAGCCGCGTCAACGCCACCATCGCCGGGCGCGACGTCCACCTCACCAAGGCCGAGCGCCGCGCGGTCGTCCACGCCGCCTACCGCCACGGGGTGACCGAGCAGCGCCTGGCCTGGCTCCTGAAGATCACCGAGGAGCACGCCCAGAAGCTGTACCGCGAAATCCGCCGGGCACTCGTACACCGTGACCTGGAGCCGGCCACGAGGACCACCCCGCACTCCCAGACGGACGGCGAGCGCCTGGGCCGCAACGACTTCGGGACGGCGGCGTGAGTACCGCGAGCATGCCGAAGTCGGCGCACATCACGGGCTGGGACCGCGTGGTCGTCATCGCTCTGGGCGGCGCGGGATGCGCGTTGTCGTACGACGCCCTCCAGCAGATGGCCGTCGCTATCCACATCCGCGGTTTCCTGACGTACCTTTTCCCGCTGGTGATCGACGGATTCATCTCCTACGGCATACGGGCCCTCCTGGTCCTGCGCGACGCACCCCTGCGCGCCCGGCTCTACGTGTGGGCCCTCTTCGGCACGGCCACCGCCGCCAGCATCTGGGCCAACGCGCTCCACGCGGTGCGACTTAACGAGGGCGCGGTCTCGGTCACCGGTCTCCGGCTCGGGGACACGGTGGTCGCAGTACTGTCCACCATCGCCCCGCTCGCGCTGGCCGGAGCGGTCCACCTCTACATCCTCATTGCCCGGGGGCCGGTCAAGGGCAGCGACCGCGAGGACCTCGGTCAGGCCGGTTACGACGGTCAGGCTGACCGGCCGGAGGGCATCGCGGTCACCCGGACTGACCAGGTCGGTCAGCAGCAGTCGCAGGCCGGTCAGGTCAGCGCCGGGCAGTCGGTCACTGTCCTGACCGACCGGCCGCGACTGTCCCTGGAAAAGCAGACCCGGAGTCCTCGGTCACTGACCGAGGACAGCGCCCCGGCGGACAGCGGCAACCCGGTCACCGGTCAGCGCGGTCAGCCGCACGAGGCCACTGACCTGCCCGGACAGTCGGACATCGCGCCGCCGGTCATTGACCGCCCGGCCGGTACCGAGCCGGTCACCGGCCATCAGGACAGCCTCGCGCCGGTCATCGACCGGCAGGTCACGCCTCCGCCGGCCACCGACCGGGACACCCGGCCAACCGGTGACCGGCGGCCTGACCCGGACACCGAGGAACTGCTGAAGATCGCCCGGTCAGCGGTCAGGGCCGAGGACAAGCTGACCCGCAAGGTGGTCGCCCAAGCGATCCGAGGTCAGCAGATCCCGCTCTCCAGCGACACATTGACCACCCTGATGTCCCAGCTCCGCGCGCAGCACGGACAGCCGGTCACCTCCGCCCGGAACTGACCGGACGGCACGAAGCGGGTGGCCGAGCCAGACACCTTGGCCGGTCACCCGCCCCCGGACACGTACCCCCGCACCCTCCCGAAGCGAAGCGGAGAGCAGCTCATGCGCACCCACCCGGCCACACCTGCCGAGGTCGATTCCTGGCTGACTGTCCTGCACCAGCGCGGCCACCTCCACCGCGCCCAATCCGGCCCCGACAGCACCTGGACCGTGCGACGAACCCGGCACAGTCGCCCCTGGACCCTGCACCACTCGGTCCTGGCCATGGACTGGATCGGGGAACTCGTCCGCGAAATCCGGCAAGAGAATCCGGAGACGATCCCGTGACCGCCAACGACCCGGTGAACGCCACGTCCGGACAGCAGCGTGACCCCACGACGGCTCCTGGCGGAGCAAGCTATCGCGTACGACGGTCCTACGGCCCGTCGTACGCACTTGCCCCCGCCCGGGAGGGCGGGGGAAGCCCGGCTGGTCCCCGAGCGAGGGCGCACCTG
>NZ_JBSHFH010000067.1:0-34833 GCF_053617235.1 Streptomyces sp. NPDC055749 | reverse complement strand
CCCGGAAGCTAAGCCTTTCAGCGCCGATGGTACTGCAGGGGGGACCCTGTGGGAGAGTAGGACGCCGCCGAACAATTATTCCGGGAAAGCCCCGTGCCCTTGTGGCACGGGGCTTTTCTGCGTTCTGAGCGTCTAGGCTCGAACCATGCGCTACGAACTGGTCATCTTCGACAACGATGGTGTGCTCGTCGACAGTGAGCCGATCGCCAACACCATCCTCGCCGGCTACCTCACCGAGCTCGGACACCCCACCTCGTACGAGGAATCCCTCCACGACTACATGGGGTCCGCGGTGCACCGGGTGCACGACCTCGTGGAGGAGCGGACGGGGCAGAAGCTCCCCGCGGACTTCGACGAGACGCTGCACGCACGTGTCTTCGCCGCCTTCGAGCGTGAGCTCGTGGCGGTGGACGGGGTCCAGGAACTGCTGGGGAAGCTGGTCGCCGACGGGGTGGCGTACTGCGTCGCGTCGTCCGGGACCCACGAACGGATCAGGGTCGGGCACCGGAGGACCGGGCTCGACCAGTGGTTCGAGGAGGAGTGGATCTTCAGCTCGGAGGACGTGGGCCAGGGCAAGCCGTCGCCCGACCTGTTCCTCCACGCCGCCGAGCGGATGGGGGTCGCACCCGAGAGGTGCGTCGTCATCGAGGACAGCCCCCTCGGGGTAGAGGCCGCCCGGGCCGCCGGGATGGATGTGTACGGGTTCACGTCGATGATGCCGGCGGACCGGCTCGCCGGCGTGACGGGGTACTTCTCCGACATCTCGCAGCTGCCGGAATTGCTCGCCTGATCCATCTACCCACCGGTAGACGGTGGCCCTACGCTCGCGGCCATGACAGACGCGCGGTTGCGGCACGGCAGGGCCTCCTTGGTGCTGAGCTTTTTCGTGCAGGGGGTTGCCTTCGCGCTGCTCGTGACGCGGATCCCCGCCATTCAGGACCGGTACGGGATATCCGACGGCCTGCTGCCCGTCTTCCTGGCCGCTGTGCCGATCCTCGCGGGGGTCGGCAGCGTGGCCACCGAGAAGGTGGTCGCGCGGGTGCGGCCCGGGGTCGTCCTGCGGTGGACGCAGCCCGTCGTACTGCTTGCGCTGCTCGCGGTCGGTGCCGGTGGCGAGTTGTGGCAGGTCGCTGTCGCGCTCGGGGCCTTCGGGCTCGCCGTGGGGGCGCTGGACGCCTCCATGAACATGATGGGCGTCAGTCTTCAACGGGTGTACGGGCGCAGCATCATGCTCGGGTTCCATGCCGCGTACAGCCTCGGGGGTATCGCCGGGGCGTCGTTGGCGTGGGCCGGGGCGCACTGGGATCTGTCCTTGCTCGTTTCCTATCTGCCCGCCGTCGTGGTGCTGCTGCCCGCCGCTCTGGTGGGGAGTCGTTGGTACACGGACGGGAGGAGCGAGGGCGGTGCCGTTCCTCCGGTTGTCGGGGAGGGGAAGGGGGCGGGGGTCGGCGTCCCGTTCAAGCTTCTGCTGCCGCTGTGTCTGGTGATGAGCTTCGCGTACATCGGGGACTCGACCGTCTCCAACTGGAGTGCCAAGTATCTGCAGGACGTGCTGGGCAGTTCGGAGCAGATGTCGACGATGCCGTACAGCGTCTACATGGTGACCACGCTGCTGGGGCGGACCGTCGGGGACCTGGGGGTGCGGCGGCTCGGGGCCGTGACCGTGGTGCGGTGCGGGAGTGTGCTGGCGGCTGCCGGCTTCGGGGTGGTGGCCCTGGCGCCGGGAGCCTGGGTGGGGCTGCTGGGGTTCACGATGCTGGGGCTCGGGCTGTGTGTCATCGTGCCGCAGACGTTCGCGGCGGCGGGGCGGATGTTCCCGGGGGCCAGTGATGTGGCGGTCGCGCGGCTGAACGTCTTCAACTACGTGGGGTTCCTCGTGGGGTCGCCGCTCGTCGGGGTTCTGGGGGACGCGTGGAGCTATCGCGGGGCGATGCTCGTGCCGATGGTGCTGGTGCTGGCGACGCTCTTGTATGCCCGGTCGTTCGGTCCCGAGCCTGCCCGATACGGTGGCGGGCATGAGCGGGCGCGCACAGCTGATGTGGGATGACGCAGTAACGGGATACGACTTCGGGGACAGCCATCCCATGGACCCGGTCAGGCTTGCCCTGACGATGGGGCTGGTGCGGGCGTTCGGTCTCGACGGCGCGGTGGAGGTGCGCGGCGCCAAGGCGGTCGGTGCCTCCACGCTCGGGCTTGTGCACCGCGAGGACTATGTGGCGGCCGTGCGGGCCGCTTCTGCCGACCCGAAGGCCGCCGATCAGTCGTACGGGCTGGGGACCGTCGATGATCCGGCCTTCGCGGGGATGCACGAGGTGTCCTCGCTCATCGCCGGGCTGTCGGTGGGGGCGGCCGAGGCGGTGTGGCGAGGCGAGACCTCCCATGCGGTGAACTTCACGGGCGGGCTGCATCACGCGATGCCGGGCGGCGCCGCGGGGTTCTGTATCTACAACGACCCGGCGCTGGCCATCGCGCGGCTCCTGGAGCTCGGCGCGGAGCGGGTCGCCTACGTCGATGTGGACGTTCACCACGGGGACGGCGTGCAGGCCGCGTTCTGGGAGGACCCGAGGGTGCTGACCGTGTCCCTGCACGAGCATCCGCGGACGCTGTTCCCGCAGACCGGGTGGCCGGAGGAGACCGGGGCCGGGGCCGGTGAGGGCGGTGCGGTGAATGTGGCGCTGCCTGCCGGTACGGGGGACGCGGGGTGGCTGCGGGCCTTCCACGCCGTGGTGCCCGAACTGCTGGCGGATTTCCGGCCGCAGGTGCTGGTGACCCAGCACGGTGCCGATACGCACTTCGAGGATCCGCTGGCCCATCTGGCGGTGTCGCTGGACGCGCAGCGGGCCGTGATGGAGGCGTGTCACGAGTTGGCGCACGCGTACGTGGAGGACGGGCGGTGGGTGGCGCTCGGTGGTGGCGGGTACGCGGTGGTCGATGTGGTGCCGCGGTCCTGGACCCATCTGGTGGGCATCGCCGCGCATGCGCCGGTGGAGCCGGAGGCGATGGTTCCGGAGTCCTGGCGGCAGGAGGTCTACGCACGGACCCGGCAGTTGGGTCCTGCCCGGATGACGGACGGGCGTACGCCGTCGTGGCAGCCGTGGGAGGCCGGTTACGATCCGGCCGACCGGCTGGACCAGGCGGTGCTGGCGACCAGGCGGGCGGTGTTTCCGCTGCGGGGGCTGCTGGCCTGACGGTGTGGCGGTTTCCGGCCGGACGCGGCGTGCGGCGCGGAATTATTACGCCAACTGTGCGGCGTATCCGGGCTTTTGGAGCCGGGGCGGGGCCGGTGGTGGAGCATCGTGAGGGTGTTGAGCATCGGAGCGCTGCGCGCTCATCTGCTGGCGGCCCGGCTGGCCGGGCCCGTGGCGACCACGCGGGAGAACAGTCTGCGGAGTTATCGGCTCTTCGCCGCGAGGGACCCCAGGGTGACCCTGGGGCTCGACGCGGAGTGGGCCTGGGGCGAGCGGGATCTGCTGCGGCTCATGGCCGACAAGTGCGGGGTATCCCCTGATCCCGCGTGTGTGTCGGGTCCGGATGTGATCGACCCCGAGCTCACGCTGGCGGGCCTGGACGCGTTCGCCGAACGGCTGGCGGGCGCTGCGGACCGGCGGGCTCCGGTGCTGTTCGGGACCGGTCATCCGCATCGGCTGCTCGGGTTCTACGCCGGCCTGGCAGACGCTTTGTCGGCGGCCGGCTGTTCCGTACTCACCCCCGCGCAGGGCAGATGTGTCGACATAACGACCCGGTTCGGCGTACGTACGTACCGTATCGACTACGTACGAGGAGTCGCGCTGATGCGCGAACCCGGCGTGCGGTCTCCCGGTGGTGTCACCGGCGCACATACCCATTCGCCCCTGCCGGTTCGGGCCGCGCTCGAGGACGCGGTGGAGCGGAACGGGCTGCTGCCGGAGCTGGTGGTGGGTGACCATGGATGGGTCTGCGGCGCAGGTCAGCTGGGCATTGAGGCGATCGGACTGGCTGATACGGACGACCCCGCGCTGTTCGTGGGGGAGGCCGAGGGGAGGGTGTCCGTCGCGGTTCCGCTTGATGATGCCGTGCAGTCCGATTACTACCGTCCGCTGACGCGCTATGTACTCAATCGGGCGTGTCTGTCACATTAGGCGACCGATGGTCTCACCTCTTCCCCACTCGCATCACCCGCCCCTAATCTGGGGAGTGAGCGCACATCGACGAAGAGTCACCGGAGGGGAAGCCGGTGCGCGTCGCGTGCGGAAGGTACAGGTGGGTCATGGCTGCTGGCAGCGAGGTACCTCTCAACGAGGTCAAATTTCTGACCGTGGCGGAAGTCGCCTCGGTCATGCGGGTGTCGAAGATGACCGTGTACCGCTTGGTGCACAGCGGTCATCTGCCGGCGATCCGGGTGGGAAGGTCCTTCCGGGTCCCGGAGCAAGCGGTTCACGAGTATCTGCGAGAGTCCTTCGTGGGGGTGGAGTCGGCCTGACGTTGCCCTCGGATTACGTCCCTCACCCGGTGGCGGGTAGGCTAGGCCGACGTAGGTCGTGTGGGCCCAGACGCCCCGCACCAGTGAAGAAGAAGTGAGCGAGGGTAGTCGTGGGCTCTGTCATTAAGAAGCGGCGCAAGCGGATGGCCAAGAAGAAGCACCGCAAGCTGCTCAAGCGCACGCGCGTTCAGCGTCGCAACAAGAAGTAAGCGAACGCAGTTCGTGAAACCGCAGCCCCCCCGCCGTTCCGGCGGGGGGGCTGCGGCGCTATTCGGGCCAAGGCTTCGGCAGGGCCCGCCCCGGGGTCGTCACAGGGCAACATCCACCCGCTACGGTGACGGTCAGGGGAGTGCCCCGATCCGCAGGGCACCCGCTTCACGTACGACGGAAGGCGCTGATCTTGGGGAAGGTCGTGCTCGTCACAGGAGTGGCCCGGCAGCTGGGAGGCCGTTTCGTACGGCGCATCCAGCGCGATCCCGAGGTCGACCGGGTGATCGCCGTCGACGCGGTCTCACCCGGGCACCAGTTGGGTGACGCCGAGTTCGTCATGGCGGACATCCGGCAGCCGGCGATCGCGAGGGTTCTCGCCGAGCACTCCGTCGACACGGTCGTCCATCTGGATGTCTCCGGCAAGGCGCTCGGTGCGGGCGGCCGGACGGCCATCAAGGAGAACAACGTCATCGGCACCATGCAGCTGCTCGGTGCCTGCCAGAAATCGCCGACCGTCCAGCGGCTCGTGATCAAGTCCAGTACGAGTGTGTACGGCTCCGCGCCCCGCGACCCGGCGGTCTTCACCGAGACCACGCCGCCCAAGTCCCTGCCGAGCGGGGGCTTCGCGAAGGACGCCGTGGAGGTCGAGGGGTACGTACGGGGCTTCGCGCGCCGCAGGCCGGACGTCGCCGTCTGCGTGCTGCGGTTCGCGAACATCCTGGGGCCCGATCCGGACTCGCCGCTGGCCGACTATCTGTCGCTTCCTGTCCTGCCGACGGTCTTCGGGTACGACCCGAGGCTCCAGTTCGTGCACGAGGACGACGTCATCGACGTACTGGGGATCGCCTCGAACGAACCGCGGCGCGGGACGCTGAACAGCGGCACGTTCAATATCGCGGGCGACGGCGTGCTGCTCCTGTCGCAGTGTTCGCGGCGGCTCGGGCGGCCGACGGTGCCCCTGCTGCTGCCGGCCGTCACCTGGGTGGGCTCGGCGCTCCGCACGATCGGCATGACGGACTTCTCGCCGGAACAGATCCGGCTGCTCACGCACGGGCGGGTGGTCTCCACCGTGCAGATGCGCGAGACGCTGGGATTCCGCCCGCGGTTCAGCACCGCGGAGACGTTCGCGGAGTTCGCACGCAGCCGGGGCCCGGGGCTGCTGCCGCCCGACACGGTGGGCAGAGCCGTCGACCGGCTCGCCGAGTCACGCCTCGCGGGCGGGGCACATTCCATTCACGGCGCCAGGTAGAGGAGCGCATCGACGATGGCGGATGCCAAGGTCATTCCGTTCGACGACGACCGCACGCGGCCGGGTGGCGCGCCGCGTCCGGCGCGGCGCAGGGCGGGGTCGGGCAGCAACCGGGGCGCGGGCCCCGTAGTGGCCGGTGGGGCGCCTGTGAGCGCCCTTCCGGGCGGGGAGGTGCCGATGGGGGCCGAGGGGGACGGACAGGGGGCGGTGGAGCCGCAGGAGGCTCAGGAGACCCAGGAGGGCTCGGGGCGTGGCGGCTGGGACCGGCGGATCGCCGGTGGGCTGGCGTTCCTGCGGCGACGGGTCACCGGTGACTACGAGGTCGACGAGTTCGGTTACGACAAGGAACTGACCGATCAGGTCCTCATGTCGATGCTCCGGCCGCTCGCGGACAAGTACTTCCGTGTCGAGGTGAAGGGCGTGGAGAACATCCCGTCCGACGGCGGGGCTCTGATCGTGGCCAACCACTCGGGGACGCTGCCGCTCGACGGGCTGATGCTTCAGGTCGCCGTGCACGACAACCATCCGGCCAACAGGCATCTGCGGCTGCTCGCCGCGGACCTGGTCTTCATGCTGCCCGTCGTCAACGAGCTGGCCCGCAAGGCGGGACACACGCTGGCGTGCACCGAGGACGCGGAGCGGCTGCTGGAGAGCGGTGAGGTCGTGGGGGTGATGCCGGAGGGGTTCAAGGGCATCGGGAAGCCGTTCGGCGACCGCTACAAGTTGCAGCGGTTCGGGCGTGGTGGCTTCGTGTCGACGGCGCTGCGGGCCGGGGTGCCGATCGTGCCGTGCTCGATCGTGGGCGCGGAGGAGATCTATCCGATGATCGGGAACTCCAAGACCCTGGCGCGGGTGCTGGGGATTCCGTACTTCCCGATCACACCGACGTTTCCGTGGCTGGGGCCGCTGGGGGCGGTGCCGTTGCCGACGAAGTGGACGATCCAGTTCGGGGAGCCGATTCCTACGGACGGTTATCCGCCGGAGGCGGCGGAGGATCCGATGCTGATGTTCAACCTGACGGATCAGGTGCGGGAGCAGATTCAGCACACGCTGTACAAGCTGTTGGTGCAGCGGCGGTCGGTGTTCTTCTGACCGGTCGCTGGAAAGTCGCTGGAAATGCCTGATGTGGCTGGGGCCGGTGTTCGGGCCCCAGCCACACGCTGTTTACGGCTTCAGGTCCTCGCCGTCGATGCCCAGACCTGGGAGCAGTCCGGGGAGCAGGGGCGGGAGGGTGACGTCCGGGGACGGGGGCATGGTGACCTTGCCGCCCGGGGCCGACGGGCTGACCTCTTCCGTCGGGAGGTTGTCGAGCAGGCCGTCCGTGCCGCCGCCGAGCAGACCGTCGGACGAACTGCTGCCGGAGCCGGACGGCTTGGGCCGGGTGCTCTGGTCCGTACGGTCCTCCGATGCGGTGGGCGAGGAAGGTGCCGGCGCGCCGCCACCGGATGTGCCCGTGGCGTCCTTCGGGTTGTCGGTACGGCGAGGTTCCTCGCTCCGCTCCGGGGTGCTGGGGAGCAGTGACTGGAGCGGGGCGACCTCTTCGTCCATCGCCTCGAAGATCGAGCTGACCTTGTCGCTGATGTCGGTCAGCTGTACGGGCAGCCGGTCCCGGAGGCTGCTCCAGCTCTCGCGGTGGGAACGGGAGAAGGAGTCCAGTGCCTGGATGGGGCCGATGGCGCCGTCCCGTTGATACGCCGCGTGCAGAAGGCGGTGGCCCTCCGTGGCGTCGTGGGTCATGCGGTTGAGCGTGCGCCTGACCTCGCCGAGCGATTCGTGGTCCATCTCGCCCGAGCGGCCCCGCTCCATGAGGCGGCGTGCCTCGCTGAGCCGGGTGGACGCCTGGTCGAGGTAGGCCTCGCCGCGGTCGGCATCGCCGTTGGCCATGCCGAGGTTGATGTCTTCCATGCCGCGCTTCAGCCCGTACAGGGAATCACCCGGCAGGGCGTCCGAACTGGCAGCGGCCACTCCTCCGAAGGCTCCGGCGGCCACACCTACGGTGAGTCCACCGGCGGTGAGTCCTTTCGCCCAGCGTGAGCGGGGGCGCAATTTCCGGAGCGGGGACGCCCGGTGGGCCCCCCTGCCCCGTTGCTCGGGCACCGTAGGGCCCGTGGACGCACCGCCCTCGGCGAACATGGCCTCCATGGCGGCGACGAGCTGGGCTCGTTGCACCATTTTGACCTCGGGATCCATTGTCGGTCTCGGCAGCTCACCGAGGCCGTTCGCCAGGGCCAACAGCGGTCCGTGGTCGGCCTGTTCGGCCGGTTCCTCGGGCTGTACGGCCGCCGCACCCTGGAGCGACTGCTCCTCCATGGCCTGGGCGAAGGCGTTCGCCCGCCGGTGTGCCGAAACGTTTGCGATCACTGGCGGCACCTCCTCTCGTCATGACGGTCGACTCCCCTGAGCGTCCGGAAGGTTGCATACCTTGAGCGTTTCCACACGATTGAGTGAGTGGAATCGGTCATGGTGTGACGACAGGGGGCCTGCAACCGGCACAACGAGCGGCGCGGCACTTGGGTTACGCACGAAAGATGATCGGACCAGTGCGTCATGAACCGATCACCGTGGGTCGGTCTAACGGGCATCGTCCGGCAGGAGCCGGGCGAGTGTACGGACGGCGCGGTACTGCAGAGTCTTGATCGCGCCCTCGTTCTTTCCCATCACCCGGGCCGTCTCGGCGACCGAGAGACCTTGCAGGAAACGAAGGGTGACGCACTCCTGCTGCTGTGGATTGAGTCGGCGCACGGCCTGAAGCAGTGCGGCATTGGAGAGGGACTCCAGGACGGAGTCCTCGGGGGATCGCTCGACCTCGTTGGCGTCGAGCATTTCGCCGGTGGTCACTTCGAGTCGGAATCGACTGGATTTGAAGTGGTCGGCGACCAGGTTTCGGGCGATTGTGACCAGCCAGGCGCCGAAGTCGCGGCCCTGCCAGGTGAAGGTGGAGATGCGGCGGAGTGCGCGCAGGAAGGTCTCGCTCGTGAGGTCCTCCGCTGTCGCCTTCCCGCCCACGCGGTAGTAGATGTACCGGTACACGGTGTCGCTGTACTGGTCGTACAGGCGGCCGAAGGCGTCTGCCTCACCGGCTTGTGCACGCTCGACAAGATCCATCATGCGAGCGCTGTCGCTGTCGGCCGTCGGCCGGCGAACGGTTGACGTGGTCGTGGCGCCGCGGTTGCTGCGTCTTCCGACCGCCGCACCCCGTTCGGCCAGGGCATAGCAGGGGCCGACTGGTGCAGGGGCGGCAAAAGCGGGGACGGCGTACGCGGTGGGGACGAAGCCGCGCAAGCGGTCGGCGACCGTTGCGCGCAGCGTAGCCAGGCCCGAGGCGTCAACCCCGACATGTGGGTACACGGGACTCCCAGAGGCAGAGCTTCCATCACGTGCAGTTCGAAAACCGTCACTCGTCGTAGCGGGTGAGGGGCTCCGTCATGCGTCTGAGGAGAATAACGCTTCGTACAGGCGGCGCTACACCCAGTTGCTCAAATCACCGGTTAGGTCACTTCCGTAACCTCTAAGTGACTACTCAAGTAGCACATCGTGACCGGTTATTGATCAGAAAGCTTCGAGATCTGCCTGTGGGCGCGACGGGTTGTGGTCGGAGGATGGCAATCCGACTGGCCGGAGGGGTGGGTGGGGAGGCGCGGCCCGGCGTCCCGTATGGCCGTACGACCCCGGGCGTGGCCCGGCGGGGGCGGCTTCGGCCCCTTGCCGGGGTGCCGCCGCGGCGGCCCGGGGTGCCCCGGCTTCCGTGATCGGGCGAAGCGGGGAGGCGCGGGCGAGGGGCGCGCGCCGGAGGTGCGGGTGCTTCGGGGGGCGGGTGCGGTGGTGGGTGCGCCGGGTGGGTCAGCGGCGGCGGCGGTGCAGGGCGACCGCGGCGGCGGTGCCGCCGGCCAGGGCGCCCACGCCGGCGGCTGCCGGGATGCCGACCTTCGCCGCCTTGCGGCCGGTGCGGTAGTCGCGCAGGCGCCAGTCCAGGGCGCGGGCGTGCTTGCGGAGCTTGGTGTCCGGGTTGATCGCGTACGGGTGGCCGACCAGGGAGAGCATCGGGATGTCGTTGTGCGAGTCGCTGTAGGCCGCGCAGCGTTCCAGGTCCAGGCCCTCGGCCGCCGCCAGGGCGCGTACCGCCTCGGCCTTCGCGGGGCCGTGCAGCGGCTCGCCGACGAGGCGGCCCGTATAGACGCCGTCGACCGATTCGGCGACGGTGCCCAGTGCGCCGGTCAGGCCGAGGCGGCGGGCGATGATCGTGGCGGTCTCGACGGGGGCTGCCGTGACGAGCCAGACCTTCTGCCCGGCGTCCAGGTGGGCCTGGGCGAGGGCGCGGGTGCCGGGCCAGATGCGGTCGGCCATGTACTCGTCGTAGATCTCCTCGCCGATGGACATCAGCTCGGAGACGCGGTGGCCCTTGACGATGGACAGGGCGCTGTCGCGGGCGTCCTGCATGTGTTCCGGGTCCTCGACGCCGGCCAGCCTGAACCACGCCTGCTGCCAGGCGAAGCGGGTCAGCTCGCGGCGCTGGAAGAACTTCCGCTTGTACAGGCCGCGGCCGAAGTGGAAGATCGCGGCGCCCTGCATCACGGTGTTGTCGAGGTCGAAGAAGGCCGCGGCGCGGTCGTCCCCGGCCACCGGGAACGCGGGTTCCTCGGCCTCCTTCGTAAGAAGGGACTCGTCGGCGGAGAGTTCGGCGGCGAGCGACGACTTCCGCGCTGCCTCGGCTGCTGCCTCGCCTGCCAGCACGCTCCGTGCTGTCGCGGAGCGCCTACGGGGTGTGAGCCATCCAAGAGCGGCCATGTCGTGAGCATAGCCAGTCCGTTCGTCCCTGCCCGACCTGCTGGGATGCGAAGGCGTGAACTCTCCGGGGCGGGATTGTTAATCGGGTGATTCCGGACGTGCGCGGGCGGAGCAGAATGGAGTGCATGAGTGCACTGCTGCGTCGTACGAAGAAGAAGCCCGCCGACCGCGTGGTGACCCTGGTCGGAAAGCCGGGATGCCACCTCTGCGACGACGCGCGGCTCGTGGTCCGTGCCGTCTGCGAGGAGACCGGCGCGTCGTGGGTGGAGAAGGACATCACGCAGGACGAGGCGCTGTACAAGGAGTACTGGGAGCAGATTCCCGTTGTGCTCGTGGATGACGAACAGCACACGTTCTGGCGGGTGGATCCGGCGAGGTTGCGCAGCGCGCTGGGTGCCTGAGTGAAACCCGGTTAACATCATGGGCGTTTTGAGTGGTCTCGGGGGCGTAGACGTGAGGAGTGTGTACCGCCTTGCCCCCTTCGCGCCCGCAACGGGCTGATGCGGTCCATGGTTCCGGGATCGCGCCGGGAATGTGCGTGACCCCGGTCACTTTGACCGGACAAAACGGACACTATCTTTGTGCACGCGTTCACAAAGACATAGCCTGCATTCGACGGGGCGGTCTTGGGACATACGGCCGCCTGCAGCCCCGCTCATCCCGCAGGAGCACCGTGGCAACTGGCCGAACTCACCGACCGGCGACCCGTAGCCGAGGAATTCCCGAGGCCACCGTCGCCCGACTTCCGCTGTATCTCCGCGCACTGACGGCGCTCTCCGAGCGCTCGGTTCCCACGGTCTCGTCCGAGGAACTCGCCGCGGCGGCGGGGGTCAACTCCGCCAAGCTCCGCAAGGACTTCAGTTACCTGGGGTCCTACGGCACGCGTGGTGTCGGGTACGACGTCGAGTACCTCGTCTACCAGATCTCCCGTGAGCTCGGGCTCACCCAGGACTGGCCTGTCGTCATCGTCGGTATCGGTAACCTCGGCGCCGCCCTCGCGAACTACGGCGGCTTCGCCTCCCGTGGTTTCCGCGTCGCGGCCCTGATCGACGCCGACCCCGCCATGGCGGGTACGCCCGTCGCCGGGATCGCCGTCCAGCACTCCGACGAGCTGGAGAAGATCATCAGCGACAACGGGGTGTCGATCGGTGTCATCTCCACGCCGGCCGGTGCCGCGCAGCAGGTCTGCGACCGGCTCGTCGCCGCGGGCGTGACCTCCATCCTGAACTTCGCCCCGACGGTGCTCTCCGTGCCCGACGGGGTCGACGTGCGCAAGGTCGACCTCTCGATCGAGCTCCAGATCCTCGCGTTCCACGAGCAGCGCAAGGCCGGCGAGGAAGCCGCCGGGAACAACCCCGAGCCGGACGACGCACCGCCCCTGCGTGCCACGCCCGCGAGCCGGAAGGGACCCGACGGGGACATGCCCGCCGTGATGCCGGCATGAGCCTCCTCGTCGTTGGTCTGAGCCACCGCAGCGCCCCCGTCTCCGTACTGGAGCGGGCCTCGCTGGCCGCCGAGACCCAGGCCAAGCTGTTGCAGGACACCCTCGCCGCGGAGCCCGCGACCGAGGCCGCCGTGCTGGCCACCTGCAACCGCATCGAGCTGTACGCGGACGTGGACAAGTTCCACGCGGGCGTCGCCGAGCTGTCCACCCTGCTCGCCCAGCACAGCGGGGTCGGTCTCGACGAACTCACTCCCTATCTTTATGTGCACTACGAGGACCGGGCCGTCCACCACCTCTTCTCGGTGGCCTGCGGTCTGGACTCGATGGTCGTCGGCGAGGGCCAGATCCTCGGCCAGATCAAGGACGCGCTCGCGCTGGGGCAGGAGCTCCACACCGCGGGCCGCCTCCTCAACGACCTCTTCCAGCAGGCGCTGCGGGTCGGCAAGCGTGCCCACAGCGAGACCGGGATCGACCGGGCCGGGCAGTCGCTCGTCACCTTCGGCCTGGAGCAGCTCGCCGACGGCGGCGAGGTCACCCACTGGGCGGGCGGCAAGCGCGCCCTGGTGATCGGCGCCGGCTCGATGTCCTCGCTGGCCGCCGCGACCCTGGCCCGCGCCGGAGTCGCCGAGATCGTCGTCGCCAACCGGACCAGGGCCCGCGCCGACCGGCTCGTCGAGATCCTCGGGCAGAGCGGTACGACGGCCCGCGCCGTGGAGATGGCCGGCGTGTCCGGCGAACTCACACGTGCCGATGTCGTCGTCTCCTGCACCGGTGCGACCGGGATCGTCCTGACCGCCGAGGCCGTCGCCGAAGCCCTCGGTGTCGAGTTCGACGCCGCGGTCGAGGCACCCACCGTGCCCGGCCCCGCCACCGCGGAGCTCGACCAGCACGCCGCCTGGGTGGAGAACGGTTCCGCCACCGCGACGGCGCAGGAACGGACCGTCCGACGGGCCACCGTGCCCGCGCAGAACTCCGGTCCCGCCCGGCTCGCCCTGCTCGACCTCGCCATGCCGCGCGACATCGACGGCGCGGCCCACCGCATCGACGGTGTGCGCCTCGTCGACATCGAGTCGCTCGCCGAGGCGTCCGCGGACGCCCCGATGGCCGCCGATGTGGACCAGGTGCGCACCATCGTCGCCGACGAGGTCGCCGCATTCGGTGCCGCGCAGCGTGCCGCCCACATCACCCCGACCGTCGTCGCCCTGCGCACCATGGCCGCCGATGTGGTGGCCGGCGAGATCGCGCGGCTCGACGGACGCCTCCCCGACCTGGACGAGAAGCAGCGCGCCGAGATCACGCAGACCGTGCGCCGCGTCGTCGACAAGCTCCTGCACGCGCCCACCGTGCGGGTCAAGCAGCTCGCCAGCGAGCCCGGCGGCGCCGGGTACGCCGATGCGCTGCGGGAACTCTTCGACCTCGACCCGCAGACGGTGGCCGCCGTCTCCCGGGCAGACCTGAACGACCCGAATAGAGGGCGGTCATGACCGACAACTCACCCCTGGGTGGGGAGACCACGAAGCCGCTCCGGCTCGGCACCCGGCGCAGCAAGCTCGCCATGGCGCAGTCCGGAATGGTTGCCGAGGCCGTCCGCGAGGTGACCGGGCGCGCCGTCGAGCTCGTCGAGATCACCACGTACGGAGACACCTCCAGGGAGCACCTGGCGCAGATCGGCGGGACCGGCGTGTTCGTCGTCGCGCTGCGCGAGGCGCTGCTGCGCGGCGAGGTGGACTTCGCCGTCCACTCGCTCAAGGACCTGCCGACCGCTCAGCCCGACGGCCTCGTGCTGGCCGCCGTGCCGGAGCGCGAGGACCCGCGTGACGTGCTGGTGGCGCGGGACGGGCTGACTTTCGAGCAGCTGCCTTCCGGTGCCCGCATCGGCACCGGCTCGCCGCGCCGCATGGCGCAGCTCAACGCGTACGCCCGGTCCCACGGCCTCGACATCGAGACCGTGCCGATCCGGGGCAACGTCGATACGCGTATCGGATTCGTACGAAGCGGGGAGCTCGACGCGGTGGTACTCGCCGCCGCGGGGCTCAGCCGTCTCGGACGGAGCGGTGAAGTGACCGACTTCCTGCCGGTCGACACCGTTCTGCCCGCTCCCGGCCAGGGAGCACTGGCGATCGAATGTGCTGAAACCAGCACTGACCTCGCCGCAGCGCTCGCCGAGCTCGACGACCCGTACACCCGGGTCGCCGTGACCGCCGAGCGTGCCCTGCTCGCCGCCCTGGAGGCCGGCTGCTCCGCACCTGTGGGTGCGTTGGCCGACCTCCTGGTCGACGGGCAGTCCGTCAACGAGCTGCGCCTGCGCGGGGTCGTCGGTACTACCGACGGTTCCGCCCTGGTACAGCTGTCCACCACCGGTCCCGTCCCCACGTCGCACGACGACGCGGCGGCCCTCGGTCGCGAGCTCGCGGCCGAGATGCTTGCCAAGGGTGCGGCCGGTCTTATGGGGGAGCGAGCACTTTGAGCCCCACCGGCCCCGCCGCATCCGATTTTCCTGTCCCGTCCGCAGGGCACGTCACCTTCCTCGGCGCCGGTCCCGGCGACCCGGGACTGCTGACTCTGCGCGCTGTAGAGGCGCTCGCGAGCGCGGACGTCCTTGTAGCCGAACCGGACGTTCTCGACGTCGTTCGCCGCCATGCGCGGGCAGGCGTAAGCACGCCTGAGCTGACGGTTGTTGACGTGTCGTCAACAGCCGTCGGGGTACCCGTTCTCAGGGATGCGGCCAATCTTGTCATGGAGGCCGCGAAGGGCGGCAGGCGGGTCGTCCGTGCCATTTCGGGTGACCCCGGCCTGGACGGAAACGCGGGCGCGGAGATGCTCGCCTGCGCCGCCGCCGGCGTGCCCTTCGAGGTCGTGCCCGGTGTCGCCAACGTCGTGGGCGTGCCCGCGTACGCCGGTGTGCCGCTGCGCGACGCGCAGGGCGCCGATGTCCGTTTCGTCGACGCGCGTACAGCGTCGGACCGCTGCTGGGCCGAGGTCGGCGCGAGCGATGCGACGGCCGTCGTGTCCACGACGCTCGACTCGGTGGCATCGGCCGCCGGTGAGCTGGTCTCGGCGGGCCGCAAGCCCGACACCCCGCTGACCGTCACCATCGCCGGTACGACGACCCGCCAGCGCACCTGGACGGCGACGCTCGGCACCATCGCCCAGCTGTTCAAGCAGACGAAGGTGCTCCCGTCGCCGGACGGGCACCAGCCCGTCATAGCCGTGGTCGGAGAGCGCAGCTCCGCCGCCCAGCGCGAACAGCTCGCGTGGTTCGAGTCCAAGCCGATGTTCGGCTGGAAGGTGCTCGTGCCGCGTACGAAGGAGCAGGCGGCTTCCCTCTCCGACCAGCTTCGTTCCTACGGCGCCGTGCCGCACGAGGTCCCGACGATCGCCGTCGAGCCGCCGCGTACGCCCCAGCAGATGGAGCGCGCGGTCAAGGGCCTGGTCACGGGGCGCTACGAGTGGATCGCCTTCACCAGCGTGAACGCGGTCAAGGCCGTCCGGGAGAAGTTCGAGGAGTACGGGCTCGACGCCCGTGCCTTCGCCGGGATCAAGGTCGCGGCCGTCGGCGAGCAGACGGCCGCCGCGCTGATCGACTTCGGTGTGAAGCCGGACCTGGTGCCGTCCGGTGAGCAGTCCGCCGCCGGGCTGCTGGAGGACTGGCCGCCGTACGACCCGGTCTTCGACCCGATCGACCGTGTCTTCCTGCCGCGCGCCGACATCGCCACCGAGACCCTGGTGGCCGGGCTCATCGAGCTGGGCTGGGAGGTCGACGACGTCACCGCGTACCGCACGGTCCGCGCCTCGCCGCCGCCCGCCGACACGCGTGAGGCCATCAAGGGCGGCGGTTTCGACGCGGTGCTCTTCACCTCGTCCTCGACCGTCCGCAACCTCGTCGGCATCGCGGGCAAGCCGCACAACGTGACCGTGATCGCGTGTATCGGCCCGGCCACGGCGAAGACCGCCGAGGAGCACGGCCTGCGGGTGGACGTGCTGTCCCCCGAGCCGTCGGTGCACAAGCTGGCCGAGGCACTTGCGGCGTTCGGCGCGCAGCGCCGGGACGCGGCCAAGGAGGCCGGTGACCCGGTGACCCGGCCGAGCGAGCGGCGCCCGGGTGCGCGGCGTCGTCGGACGACGACCTGACCGGTCCTGTTACAGGGTGTGGGGTCCGGCTGCTTCGGCGGCCGGGCCCCGCTCCGTTTTCCGGCACGGGTGTCGGTAAGACGCTGATGTGTACGGGTCTATCGTCGAAGGATGACTGTGTACGGAAACTTCCCCGGCTCCCGCCCCCGGCGCCTGCGGACGACGCCCGTGATGCGGCGCATGGTCGCCGAGACCCGGCTCGACCCGGCGAATCTGATCCTGCCCGCGTTCGTGCGCGAGGGCATCAGCGCGCCTGTCCCCATTTCGGCCATGCCCGGCGTGCAGCAGCACACCCTGGACACCCTGCGGAAGGCCGCCGTCGACGCGGTCTCGGCCGGTGTCTCGGGGATCATGCTCTTCGGTGTCCCGCTGGACGAGAAGAAGGACGCGGCGGGCACGGCGGGCACGGACCCGGACGGGATCTTGCAGGTCGCGCTGCGGGCCGTGCGGGAAGAGGTGGGCGACGACCTCGTCGTCATGTCCGACCTCTGCCTGGACGAGTACACCGACCACGGCCACTGCGGTGTGCTGACCGATGACGGCCGCGTCGACAACGACGCGACGCTGGAGCGGTACGCGGAGATGGCCCAGGTCCAGGCCGACGCGGGCGCCCATGTGGTCGGCCCCAGCGGCATGATGGACGGCCAGGTCGGCGTCATCCGCGATGCGCTGGACCAGACCGGGCACGAGGACGTGTCGATCCTCGCGTACACGGTGAAGTACTCGTCCGCGTTCTACGGGCCGTTCCGTGAGGCGGTCGGCTCCTCGCTGATGGGCGACCGCAAGACGTACCAGCAGGACCCGGCGAACGCCCGCGAGTCCCTGCGCGAGCTGGCGCTCGACCTGGCAGAGGGCGCCGACATGGTGATGGTCAAGCCGGCCGGACCGTACCTCGACATCCTGGCGAAGGTCGCGGAGTCGGTGGACGTGCCGGTCGCCGCGTACCAGATCAGTGGTGAGTACTCGATGATCGAGGCCGCCGCGGAGCGGGGCTGGATCGACCGGGACGCCGCGATTCTGGAGAGCCTTACCGGGATCCGGCGTGCGGGTGCGCAGATGATCCTGACGTACTGGGCGACGGAGGTCGCGCAGCGGCTGGGGCGGCGCTAGGCCGTTCCGCTCTCACCAGCACGCCGCCGCCGGGGCCCGTAGGGGGCCCCGGTCGGTGAGGGCGTTGTCAGCGGATGACGTCGAAGACGTTCAGCTGGAGGCCGTTGGGGTATGCCTCGTGCTCGACGAGCTTGAGGTTCTGGGTGTCCTTGTCGGTGGCGCTGAACAGCCGCTTGCCCGCGCCGAGCAGCAGCGGGAAGACGAGCAGGTGGTAGCGGTCGATCAGGCCGGCGTCCGAGAGGGCCTGGTTCAGGGAGGCGCTGCCGTGGACGATGATCGGGCCGCCCTCGGTCTCCTTCAGCGCGGCGACCTCGTCGAGGGTGCGCAGGATCGTCGTCTCGCCCCAGTTCGTCACCAGGTCGTCCTCGGTGAGCGTGGTGGAGACGACGTACTTCGGCATCTCCTTGTAGTCGGCGAAGTCCTCCATGTCGGGCCACACGGGGCTGAACGCCTCGTAGCTGGTCCGGCCCAGCAGGATCGCCGAGGCTTCCTTCTGCTCCCGGCCCTTGATCCCGAAGGCCTCGGGGAGGAACTCGACGTCCTTGAAGGTCCATCCGGAGTTCCGGTAGCCGGGCTCGCCACCCGGGCCCTCCACGACGCCGTCGAGCGATATGAAGGCGGAGCTGATCAGGGTACGCATCTCAGGTTCCTCGGTATCTCGTGTCTTGATCGGATCTCATCGGGTGCGGCGCACCAATCATGATCTAAGACAGTGGATCATGGCGGAACTCATCGGTCGCCGCTCGTTTTTTTCCGAACCAGGGGTTCACGGCCAGTCGACGAGGGCCATGAACGTCAACCACGCGACGACCACCGTGGCGGGTGCGATGACGGCGAGGGCGAGAGCCTTCGGGGGCTTGTGCACGCTGAACGCCCAGCTCGCCAGCAGCACCGCCAGTGCCAGCACCAGGCCGCAGAGGAGCACCGTCCACGCCGGGCCGAAACTCGCGTCGAAGCGGTCGGCCTCGGCGTCCATGCAGGAATCGCAGGCCATCGGCGAGAGCCCGCCGAAGAACAGGGCGATGCACGCGAGCGGAAGCGTCACGACCGTGGAGATCAGCGGCGCGATCCAGCCGCGCGTGGGACGGGTGTTCGTCATGTCTTCGGGCATGTGTACGAGTCAACTCGGCGCCCGGGATCGCCGCATGAGCTGTCGTACTCAGTCGGCGCCGCTCAGTACATGAGCGCGTCGTCCATGCTCGTCTGCCAGTAGGTGACGCTCAGGCTGCCGTCCACGAACACGCTCTTGGCGAGCGGCACCTTGACCGCGGAGCCGGTGCCCTCGGAGTTGCCGTCGCGGTTCTGGAAGCTGACGGCCAGGTCCTTGGTGGAGTAGCCGTTCGTGCCGCTGCCGTCGGCGGCCGAGGTCATGACGCCGGTGTAGACGGACTCGCCCGGGTTGATGGTCGCCACCGCCTGGGGCTTGCTCTCCTCGAAGGTCTTCGGAACGGCCTGGGCGTCACCGAACCGCAGGTAGGGGTAGTAGTAGGCGTTGCACGCCTTCGAGCCGGTGTTGGTCATTGTGAGCAGCATGTGGTTGACCGGCCGCTGCACCTCGGTCATCGTCAGCTTGGTGTTCGCTCCGGTGCAGGTCACCGTGACCTTGTCGTCGGCCTTCGGCTGGGGCGTGGAGGTCTCGTCACCGGAGCCCGAGACGGAGTCCGGCTCCGAAATGGTGCTCGAACCGGCGGAGTTCTCGCCCTGGTCGGTGGACGGAGCCGCTGAGCCCTTGTCGTCGGAGGCGCCGGTGCTCTCCGCCGGGTTCTGGGAGGAGGAGCCGGCAGGAGCGGAGGAACCGCCGCCGGACGCCGCTTCGTTGTCGCCCTGGCAGGCCGTCAGCGACAGGGATGCGATCAGTGCGACGGCACCGAGGGCAGAGGTACGGGCGGCGCGGCGGAGCTGAAGATTACGCATGAGGTGTCTTTTCCGTTCGGAAGGTGTCGTGGAGTGTGGGGCGCCGCTTTGGCGCACCGGCAGCTGACGGGTGTACTGGACAATGACGTGTGGTCAGAGGTGGGTGCACGAGTCGCGCTGCTTGCCCTTGGAGGGCTGCTGCTGCGGTGTGTTCCAACATCGTGTCCGGCCCTCGAAGCCGGTGGCAACGGTTGCCGGCCTGTACGGGACGCCGGAACGGAAATATGGCCTCTGACCTGCGGTGACATCCCCTGCCTGGAACGTCGTTCCGGGAGGGTAGGAGAGGGGAACGGTCAGGGTGGGCACGGAGATCCAGGACTTCGCGGCATTGCTCAGGGGGCTGAAACAGCGCTCCGGGCTGAGTTACGGAGCGCTCGCCCAGAAGCTGCACATGAGCACCTCCACGATTCACCGGTACTGCAACGGTGACGCGGTCCCGCACGACTATGCGCCGGTCGAACGCTTCGCGCGCGTGTGCCGTGCGACGTCGGACGAACTGGTTGCGTTGCACCGGCAGTGGATTCTGGCCGACGAGGCGAAGCGGCGAGGCGTTCGGAAGGCGGAGGCTGTCGGGACGGTCGAACCGGAATCAGAACCGGCTCCCACACCGGCACCGGAGTCGGCGGCCGACGATGTGACCCCGGATGCGCGGCCCTCCGCTGCCGCGCCCGCCCCGCGACGGCCGTCCGGCAAGCGGCTGCGTGTCCTGCTCGCGGCCGTCGCGGTGGTGGCGCTCACCGTGCCAGCCGCGCTGGCGATCAGCAGCTACACGGGCGACCGCACGCACGATGAGGGCATGGACTCGCCCCGCAGTAACTCACCGGCCACGCCGAGCCGGAGCGGCAGCGTCTCTCCGTCACCGAGTCCTTCGAAACCCTCGCCGTCCAAGACCAGCGGCTCCGCGACACCCTCCGCCACGGCTAAGAGGTCCGCCGCTCCCAAGGGGGAGGACGGGAAGGCGGAGAAGGGGACCGGCTCCCAGGGCGTGCCGGTGACTGCCACCCTCAGTTCGTACAACTGGGACTGGCCCTGCGGGCAGTACTTCCTGCTCGACCGGGAACCCCAGGGCATGCCGCCGGCGCCCGAGGTCCAGGACAGGGCCAGGCGCGCCTGGGCGGCGCAACTGGGCGGGGTGGACGGGGGAGACATGCTGCTCGAACTCACCCTGCAGGGAGCTTCGCAGGAGGCGGTCGTTCTGAACGCCCTCCATGTCCGGGTGGTATCGCAGGCGGCGGCCACCGACTGGCCCGCGTACTCGATGGGGGAGGGCTGCGGGGGCGGCATCGCGCCGCAGACGTTCGATATCGACCTGGACGACGGTCAGCCCGTCTCGCAGCCGGTCGCCGGTACGGACGCCGGCAGGGTCGTTCCGGCGAAGGACTTTCCGTACCGGGTGAGCTCCACCGACGTGGAGGTGTTCCACGTCGACGCGCACACGGAGAGCCACGACGTGACCTGGTACCTGGAGCTGGAATGGTCCAGCGGGGGCCGGAGCGGGACCGTGCGCATCGACGACAACGGCAAGCCGTTCCGTACGAGCAGCATGAGGGACCGGCCCGTGTACGAATACCGGTCCGACACGGCCGAGTGGGAGGACATCTCGGATTCGCTGGAGGGGCAGGGCAACTGACGGGTCAGATCATGCGGCGGGGGGCTGAACGAGGGCGAACACCGTGCGGGCCTTGGTGCCGTCGGGCAGGGGTGCGTCTGCTGTGACGTGGCCCAGGGGCTGCCCGCTGGCGGCCTGGCCGGGCTGGAGTACGCGGTTGATGTGGAGGGTGAGCTGACGCCCGATCACCGCTGTCTCCAGGAGGATGTCCGTGCCGTCCGGGTCGTCGGTCGTGGACGTGAACGTGGCAGCGGCGAGGGGCTCCGCGATCCAGCCGGTGACGGACGGGTCGGGGGCGTCGCTCGTGCTCTGCATCTGCGGCACGGCCTCGCCGACGATCAGCGCGAACAGCTGGGCGACGAGGACCGGGTCGTGCGCCCCGTCGTACACCCACCGCTTCCCCAGCACGCCGTGCTCGGACGTGCCGATGAGAGCCGCGTCGGCGCCCTCGATCGGTGCGCCCCGGTAGCTGAACGGCACCTGGTACGTGACCGGGTGTTCCCCCGAGGTGTCGGTGACCACCATGAATTCGATCCCCACCTCGCCCTCCGGGTCGTCCAGCCGGAATCCGCCGGTGTTGGCCAGTTCGGGCTGCTGTCCCTTGCCTTGGTACCAGGGCTGCGCGGGCAGCCAGGAGACGAGGAGTTCCAGCTTGGTGGGCGTCACTGTGGTGTGGTGGATGACAGCCATCAGACGAGCCTCCGGTTTGCGGCGAATCCGGCGAAGGCGGACCAGGTGGTGGGTGCGACGGTGAGGGTGGGGCCGTCGGGGTTCTTGGAGTCCCGGACGTGGATTGCGGTGGGGTGGGCGGCGATCTCGACGCAGGCGCCGCCTTCGCTGCCGCTGTAACTCGACTTGTGCCAGTCGTAGGCGACTTCGAGGCACGCGCCGCCCTCGTCGCCGCTGTAGCTGGACTTGAACCACTCACGTGCGGTGCTCATTGCTCTCCCAGCAGCTGGTCCAACAGGCCAACAGTGTCTTCGGGGTTGAGGGCCTGAGCTCGCAGCATCGCATATTTCTGGGAGAGGATGCTGACCTCATCGCGGTCGGAGACGAGCATGCTGCCGCGTTGCGTCTCGGAGTAGGCGACGTGCTGATAGTCCGGTGTTTCAAGGAGAATGAATGGGCCGTTGAGCCCCGCATGGGTTCGACGGTGCAGGGGGAGCACCTGGAGGCAGATGCCCGGGAGCGCAGCGCACGTGCGCAGGTGGCGCAGTTGCTCCGCATGCTCTTCGTCGTCGACGAGTTGAAGTCGTACCACCGGCTCCCAGATCACGAAGCTGATGGTCGGAGGCTCGCTGCGTCGCAGGATTTCCTGTCGTTCCAGGCGTCCTGTGGTCTGGTCCTCGATCTTCTCCTCGCTGAAGACCGGGACCCGGTTGCGGAACACCGCACGTGCGTACGCCTCCGTCTGAAGAAGACCGGGGACGACCTGGTTGTCGTACCAGGAAAGCGCCAGCGCTTCCCGCTCCAGGTCCATGTACTGCTCCGCCCACGCCGGGATCAGATCCACCTCCGGCATGTTCTCCACCGCCGTCTCCAGCGCCCCCTTCGTCTCCAGCAGCCGGTCCAACTGGCGTGCCAGATCCGGCAGCAGTGCCCGTCTGCCCTGCTCGATCGAGGCGATCGTCTCCACCTGGAGGCCCACCCGGTCCGCTAGCTGTGCCTGCGTCAGTCCGGCCGCAACGCGGAACACGCTGACCAGTTTGCCCACGAGCTTCATCGCCGACGTGTTCTTGCGCTGCCGTTTTCTGGGGTGCATACGGTCCCCACTCCCCACCCTCGTCCGTACTTCACGCACGAGCGACCCGTACAAGAAATCTGTACGGGTGCACGTACTGCTCCACGGTAGTCACAGAGTGTGACTCTCGTCTCATGAACGAGACGATGCAACTCTCGCTGCTGCGCGAGCGGTTCTACCGGCGGGAGCGCCGATCGGTCCCGGCAGCGCGGGAGTTCGTACGAGCGGCGGCCGTCGACTGGGGGTTCGGGGCGGGGCGGCTGGACGACGTACTGCTCTGTGTGAGCGAGCTGGCGACCAACGCGCTCGTGCACGGGGTTCCGCCGGGGCGCGGGTATCAAGTGCGGTTGTTGCTGCGGGAGGAGGGCCGGGCGCTGCGGATCGAGGTCCACGACAGCGGTGACGGTGAGCCGGAGGTGCGGGAGCCGGACGGGGAGTCCGGGCGGGGGCTCCTGCTCGTGGCTGCGCTCGCCGACCGTTGGGGGGTGGGCGAGCGCGAGCCGGGCAAGGTTGTGTGGTGCGAGTTCGGGCAGGGCCCGACGGGGTTACGGGGCGGTCGGGACCGCCTGTCGGGCCGGGGTCGGTGTCAGGTCGGTGGCGGACGGGGTTCCGAGTGCGCGCAGGCGTGCCGTGCAGACGATGCCGACTGCCGAGATGACCATCAGCATGACCGCCGGGGGCCAGTAGTGGCCGCCCGCTGCCGCCGCGAGGGAGACTGCGGCGAGGGGGGCGAGGCCGCCGAAGATCATGTTGCAGATCTGGTAGGAGAGGGAGATGCCGGTGTAGCGGACGTGCGGGGCGAAGCCCTCCACGAGGATCGACGCGATGGGCCCGTACAGCGCCGACATCACCAGGCGCATGGCCAGCATCATCAGCCAGATGAGGACGACGCTGCCGGTGCCCAGCACCATGAACTGCGGGATCGAGAGCACGATGACGCCCACCAGGCCGGCGATCACCACCTTGTGCGCTCCCACCTTGTCGGCGAGCCAGGACAGCCACGGTGTGACGAGGAGTTCCAGGAACGCCGCCAGGGTGAGGCCGTTGAGCAGCATCGACTCCGACAGGTGGAGGTCTCCGGTGCCGTACGAGAGCAGGAAGCTCGTTACGACGTAGTAGCCGCCGGTCGCGGTGGCCAGGGCGAAGACGCCGATGAGGACCGTGCGCCATGCCTTCTGGAAGACCTCCACGACAGGCAGCTTGGTCTCGCCCTTCGCCTGCTGTTCCTTGTGCACCTCCTCCATGACCGGGGACTCCTCCAGCTTGACCCGGACGACGAGGCCGATGATGACCAGCACGGCGGAGGCCAGGAAGGGCACGCGCCAGCCCCAGGCGTTGAACGCCTCGTCGCCGAAGAGGCTCATCAGGCTGAAGGCGCCGGTGGAGAGCAGGGCGCCGACGGACGAGCCGAGCTGGGCGAACGATCCGAAGAAGGCGGCCTTGCCGGGCGGGGCGTTCTCCACGGCGATCAGTACCGCGCCTCCCCACTCCCCGCCGATCGCGATGCCCTGGATCAGGCGCAGCACGATCAGCAGGATCGGGGCGAGGGCGCCGACCTGGGCGTACGTGGGAAGAAGGCCGATCGCGAAGGAGGCGACGCCCATCATCACCAGGGTGATGACGAGGGTCTTCTTGCGGCCGACACGGTCACCCATGTGTCCGAAGATGATGCCGCCGAGCGGGCGCAGCAGGAAGCCGATGGCGAAGGTGGCGAAGGCGGACAGGGTCCGTAGGTACGGCGACATGTCCGGCGGGAAGAACACGTCGTTGAAGACGATCGCCGCGGCGGTGGCGAACGCGTAGAAGTCGTACCACTCGATGGAGGTGCCGGCCAGGGCCGCGAAGGCGGCTCTGTACGGGCTCTTCTTGGTGGTGGCCTGCTTGGTGGCCTGCTTGGACATGGGGCCTCCGGGGACGGGAGGGGCGGCGGGGGACGGACGAGCGGAGGGTCAGCGGTCAGCGGCCGGGGGCGGACCAGGCGCGGGTGCCGCCGATCCAGGTTTCGCGTACGCCGATGGAGGCGAGTTCGGCCGGGTCGGCGTCGAGCGGGTCGCTGTCCAGGACGGCGAAGTCGGCGAGCATGCCGGGGGCCAGCGCGCCCACGGCGTGTTCGCGGTGCAGGGCGCGGGCGGCCGATTCGGTGTGCGCGCGCAGGCCGTCCGCGACGGGCATCCGCAGCGAGGCGTCGCCGAGGAGGGTGCCGAGGACGGTACGCCGGGTCGCGGCGGCCGAGACGGCTTCCAGCGGGGCGGGCGGGGCGACGGGGGCGTCCGAGCTGAAGACGACGGGGACACCGGCGGCCAGGCAGGTGCCTGCCGGGTTGTAGCGGTGGCCGAGGTCGCCGACCGCCGTGAGGGTGCCGTCGCCCGTACGCAGGTGGTGCTGGGGCTGCATCACCGGGATGACGCCGAGGCGGCCCATGCGCGCGATCTGCTCGTCGGTGGGGAGACCCGAGTGCTCGATCCGGTGGCGCATGTCGGGGCGCTCGCGGTCGGCCTGGGCCTTCTCGATGGCGTCGAGGACCATGCCGATGGCGTACGGGGACTGGGCATGGGTCGCGGTCTGGAGCCCGGCGCGGTGGGCGCGGCCGACGATCTCCGCGTACTCCTCGGCCGAGTGGTAGAGCTGCCCGTGGTGGCAGCAGTCGGCTGCGTACCCCTCGGGGAAGTACGCGGTCCAGCCGCCGAGCGTGCCGTCGGCGTAGAACTTGACGCCCTGGACGCGGAACAGGTCGTCGCCGAAGCCGTTCACGACGCCCAGGTCGAGCGCGGTGTCCAGGAGCGCGGAGGTGAGGTAGGCGGAGACGCGCATGCGCAGGGTGCCGTCGGCGCGGGCACGCAGGTACGTCTCCATCTCGCGGCGGGATGCCTGGGCGTCGCCGACGGTGGTGACTCCGGCGGCGAGGAAGACCTCCTGGGCGCGCTGGAGGTGGTCGGCCATGATCGCTTCGGGCTCGGTGAGGTGGAAGTTCGGGCCGTGGTTGCCGATCTTCACTCCGCCGGGGCCTGTGAGCAGGTCGCAGGCGGCGTCCCAGAGCTGGCCGTCGGGCTCGCCGGAGGGGGAGCGGCCGATGCTGCCGCCCTCGGGGTCGGGGGTGCCTGCGGTGACGCCGCAGGTGCGCAGGGTGTGGGAGTTGACGACGCCGCCGTGGCCGGAGGCGTTCATCACGTACACCTCGCGGTCGGTGGCGACGCGGTCGAGGTCGTGACAGGTGGGGTGGCGGCGCTCGGCGAGGCGGCGGTGTTCGTAGCCGAAGCCGCGCACGGGGACCCCGGCGGGCAGTTCGCGGGCGGCGTCGGTGAGGACGGCGACGAGCGTCTCGATGTCCGGTACGCGTTCGGGGCGGCAGTCGACCCAGGCGAGCGCCTGTCCGTACATCACGGGGTGGCAGTGGGCGTCGACGAATCCGGGGTGGACGAGGCCGCCGTCGAGTTCGAGGACCTCGTCGGCCCGGCCGCCGAGTGCGGCGCGGGCGTCTTCGGCGGTGCCGACGTGGACGACACGGCCGGCGCGGACGGCCAGTGCCTCGGCGCGTTCGGTGGTGCCGGGGGCGGCGACGGCTGCGCCGGTCACCAGGAGTGTGCGGTCGGCGTCGTCGAGCGGGTGGTGCATGAGGGGGCCTGCTTTCGACCTGGGGACGTCCATGAAGGGGCCGTACGCGGAGCGGATCGCGACGGTTGATTCGTTCGCATGGACGATATGCAGCGGACGATGCCTTGCCTAGACCCTCGGTCCACAAATTTTTCGGAATGTGATGTGGGGTTTGGCTTACGTATCGTCTGTCGTGGTCTCCGTCAGGTCGTAGCGCTCCTTGACCAGCTCCAGGTGGACCCAGCTCTCCACGGCTCGTACCCCTGCGCAGGCCCGCATCTCCTCCAGGGTGGTGCGCACCGCGGGGAGGGATTCCGCGCTGATCGTCCCGACGAGTTCCGCCCGCCCCATGCAGGCGGAGAGGAAGGCGACCCGGTCCCAGGCGGCGATCTTCCGTGCGACGGCGTCCCGCTCGCCGTCCAGGCGTACGGCGAATCCGCAGAGGAAGCCGAGCCCCAGCAGCTCGGGGCGCACCAGGGCGAGCACCTTGGCGACGCCGCCGTCCAGGAGGCGCAGCGTGCGCGCGCGGGCGGCGCCGGGCGAGAGGCCCACGCGTTCGGCCAGCTCGGCGAAAGGCGTCCGGCCGTCGCGCTCCAGCTCGTCCAGTATCAGCCTGTCCGTCTCGTCGAGTTCGGTCACCTCGGGCCGGTCCGCCGGCAGGTACGGGTCCTTGAGGTGCTCCAGGGAGATCAGCGGGTCCACCACGTCGACACCCGGCAGCGAGCGGATGGCTTCGATGGCCCGGTCCAGCTCGGCCAGTCCCTTGGTGCGCAGCTCGGTCATGATCGCGTGGCCGCCCGCGGTGAGCGTGACGAACGGCGCCTGTGGCATGGCGGCGATGGTGCGGGCCACCGGCTCGGCCGGGCCGCGTACGCCGACCGACAGGTGGGCCGAGGCCGTCAGGCCCCGTACCGCGGGATGCACGACGGCCACCACGCGTACGCCGCCGCCCGCGAGCAGGCGCTGCACGCGGGCGCGGGTGGCGGGGCGGGAGAGTCCGACGCGCTGCGCCAGCGTCTCGTACGTCAGTCGGCCGTCCGTCTGCAGTTCGCGGACGACGGCCAGATCGGTGTGGTCCAGATCCACCTGGGTGCTTCCCCTCGGGTCGGGTCGGGTTGGTTCGGTTGCCTGGGGCGGGTGCGCCCGGACGGGGCCCATTCTCGACCACCGGGGCGTGCGATGCTGGCGATCGCATCACCATCCCTGGACAAGTTTGCCGGATGAAACGTAAGTTCTGGGCGATCGTTGCGAACGAATCATCATTGCGTTGCGCTTTGAGGAGCTTGAGAGTCTTGAGGAGGATGGGATGAGCCGGCCCCTGGTGGTGTTCACGGACCCAGAGGAACTCGACATCGGTCCCGGTGTGCGGCTGCTGGCCGACGCGGGATTCGACACGCGGGTCGTCGGCAGCCGTGATCCGGAGGCGATCGCGGACGCGGCGCGCGACGCCGTCGCGCTGATCGTCGGCTACGCGCAGGTGGACGCCGCACTCCTCGGCCGGCTCCCCGGGCTGCGGATGCTGGCCACCATGTCCGCCGGGTTCGACATGATCGACACGGCGGAGGCGCGTCGGCGTGGGCTGTGGGTGAGCAACCTTCCCCATGCCGCGACCGAGGACGTCGCCGTGCACGCGCTCGCAAGTGCGCTCAGCCTGGTGCGCGCGCTGCCCCAGGCCGACGCCACCGTCCGTGGTGGCGGATGGAGCCCCGAGTTCGCCGAAGTCCCGCGCAGGGCCGGTGAGCTGACGCTCGGGCTGCTGGGATTCGGGCGTATCGCGCGGGTTCTGGCCCGGGTCGCGGCCCCGGTCTTCGGACGCGTGGTCGCTTATGATCCGCACGCCGACGAGGCGGGGTGGCCGCCCGGGGTCGAGCGGCTCGGTCTCGACGAGCTGGTCGCCGCCTCCGACGTACTCTCGCTGCACACGCCGCTGACCGAGCAGACGCGCGGCATGGTCGACGCGGAACTGCTCGGCCGGATGCGGCCGGGCAGCTACCTCGTGAACGTCGCCCGCGGTGAACTCGTCGATGCCGCAGCCCTGTTGGCCGCCCTGGACGGCGGACGGCTCAGGGGTGCGGCCCTGGATGTGTTCCCGGTCGAGCCCCCGGCGCTCGACGACCCGTTGCGCAGCCACCCGCGCATCCAGCTCTCCCCGCACAGTGCGTACCTCTCCGACACCTCGCTCCGGGCGTACGTGTGCGCACCCGCCGAGAACGTCATCGCCTGGTACCGCACCGGGCGACCCCTGACCCCCGTGGTCGACCCGACCCTCGAACTCGAAGGAGCCTCCTCGTGACCGGACTGCCGACCACCGACGCATCGGTCGAAGAAGAGGTTCGGCTGCGCCGTGAACTCGCCGCCGTCTACCGGCTCGTGGCGCACTTCCGGATGACCGACCTGATCTTCACGCACATCTCGATGCGGCTGCCGGGGCCCGACCACCACTTCCTCATCAACCCCTACGGCCTGCTCTTCGAGGAGATCACCGCCTCCAACCTGGTCAAGATCGACCTGTCGGGGAACCCGGTCGAGCCCACCCCGTACCCGGTCAACCCCGCGGGCTTCGTGATCCACAGCGCGATCCACGCCGCGCGCGAGGACGCCCACTGCGTCCTGCACACCCACACCAAGGCGGGCTGCGCCGTGGCCGCGCAGCGCGACGGGCTGCTGCCGCTCAACCAGATGTCGATGGAGTTCTACAACCGCGTCGGCTATCACGACTACGAGGGCGTCGCCCTCAACCTCGATGAGCAGAAGCGCCTGGTCGACGACATCGGCACCCACCCGGCGCTGATCCTGCGCAATCACGGACTGCTGACCGTGGGTGAGAGCGCGGCCCAGGCGTTCCTGCGCATGTACTACCTGGAGAGGGCCTGCGAGATCCAGGTCACCGCGCAGGCCGGCGGCGTTCCGTTGACGGTGCCCTCTCCCGAGACCTGCGAATACACCGCCCGCCAGCTCGCGGGCGACGCCGACGCGGACTTCCAGGACGACGGGGCGTACGAACTGGCGTGGGCGGCCATGCTGCGCCTGCTGGACCGGGTGGCGCCGGACTACCGGGACTGATCCCGCCGCACACGGTATGTAGAGTCGGCGACCCTCGGCGGCTTGTGCCGTGCCCTCTCGTGCGGAACAGGTGGATCATGTCCAGCAGTACCGAAGACACAGTGTTCGAGATGCGTGCGCAGCGCTTGAGACGGCGGCTGGAGCGGCTGATCGGCATCGGGGCGTCCGAAGGCAACGCGCTGGTCCCGTTCCGTAACGGCGATGCGATCTTCGCCGCGATGCTGGGCGCCATCCGTGGCGCCGAGCACACCGTGGACATGATGACGTTCGTGTACTGGCGCGGAGACATAGCCAACGACTTCGCCGAGGCGCTCTCCGACCGTGCGCGCGCCGGTGTGCGGGTGCGGCTGCTGCTGGACGGGTTCGGCAGCCGGCTCATAGAGCAGGGCCAGCTCGACATGATGAGCGAGGCCGGGGTGGAGGTGGCGTGGTTCCGCAAACCGCTGTACCTGTCGCCGTTCAAGCAGAACCACCGCTGCCACCGGAAGGTGCTCGTCGTCGACGAGACGACGGCCTTCACGGGCGGCGTCGGGATCGCCGAGGAGTGGTGCGGCGATGCCCGTGACGAGAACGAGTGGCGAGATACGCATGTACGGCTGCGCGGTCCCGCCGTGGACGGTCTGGCCGCCGCGTTCGCCCAGAACTGGGCCGAGTGCCACGAGGAGCTCTTCGACGAGCACGACCGGTTCGTCGACCATCCGCGGCAAGGTGACGCGGTGGTCCAGGTGGTGCGGGGTTCGGCCAGTTTCGGGTGGCAGGACATGCAGACCCTGTTCCGGGTCATGCTGGAGTCCGCCGAGGAGCGCGTGCGGATCTGCACCGCCTACTTCGCACCCGATACGTACTTCATCGAACTGCTCTGCGCGGCCGCGCGGCGCGGAGTCACGGTGGAGATCCTGCTGCCGGGGCCGCACACCGACAAGCGGGTCTGCCAGCTCGCCGGGCAGAACCACTACGAGGAACTCACCGCCTGCGGGGTGAAGATCTTCCAGTACCAGCCGACGATGATGCACGCCAAGGTGATGACGGTCGACAACGTCGCCTCGCTGATCGGCTCGACCAACTTCAACAGGCGCTCGCTCGACCACGACGAAGAAGTCATGCTGGCCGTGCTGGATCCGGAACTCACCGCCACGCTGGACGGTCATTTCGACGACGACCTGCAGCGGAGCGAGCTGATCCGGCCGGGCCGGTGGAAGCGCAGGTCGTGGGTGCAGCGGGCGCGTGAGATCGCGGTCGTGCCGATACGCCGGTACCTGTGACGTAGACAATGCTCTCGTGTTGAAGGGATATCCATGAGCGAGCTCGCCGGGACATCGCAGGACTCGGCATCGGTGATCACCGAACCGGTCCCCGACCTCCAGCTCCAACTGCTGATCCAACTGCTCGACCGTGAGCTGCGGGCGAGCCTGCCGATCACGCTCAACGTCCCCAGCGGGGTGCTGTACGGAGAGATCATCGGCCACGAGGCGTGGAAGGCGGACTGGGCGAAGAGCCTGCGCCGGGTGGCGGGCGACGCGGCGAACCTGATCGCCGAGTTTCCCGAGACGGTGGACCAAGGGATCAAGGAACTCCGGGCACTCCGGGACGAGGACGAATCCCAGCTGCCGCGGTGGATTCACCTGCGGAACGCGACGCTGGTGGTCGGCGCCGTGAACTCCGTATCGATGCCGCTGTGGCGCGGACGGCTGGCAGATGTGTCCGGCTGGGGGCTGGGGCAGCCGCAGTAGTAGCCGTCCGTACATGGCTGCATGGCGAAGGCCCCGCACGTATCGTGCGGGGCCTCAGCTTTGGAACAGCGTGAGCGCTCAGAGACGCTCGGGCGTCCGGATGCCGAGCAGTGCCATGCCCTGGTGCAGGGTGCGGGCGGTCACGTCGCAGAGGAAGAGCCGGTTCTCGACCACCTCGGCCGGGTTGTCCTCGCTCAGCACGTGGCACTGGTCGTAGAACGTCGTGTAGAGCGAAGCCAGCTGGTAGAGGTACGCGGCCAGCTTGTGCGGCTCGTAACCGGCGGCCACCTCCGACAGGACCTCGCCGAACTGGTCCAGGTGCAGGCCCAGCGCCCGCTCGGCCGGGGCGAGCTCCAGCTCCGGGTGCGCGACCGGCTTCGCGTCGCCGGCCTTCCGCAGGATGGAGCGGATACGCGCGTACGCGTACTGGAGGTACACCGACGTGTCGCCGTTCAGCGACACCATCTGGTCCAGGTCGAACTTGTAGTCCCGGACGGCGGACGTGGAGAGGTCGGCGTACTTCACCGCGCCGATACCGACGTACTCGCCGTTCTCGACGATCTCCTGCTCGCTCAGGCCCACCTTCTCGGCCTTCTCGCGCACGACGGCCGTCGCCCGGTCGATCGCCTCGTCCAGCAGGTCCACCAGCCGGACCGTCACACCCTCACGGGTCTTGAACGGCTTGCCGTCCTTGCCGAGCACCGTGCCGAACGCCAGCTGGTGCGCCTTCACGTCCTCGTTGAGCCAGCCCGCGCGGCGGGCCGTCTCGAAGACCATCTTGAAGTGCAGGGACTGCCGGACGTCCACCACGTACACAAGGCTGTTCGCCTTGAGGTTCTGCACCCGGTCGCGGATCGCGGAGAGGTCGGTCGCCGCGTAGCCGTAGCCGCCGTTCGTCTTCTTGACGATCAGCGGGACCTTGTTGCCGTCGGGGCCCTTCACGTCGTCGAAGAACACGCACAGCGCACCCTCGGAGCGGACGGCGACGCCCGTCTCCTCCAGGATCCGGCAGGTGTCCTCAAGCATGTCGTTGTAGCCGGACTCGCCGACGACGTCGGGGTCGCGGATGTCCATGTCGAGCTTGTCGAAGACCGAGTAGAAGTAGATCTTCGACTCGTCGACGAAGCGCTGCCACATGGCGAGCGTCTCCGCGTCGCCGGCCTGGAGCGCGACGACCCGGTCCCGGGAGCGGGCCTTGAACTCCTCGTCGGAGTCGAAGAGCACCCGCGACGCCTTGTAGAGACGGTTCAGCGACGACATGGCCGCTTCGCCGTCCTCGGCGCCGCCCTGGTGGTCCAGCTCGTGCGGGTGCTCGATCAGATACTGGATGAGCATGCCGAACTGCGTGCCCCAGTCGCCGATGTGGTGGCGCCGGACCACGTTCTCGCCGGTGAACTCCAGGATCTGCACCATCGCGTCACCGATGACCGCCGACCGCAGGTGACCGACGTGCATCTCCTTCGCCACGTTCGGCTGGGCGTAGTCGATGACCGTCGTGCCCGGGGTCTCGGCGTACGGGACGCCGAGGCGGCCCTCGCCGTCCGCGGCGCGGGCGGCCAGCGTCTCGATGATCGCCTTGTCCGTCAGCGTGATGTTGAGGAAGCCGGGGCCCGAGACCTCGATGTCCTTGATCAGGCCGCCCGCCGGAAGAGCGGCCGTCACCTGGGAGGCGAGCTCACGCGGGTTGCCCTTGAGCTTCTTGGCGAGCGCGAGGATGCCGTTGGCCTGGAAGTCGGCCCGGTCGCTTCGGCGCAGCAGCGGGTCCGCGGTGCCGGCATCCGGCAGTGCTGCCGTCAGGGCGTCCGCCAGCTGCTGCTGGAGCGTGGAAGCGAGGGAATTGACCGAGGCCATGAGCTGGCTGCCGTTTCCGTAGGGGTACAAGGGATCGCCCAAGTATCCCACGCTGTGTAAAGCCGTTTTCGCGCTCCGGGGGGTAGCTGGGAGAATGGCGGTGCCCCCTGACGGGATCTACACGAGAGAAGGACGTGCCGACCGTGGCCGAGAGTCAGACCAGCACCGAGACCGACTGGGTCTCCCGCTTCGCGGACGATGTCATCGCCGAATCGGAGCGTCGTGCGCCTGGCAAACCGGTCGTCGTCGCCTCCGGACTGTCCCCGTCGGGCCCCATCCACCTGGGCAACCTCCGCGAGGTCATGACCCCGCACCTGGTCGCCGACGAGATCCGCCGCCGGGGCCTCACCGTCCGGCACCTGATCTCCTGGGACGACTACGACCGCTACCGCAAGGTGCCGGCCGGGGTCCCGGGCGTGGACGAGACCTGGGCCGAGCACATCGGCAAGCCGCTGACCTCGGTGCCCGCCCCGGCCGGATCGGTGTACGCGAACTGGGCGGAGCACTTCAAGGCCGCCATGACCGAGGCGCTCGACGAGCTCGGTGTCGAGTACGACGCGATCAGCCAGACGGAGCAGTACCTGGCGGGCACCTACCGCGAGCAGATCCTGCACGCCATGAAGCACCGCGGCGACATCGACGGGGTTCTGGACCGCTACCGGACGAAGAAGGACCCGGGCGCGGCGGGCGGTGTTAAGGGCGGCAAGAAGCCTCAGCAGCAGAAGAAGGTCGACGAGGCCGAGCTCGAGGCCGCCGAGGGCTCCGGCGCCGCGGACGAGGACGACGGCAGCGGCAACACCGCCGGCTACTTCCCGTACAAGCCCTACTGCGGCAACTGCGAGAAGGACCTCACCGTCGTCACCTCGTACGACGACGACAGCACCGAGCTGAACTACACCTGCTCCGCCTGCGGCTTCGCCGAGACCATCCGGCTCAGCGAGTTCAACCGCGGCAAGCTGGTCTGGAAGGTCGACTGGCCGATGCGCTGGGCGTTCGAAGGCGTGATCTTCGAGCCGAGCGGCGTGGACCACTCCTCGCCCGGCTCCTCGTTCGTCGTCGGCGGCCAGATCGTCCGCGAGATCTTCGACGGCGTGCAGCCGATCGGACCGATGTACGCGTTCGTCGGCATCTCCGGCATGGCGAAGATGTCCTCCAGCAAGGGCGGCGTACCCACGCCCGCCGACGCGCTGAAGATCATGGAGGCGCCGCTGCTGCGCTGGCTGTACGCGCGCCGCAAGCCCAACCAGTCCTTCAAGATCGCCTTCGACCAGGAGATCCAGCGGCTGTACGACGAGTGGGACTCGCTGGCCCGCAAGGTCGCCGACGGCTCCGTGCTGCCGGCCGACGCAGCGGCGTACGCCAGGGCGATCGGTACGGCCGCCGGGGAACTGCCCCGTACGCCGCGCCCGCTGCCGTACCGCACGCTCGCCTCGGTCGCCGACATCACGGCCGGGGCCGAGGACCAGACACTGCGCATCCTCAGCGAGCTGGACCCGGAGAACCCGCTGACCACGCTCGACGAGGCGCGTCCCCGTCTCGACCGCGCCGAGAACTGGATCACCAGCCAGGTCCCGGCCGAGGCACGGACCATCGTCCGCGACGAGCCGGACAAGGAACTCCTCGGCTCGCTCGACGAGCAGGGACGCGAGTCGCTGCGGCTCCTCCTGGAAGGGCTGGACTCGCACTGGTCGCTCGACGGGCTGACCACGCTCGTCTACGGCGTACCGAAGGTGCTGGCCGGACTCGACGCGGATGCCAAGCCGACGCCGGAGCTGAAGGTGGCCCAGCGGTCGTTCTTCGCCCTGCTGTACCGGCTGCTGGTCAGCCGCGACACCGGTCCGCGACTGCCCACGCTGCTGCTCGCGGTGGGGGCGGACCGGGTGCGGGTGCTGCTCGGCGCGTAGGCGCCGTGGTTGTTCGTTCGCCGGCCGGGCTGTTCCTCAGCC